>NZ_JAUEYJ010000004.1:0-345120 GCF_032489615.1 Bradyrhizobium sp. SZCCHNR1051 | reverse complement strand
TAAATCGTAAGCCCATCGCGCAGGGAGGGCCGGGTGTGTTCGGCCAGACCTGTGGTACCTGCCGCCTGCATTTTTTTGAGCAGGCGGGCCACGGGCGCGGCCAGCGCCCGGCCTTCCCTGCACCCTCCGATCGATCCGAGGGTGATCCGAACGCAAAGCTCGGGCGTCACCAGCCGCGAGAAGGAGAGCGCATGTCTTATGCTGGCATATCTCGGGCTGACATGTCTTGCGCCGATATCTGTTGTGCCGACATCGCCGCGCGCATCGCTGCGGTCAGCGGCGTCTCAACTCTTGATGCCGTAGGTCGCGAGGAACATGCGGACGGCGCTCGCCACCACTTTGTGTACCTCGTCGGGCGAGGGGGCGGGGGCTCCCTGAAAGATGAAGGGCAGGAACAGCGTGGCCTGGCACATCAGCTGGAATTGCGATGCGGCGAGGTGGCAGTCGTCGATGGCGAGCTCCCCGGCATCGACGCGCGCCTGCAGATAGGCGGCGAGCCGGCCGATCGTGCCCTCGATGACGCAATCATAGTAGCGCCGCCCCACCTCCGGCATGCGTTCGGCAATCGCCATCACGGTGCGGATCGCCGATCCGCCGCCGGGGCGGCAGACGACCGCGATCCAGGCGGTGCCGAATTCGTACAGCACGGTCGCGGCGTCGCGGGCGGGATCGAAGCTGAAGTTCGAGGCGCCCCGATGCACGGTCTCCTCCGCGACGATCGCCTCGAACAGGCGGAATTTGTCGGCGAAGTAGACGTAGAGGGTACCCTTGGAGACGCCGGCCACGCGCGCGATCTCGCCCATGCTGGCGCCGTCGAAGCCCATGTCCATGAACACCTTGCGGGCGCCTTCGAGGATTTGCCGGCGCTTCGAGGAATCGTCGTCCGACGTCGCTTGGGTGGTATTGTGGTCCGCCTCAATCATTGGTTTAGGCTGTTCCCGAAGATTTGGCCGGCGCCAACGTCACCAAGGCATCCGCGCGGATATGTTGCGATAGCGAAGATGTATATTGACCGAACGGTTCGGTCAATGGTAGATATGGATTGACCGTACGGTTCGGTCGGGATTTTCGGGGCCTGAGCGGCCCCGCTGTCATGGGTGGGAGTCTCTGATGGCCGCTGCGAGAGATCAGGCTGTACGGGCGCGCCGTCCGGACGCCGAGGAAGCGTCGAAACAGCCGAGCGCTGAGTCGGTCCGGCCGCAGCCCAGCGACATGGCGCAGCGCAAGCCGGCTGATGCCAAGCCGGCTGAGCTGAAGGCAGACGTCAGCACCGAGGCGCCATCCGAACGGCCCGCGCCGGCCGGCGCTCCTGCCGCAGCGAAGCCGCAAGCCGAGCCCGCCGCCGCGCCGAAATCCGGCAAGCGCAAGCGCGTGCTCGCCAGCATCGGCGTGCTGCTCGCGCTCGCCGCCGCCGGCTATGCCACGCACTATTATTTGGTCGGCCGCTTCATGGTTTCGACCGACGATTCCTATGTCCGCGCCAACAACACCATGCTGGGCGCGCGCGTCTCCGGGCACATCCAGGAGATCGTGCCGCGGGACAATTCGGTGGTCCGCAAGGGCGACGTGATCTTCCGCATCGATGACGGCGACTACAAGATCGCAGTCGACGCCGCGCGCAGCAAGATCGCCACCCAGGAGGCGACCATCGCGCGCATCGGCCGCCAGGTCGCCGCGCAGCAGAGCGCCGTCGAGCAGGCGCAGGCCAATCTCACCTCATCCGAAGCCGCGATGAAGCGCGCCGGGCTCGACTATGAGCGCCAGCAGGCGCTGAGCAGCAAGGGTTTTGCCTCGCATGCGACCTTCGAGCAGTCGGAAGCCACGCGCGATCAGGGCATGGCCGGGGTGCGCGCCGCGCGCGCCGCGTTCGACGCCGCCCGCGACAATGTCGAGGTGACGAAGGCGCAGCAGGTCGAGGCCCAGGCGCAGCTCGCCGAGCTCAAGACCTCGCTCGCCAAGGCCGAGCGCGATCTCGAATTCGCCACCGTGCGCGCACCGGTCGACGGCACCTTCTCCAACCGCCTCGTCAACACCGGCGATTTCGTCGCGGTCGGCCAGCGGCTCGGCAACGTCGTGCCGCTCGATGACGTGTTCATCGACGCCAACTTCAAGGAAACCCAGCTCAGGCGTATCCGTCCGGGCCAGCCGGTGACCATCAAGGTTGATGCTTACGGCGCGCGCGGCTTCAAGGGCGTGGTCGACAGCATCTCGCCGGCCGCGGGTTCGGTGTTCACCCTGCTGCCACCGGACAACGCGACCGGCAACTTCACCAAGATCGTGCAGCGCCTGCCGGTGCGCATCCGCGTGCCGAAGGACGTGGCGCGGCAGAACCTCTTGCGCGCCGGCATGTCGGTCTACGTCACGGTGGACACCACCGACGGCGCCAAGGATGCCGACAGTGACGGAGATCTCGACGCGCCGGCGACGGTGCAGGGGAAGTAGCAAGTTGATCTAACCGGCGCGATTGCATTCGCTGTCGCGTCATCGGAAGTCAGCTCCCTCCCCCCTTGCGGGGGAGGGTTGGGGTGGGGGGTCTCCGGGCGAGACCGCCGTTGGGGACCCCCACCCCCGACCCCTCCCCGCCTAGCGAAGCTCCGCTTCGCGCGGGGGGAGGGGAGCGCACCTGTGACGCGGCGCGGTCATCGACTCCAGCGGACTCATTAGACCATGGCCACCGCAACGACAGCCAATCCCACCATGAGCGCACCGGCGGCGCCGTCGGACCGCATCGCGCCGCGGCGGCTGATCGCGTTCCTGATCATGGTGTTCGGCATGTTCATGTCGATCCTGGACATCCAGATCGTGTCGGCGTCGCTCAGCGAGATCCAGGCCGGACTGTCGGCGAGCTCCAGCGAAGTGTCCTGGGTGCAGACCGCCTATCTGATTGCCGAGGTGATCGCGATTCCCTTGTCCGGCTTTCTGTCGCGCGCGCTCGGCACGCGGCTGTTGTTCGCGATCTCGGCCGCGGGATTCACCATCTCCAGCTTCCTGTGCGGCTTCGCGTCCTCGATCGAGCAGATGATCGTATGGCGCGCGCTCCAGGGCTTTCTCGGCGCCGGCATGATCCCGACCGTGTTCGCCTCGGCCTACACGGTGTTTCCGCGCTCCAAGTTCAACGTCGTCGGCCCGATCATCGGGCTCGTCGCCACCCTTGCGCCGACGGTCGGCCCGACGGTCGGCGGCTACATCACCGACGCGATGTCCTGGCATTGGCTGTTCTTCGTCAACATCCCGCCGGGCATCCTCATCACGGTCGGCGTGCTCGCCTTGGTCGATTTCGACGAGCCGCATTTCGAGCTGCTCGACCGCTTCGACTGGTGGGGCCTGCTGTTCATGGCCGGATTCCTCGGCTCACTCGAATACGTGCTGGAGGAAGGGCCGCAATATGAGTGGCTGCAGGACACGTCGGTGGCGATCTTCGCCGCGGTCTGCGCCGTCTCGGCGGTGTGCTTCTTCTGGCGCGTGCTGACGGTCGACGAGCCGATCGTCGACCTCTATGCGTTCGGCGACCGCAACTTCACGGTCGGCTGCCTGCTGCAGTTCTGCATCGGCATCGGCCTCTACGGCCTGACCTACATCTATCCGCGCTATCTCGCCGAGGTGCGCGGCTACAGCGCGCTGATGATCGGCGAGACGATGTTCGTGTCGGGCGTGACCATGTTCCTGATGGCGCCCGTGGTCGGCCGGCTGATGGTGAAGATCGACATGCGCCTGATCATCGCCTTCGGCCTCGTCATCTTCGCCATCGGCTCCTACCAGATGACAGGGATCACCCGCGACTACGATTTCTGGGAGCTGTTCGTGCCGCAGGTGCTGCGTGGCGTCGGCATGATGTGCGCGATGGTACCGACCAACAACATCGCGCTCGGCACTCTGGCGCCGGACCGCGTCAAGAACGCTTCGGGCCTGTTCAACCTGATGCGCAATCTCGGTGGCGCGGTCGGACTCGCCGTGATCAACCAGGTGCTGAACGACCGCACCGACCTGCACATCTCGCGCCTGCACGAGCGGGTGACCTGGGGCAATGCGACCGCGGTCGAGACCCTCAACATGCTGCAGCAGAAGCTGCAGGGCATGGGCGATTCCGCGCTGATGGCGATGAAGCAGCTCTCGCAGATCGTGCACCGGCAGGCCGTGGTGATGGGCTATGGCGATGCCTTCTTCATGCTGACCTGCTTCTACATCGCGCTCAGCTTCATGGTCATGCTGCTCAAGAAGCCGAGTTCGCCGATGGCGGGCGGCGGCGACGCACATTGACGTGAGCGGCTCCTGCGCGTGTCGCGGGTTGCCAAATCATACCGTCGATGGTATGGAACAAGAATTGTCGCTCGAACCGGGGAGATTTGCATGACCACATCGCATCTGCAGATCGCATGCACCCGCTCGATGCCTGTTCTGGTGTTCGGCCGCTCGCTTTGAGCACCATCGCTTAACTTCCCAACGCCTGAGTTACTCATCCGCAGACGGCGCGCCGCGTCGCGTCTGCACTATTTGGAGCCGGCCTGGCGCGACGAGCGCGGCCGGATGATGCCATGACCGTCGACGTCTCCGGCCTGAAGGCCGACAAGCGTCCCGCCGCCATCCGCGTCGTGATGCCGTTCGTGTTCCGCCACTGGCTGAAGCAGCCGCGCATGACCCTCGGCATTGCGTGCGCGCTGTTGGGCGCCACCGCTGCCGATCTGTTCATGCCGCTGTTCTCCGGCCGGCTGGTTGATGCTCTTACTCTAGGCCCAGGCAATGCCGATGCACGGCACAGCGCGCTGGTGGCGTTCGCCGCCATCGTAGGCCTCGGCTTCGCCTCGATCGTGCTGCGATTGTCGGGCCTGCAACTGATCGTGCCGTTCACGCTGCGCATCATGTCCGATGTCGCGCGCGACGCGTTCGTGCGCGTGCAGCGCTTCTCGACCGACTGGCACGCCAACAGCTTCGCCGGCTCGACGGTGCGCAAGATCACCCGGGGCATGTGGGCGCTCGACCTCTACAACGACACCATCCTGCTGGCGCTGCTGCCGTCGCTCTCGGTGCTGCTGGGCTCGATGGTGCTGCTCGGGCTGCACTGGGGCGCGCTGGGCGGCGTGATCGCCGTCGGCGCGGTGCTGTATGTCGCGATGACCGTCGCGTTCTCGACTCGCTACATCGCGCCCGCGGCGCGCATCTCCAATGCCTGGGACACCAAGGTCGGCGGCACGCTGGCGGACGCGTTGAGCTGCAACGCGGTGGTGAAGTCGTTCGGCGCCGAGGCGCGCGAGGACGGCCGGTTGATGCGCGTCGTCAGCCGCTGGTCCCGGCGGGTCAATCGCACGTGGCTGCGCTACAACACCACGGCTGCGGTGCAGCTCGGCGTGCTCTTGTGCCTGCGCTCCTCGGTGATCGGCGGCGCCGTGCTGCTGTGGATGGCAGGCAAGGCCTCGCCGGGCGACGTCACCTATGTGCTCACCAGCTATTATGTGATCCATGCCTATCTGCGCGACGTCGGCATGCACATCAACAACCTGCAGCGGGCGGTCAACGACATGGACGAGCTGGTGGCGATCCATGGCGAGCCGATCGGCATCGTCGATGCGGCGGACGCGAAGCCGATCGCGGTGACCGGCGGGCACATCGTATTCGATGCGGTGACGTTCCACTATGGCGGCCATCGCAGCTCCCTCTACGACAGGCTGTCGGTGGACATCCGGCCGGGCGAGCGGATCGGGCTGGTCGGGCGCTCGGGCTCCGGCAAGACGACCTTCGTCAAGCTGGTGCAGCGGCTCTACGACGTCAGCGGCGGCCGCATCGTGATCGACGGCCAGGACATCGCGCACGCCAAGCAGGACTCGCTGCGCAGCCAGATCGCGATCGTGCAGCAGGAGCCGATCCTGTTCCACCGCTCGCTGGCCGAGAACATCGCCTATGGCCGGCCCGGCGCCAGCCAGGCCGAGATCGAGCAGGCGGCGCGGCTCGCCAACGCGCATGAGTTCATCACGCGCCTGCCCAAGGGCTACGGCACGCTGGTGGGCGAGCGCGGCGTCAAGCTGTCGGGCGGCGAGCGGCAGCGGGTCGCGCTGGCGCGGGCGTTCCTGGCGGACGCGCGGGTGCTGATCCTGGACGAGGCGACCTCGAGCCTCGATTCGGAATCCGAGGCGCTGATCCAGGAGGCGATGGAGCGGCTGATGAAGGGCAGGACGGCGATCGTGATCGCGCATCGTCTGGCGACCGTGCGCAGTCTCGACCGCATCCTGGTGTTCGATCGCGGCCGCATCGTCGAGCAGGGCAGCCACGCCGCGCTGGTCGGCAGACCCGGCGGGCTCTACCGCAGCCTGTTCGAGCGCCAGGCCACCGAGTTCGGCCAGCTCTCGGCGGCTGGTTAACAAAAATGGTGAGGGGCCCGGCGCTGTCGGCGCCGAGCCCCTCATGAACATATCAGCCGGCCTGTAAGCCGGGTTCTGTAGGGCACCGTCAAGCTTGCGCATGACGATACGTGACGGCCATTCCTCTGGGATCGCGCTTGCGCGTGACCTCGGGCAACCTACCCGGACGGCGAGCCTGACATCGCTCCCGCGGACGTCATCGCCTTGGCATCATCTGCCTTGGCGATTGTCTCCGCGTGGCCGTCCCTATTCGGTTTTGCTCCCGGTGGGGTTTACCATGCCGGTTCCGTTGCCGGCCCCGCGGTGCGCTCTTACCGCACCTTTTCACCCTTACTGCCTCCCTCGCGGGAGGAAGCGGTTCGTTCTCTGTGGCACTATCCCTGGGGTCGCCCCCGCCGGACGTTATCCGGCACCGCATGTCGATGGAGCCCGGACTTTCCTCCCCGGCGGCCTTTCGGCACCTGCCGGAGCGGCCGTCCGGCCGACTGATGCAGCTTGAATGGGGCTTCTCGACCAGCACGTCAAGCCATCGCCATGCCGGCGGAAAATATTATCCTTCGCGTGTCGTTCCGCGTCGACGCCGTTCGACTGGATGTCGGCGATCCAGCTGAAGAGAGGAGCAAGTCCGATGCAGTATCTGTTGATGATCTACCTGAATGAGGCCGAATACGCGAAGATCGAGAAGGAGGCTGAAGGCAAGATGCTGGCGGAGTACCAGACGTTCACCCAATCGATCATCTCGAGCGGCAATTACAAGGGCGGTGACCGGCTGCAGCCGACCTCGACGTCGACGACCGTGCGGGTGCGCGACGGCAAGATCCTCACCACGGACGGTCCGTTCGCCGAGACCCGAGAGCAGCTCGGCGGCTACTACATGATCGAGGCCAAGAATCTCGACGAGGCGATCGGGATTGCCGCACGTATTCCCGGCGCCCGTTTCGGCTCGATCGAGGTGCGGCCGGTCTGGCAATACAATCATTGAGACCGGTGCGGCTCGCTGCCGAGAAGGTCACCGATGACGCCTGATGCGATCGACAAGGTGTTCCGTGATGAGGCCGGCCGCGCACTCGCGACCTTGATCCGGCTCGTCGGTGACTTCGATCTGGCCGAGGACGTGCTGCAGGATGCGTTCGCTGCGGCGCTGCTCAAATGGCGGGGGTCCGACGCCCCCGCCAACCCGCGGGCGTGGCTGGTCAACGTCGCCCGCAACAAGGCGATCGACCGGATCCGGCGGCGGAGCAATTTTCGCGACAAGGAGGCGGAGATCGTTCATACGATCGAGCGTGACGCCGCCAACGACGACGCCGACGCGCCGTCCGATCTCGACGATGACATGCTGCGGCTGATCTTCACCTGCTGCCATCCGTCGTTCGCGCCGGAGGTCCAGGTGGCGCTGACGCTGCGCACGGTCTGCGGCCTCACCACCGCCGAGGTCGCCCGCGCCTTTGTCGCCGGCGAGGAGGCGATGGCGCAGCGCCTCGTGCGCGCCAAGCAGAAGATCCGCCTCGCCGGCATTCCCTATGAGGTGCCGGGACGCGACGCGCTCGAGGAGCGACTGCGCGGCGTCCTGACCGTGATCTATCTGGTGTTCACGGAGGGCTATCTCGCGACCTCAGGCACCGAGCTGATTCGCGAGGATCTCGCGCGTGAGGCGATCCGGCTGGGTCGCCTGCTGCTTGGCTTGATGCCGGAGGCGCGCGACATCAAGGGCCTGCTCGCGTTGATGCTGCTGCACGATGCGCGGCGCGCCGGCCGTACCAATGCGGCGGGCGACATCGTCCTGCTGGAGGAGCAGGACCGCGCGCTGTGGAATCGTGAGCAGATCGCCGAAGGGCTTGGGCTGGTCGAACAGGCCCTGGGCACGAAGGGGCTCCCGCAGCCCTATACGGTCCAGGCAGCGATTGCCGCGCTTCATGCTCAGGCCTCCAGCTACGCTGAAACGGATTGGCGGCAGATCGTGGGGCTCTACGAGGTTCTGCTGCGGATCGCGCCATCGCCCGTGATCGAGCTCAATCATGCAGCCGCCGTGTCGATGGTCGATGGCCCGGCGCGGGCGCTGGCGCTGGTCGATGCGCTGGCCGCGCGCGGCGGATTGAAGCAGTACGATCTGCTGCCGGCGGTGCGGGCGGACCTCCTGCGGCGGCTCGGTCGGCGCGACGCGGCACGCGCTGCCTACCGCGAGGCGAGCGGGGCCACGCAGCTCGCGCCGCTCAGGCGTCTCTATGCCCGCCGGCTGGGGGAGCTCGATGTGGAGGCCTGACGTGTCAGACGCGCGGCGCCTGATCCTCGGCAGGCAGGCTCGTCAGCAGCGCATGCAACGTCCACAAGGTCGAGCGGTCGGCGATGCCGTCGATCTTTTCGGGGCGGAAGTGCCGTTGGAACGCGGTGACGACATCCATGGTGATGCCGTCGAATTTGCCCGTGATCGGCACGCCATAGCCGTATTTGGCGAGCGCCTTCTGCAAGCCCTTGACGTCATCGCCGATGCTGCCGAGCTTCAACGTCTCGCCCTTGGTGATCGCCGCCGGCTGCACCCAGTGGCCCACGCCCGAATTCGCCAGCGAATGCCACGGGAATTTCTCGCCGGGATCCTTCTTGCGCGCGGGCGCCACGTCGGAATGCCCGAGCACGCGATGCGCCGGCACATTGCGGCGAAGCATGATTCCTCGGCACAGCGCGATGACCGCCGCGATTTGCCGCGGTGGGAAATCCGGATAGCCCCAATCGTGGCCGCGATTGACGATCTCGACACCGATCGAGCAGGAATTGATGTCCTCGTCGCCGCCCCAGGACGAGAGACCCGCGTGCCAAGCGCGGAAGGCCTCCGGTACGCACTGGACGATGCGTCCGTCCTCAAGCACGACGTAATGGGCGGACACCTCGCTGCCGGCGGTGCAAAGCTTGGTGATCGCCCCTTCGACATCCGGCATTCCGGTGTAATGAAGAATGATCATGTCCGGCTGGCGCCCACCCTTGCGCTCGCCGAAATTGGCCGACGGGATCACGTCGGAGGCGATCGACGAGTCCGGCGTGAAGACCGGCAGGTCGGAAACGCCCTTGGGGATCGGCAGCGCACGGGGACGCTTCGATTCCGGCTTGTCGGATGGATTTGGCATGAACGACTCGAAGCGGACGGCGGCGGCGATGGCTCAAACCGAATATGGGCAGGCACTACTCTTTTACATGTCCCAGCCGCAATCGAAATCGCATGCGAGCCCTCGCTATTGAGCGGACCGTTGTATGGCGATTGCCAGTCCGTCGAACGGCGCGACGGCGTGCAGGACGAACGGTCTACCGGGCAGCTCCACCTCGCGGTCCAAGTGCCCAACATCCGCCACAGACCGTCAACTGTTTGTTAACGCTAAACGCCGTTACTGAGTGGTGAAGAGCCAAGCCGGCTTTCGGGACGGCAAGCCGCCACGATGCAAGGTCCTGCACGGCAGATCACGATCGAAAGCGGTTCCGGGGCGTTCCGGCGCCGCGCGATCGCTGTCGGATCGAGGGTCTCGACAAGGCCGGATCGTGCCGCTGATGTGGGGACGGCTCGACGGATGACCGACCGTCCCGGGAGATGGCTTGGCGAATTGACGGGCGCGAGGATCGAAGGCGCGATGGGCTCGCTGCCGAACAAAGTCAGTCTGAAGCAACGGCGCGCTTGCGGAGCGGCCGCGTGAGCACGGCTGACCAGCGACACGTCCCGGTGCTCGGCCCCGAAGCGGTCGAGATGCTGGCGCCGCGCGCCGGCGGAACCTATGTCGATGCGACCTTTGGCGCGGGTGGCTATACGCGCCTGATCCTGGCGACGGCGGGAACACGGGTGATCGGGATCGATCGCGACAGCACCGCAATCGCCGGCGGCGCGAGTCTCCTCGCCGAAGCGGGCGGTCGCCTGACACTGGTCGAGAACCGCTTCTCGGCATTGGCCGAAATCTGTGCATCGCAAGGCCTCACACATGTCGACGGCGTCGTGATGGATGTCGGCGTATCCTCGATGCAGCTCGACTCCGCCGCGCGCGGCTTCTCGTTCAGGTTCGACGGCCCGCTCGACATGCGGATGGGCGGCACGGGGCCGACGGCTGCCGATGTCGTTGCGCACGCTGCCGAGCGCGATCTGGCCGACGTCATCTACATCTTTGGCGACGAGCGGCACTCCCGCGCCGTGGCGCGGGCCATCGTCGCCGCGCGCAAGGAGCAGCCGATCACGACGACGCGGCAGCTCGCCGATATCGTCGCGCGCGTGGTGAGATCGAAGCCTGGCGACATCCATCCGGCGACGCGCACGTTCCAGGCGTTGCGCATTCTCGTCAACGAGGAGCTGGACGAGCTCGAACAGGCGCTGGCGGCTGCGGAGCGCGTGCTGGCGCCGGGCGGCCGCCTCGCGGTCGTCTCGTTCCATTCGCTCGAGGACCGCATCGTCAAGACGTTCCTGGCCGAGCGCAGCAGGACTGGCGGCGGCTCCCGCCATCGGCCCGAGGTGGCCCAGGAGGTACCGAGCTTCCAACTGCTCAACCGCAAGCCGGTGGTGGCCGCGGAGGCCGAGACCGAAGCCAATCCCCGGGCACGGTCCGCCAAGCTGCGCGGCGCCGAACGCACGGCCGCGCCGGCGCACGCCTCGGCACCATCATCCCCCTGGCCGCGCCTGGCCGACGTCCTGCGAGGAGGGTGACCGATGCGCCTCCTGCACCTCGTCGTGATCTGCTCGCTGATCTTCGCGGCGGCCTATGTCTATCGCATCAAGATGGACTCGACGGCACGGGTCGAGCGCGTGCTGCAATTGCGCGCTGAGATCCGCGAGCAGCGCGAGGCCATCGCAGTGTTGCGCGCGGAATGGGCCAAGCTCGACGCGCCGCTGCGGCTGCAAGGGCTGGTCGAACGGCATCTGCCGCTGAAGCCGCTCAACGCCACACAATACGACAGCCTGAAGAATCTGCCGGAGCGGCCGCCGCGATTTGCGCGACCGGACAATCCGGATCCGATCGGATCGATGATCGATGCGATCGACGCGATCAACGAAGAACCCCCCGTGACCGGATCGGTGCGTCGCCCGGAGGATCAGCAATGAGCGATCAGCCTCGGCCTCACGTCAAGCCGCAGGAGCCCTGGCGGCAGCGACTGGTGCGCACGCTGCTGTATGGGCGCGATGTCGATCGCACTGCCAAGGCGCGCGTGCGCGTCGGCCTCGCGATCGTCGCCTTTGCCGCGGTCTACGCGATCATCGGCGGCCGCCTCGTGATGTTCGCGATCGGCTCGGATGGTCCGAGCGCGCGGCGTGCCGCGCAGCAGGACGCCATCGCCACCGCGCGGCCCGACATCGTCGACCGCAACGGTGCCGTTCTCGCAACCGACGTCAAGACGCCGAGCCTGTTCGCCGAGCCGCGCCGCCTCATCGACAAGGACGAGGCGATCGAGCTTCTGACGGCGACCTTGCCGGATCTCGATACGGGCGAGGTCCGCGACCGGCTGCTGTCGCGCAAGGGCTTCGTCTGGTTGAAGCGCGAGATGACACCGAAGCAGCAGCAGGACATTCATCGCCTCGGCCTGCCGGGCATCGGCTTCCTGCGCGAGAACAAGCGCGTCTATCCGACCGGCAACGAGGTCGCCCATCTGATCGGCCTGGTGAACATCGACAACCAGGGCATCGCCGGTATGGAGAAGTGGCTCGACAATCAGGGCCTCGCCGACCTCCATCGCGCCGGCTTCGCCACCGATCGCCTGCAGCGCCCGATCGAGCTCTCGGTCGATCTGCGCGTCGAGCACGCGCTGCGCGACGAGCTGCTCAAGGCCAAGGACAAGTTCAAGGCCAAGGCGGCTTCCGGTCTCGTCGTCAATGTCAGGACCGGCGAGATCATCGCCATGGTCTCGCTGCCGGATTTTGATCCGAACAACCCGAAGGAAGCGCACGATCCCGATCGGATCAACCGCCTGACCACGGGCGTGTACGAAATGGGTTCGACCTTCAAGGCCTTCACCCTGGCGATGGCGCTCGACAGCGGCAAGTATGATCTCAACTCGCTGTGGGATGCGCGCGGACCGCTGCACTACGGCAAGTTTACGATTCACGACGACGAACCAAAGGGCCGCTTCCTCAACATGCGGGAAGTGTTCTACTTCTCGTCCAACGTCGGTGCTGCCAGGATCGCGTTGGCGCAGGGCGTGGACGCGCACAAGGCGTTCCTGCGCAAGATGGGCCAGTTCGACCGGTTGCGCACCGAGTTGCCGGAGAGCGCCTCGCCGATCCTGCCCAAGCGCTGGGCCGAGTTGAACACGGTCACGATCGCGTTCGGTCACGGCATGGCGGTGGCGCCGCTGCAGGGCGTGATGGGTGTCAGCGCGCTGGTCAATGGTGGCTATCTGATCCCGCCGACTTTCATGAAGCGCACCGAGGCAGAGGCGATGCAGGTCGCCAAGCGCGTGATCAAGCCGGAGACCTCGGAGAAGATGCGCTACCTGATGCGTCTGAACGCCGAGGTCGGCACCGCGCGCAAGGCCGACGTGAAGGGCTATTACATCGGCGGCAAGACCGGCACCGCCGAGAAGGTCATCAACGGCCGCTACGCCAAGAAGAAGGTGCTGACCCTCTTCACCGCCGTGATCCCGGCAGACAAGCCAAAATACCAGCTCCTGATCATGCTGGACGAGCCGCAGTCATTGAAGGAAACCTATGGCTTCATCACCTCCGGCTGGAATGCCGCGCCGACGGCTGGTGCCGTGATCTCCCGGATCGGGCCGCTGCTGGGAATTGAGCCCCGTTTCGATCTGCCGCCGTCCGACCGCCAAATTCTTGCAGCATCGCGGCTGACACAGTAAGCCGTCGTCGAATCGCGGGCTTTGGAGCCGCCGCCGCCCGGGGCGGGGCCAGGACTGGCACGGAACCAGGATGAAACTTCAGGACCTCCTGGGCGATCAGGCGACGCTCGACGCCCGCATCGCCGCTGTCGAGATCTCCGGCCTCGCGGTGGACAGCCGCGCCGTGCGGCCCGGCGACCTGTTTTTTGCTCTGTCCGGCACCAAGACCGATGGCGCCCGCTTCATCGCGGCGGCGATCTCGGCCGGCGCGGTCGCCGTGGCCGGCGCGGCGGGCCCTGGAACGGAGCTGGCCGTGCCATTCATCGCGCTGCCAAACCCTCGGCGGGCGCTCGCGCTCGCTTCATCTCGGTTCTATCCGCGCCAGCCGGCGACCATTGCCGCCGTCACCGGCACCAGCGGCAAGACGTCGGTCGCCGCCTTCACGCGCCAGATATGGCAGCGCCTCGGCCACAGTTCGGCCAGCATCGGCACCGTCGGGCTGGTGTCGGACAAGCGCACCGTCTACGGCTCGCTGACGACGCCGGATCCGATCGCGCTGCATCGGCAGATCGACGAGATCACGCAGGATGGCGTCACCCATCTGGCGTTCGAGGCCTCGTCGCATGGGCTCGATCAATTCAGGCTCGATGGTGTCAGGGTCTCGGCCGGCGGGTTCACGAACCTGTCGCGCGACCACATGGACTATCATCCTGATATCACGCACTACCTCAACGCCAAGCTGAGGCTGTTCCGCGATCTCGTGCCGCCGGGCGGCCCTGCCGTGATCTCGGCCGATCATGAGTGCTCGCCGGAGGTCATCGCCGCGGCGCAGACACGCGGTCTTCGCCTGATGACGGTGGGAACGCATGGGGACGGCGCTGGAGAGGGCATCCGGCTGGTGGCCACTGCAATCGACGGCTTTGCTCAGCAGCTCCAAATCCAGCATTGCGGCCGCATGCATGCGGTCCGCCTGCCGTTGGTCGGCGCGTTTCAGATCGAGAATGCGCTGGTCGCGGCGGGCCTTGCGATCGGCACCGGTAGCGATCCGCAAGCCGTGTTCGAATCTCTCGAGCAGCTCGAGGGCGCCAGGGGCCGGCTCGAGCTGGTCGGCGAGCACAATGGTGCACCCATCTTCATCGACTACGCGCACAAGCCGGACGCGCTTGCCAAGGCGCTGCACGCGCTGCGGCCCTATGCTGCGCGAAAACTCGTCGTCGTGTTCGGCGCCGGCGGCGACCGTGACACCGGCAAGCGCCCTTTGATGGGCGCGATCGCCGCTGAAGGGGCCGACAGCGTCATCGTCACCGACGACAATCCGCGCAGCGAGGATCCGGCTGCGATCCGCGCCGCGATCCTGGCCGCCGCACCCGGTGCGCGCGAGATCGGCGATCGGGCGGAGGCGATCGAGGTCGCGATTGGCGAGCTGCAGCCCGGCGATGCGCTCGTGATCGCCGGCAAGGGCCACGAGACCGGACAGATCATCGGCAGCAATGTTCTGCATTTCAGCGATCACGAAGCGGTCGCGGACGCGTTGGCATCGAGGACACCATGACGAAGGCGCTGTGGACCGTGGCGGAGGCGGCGCGCGCGCTCGGCCTCGCCGGTGACTATCCGGAGAGCCCGATCGATTTCGTGACGCAGGACAGCCGTGCCGTGAAGCCCGGCAGCCTGTTCGTTGCGCTGAGCGGCACGCCGAGCGGTGGCTTCGTGTCGAGCTTCGCCTCCAGCCGCGACGGCTGGGAGTTTGCGGCCAACGCCGAAGCGGCCGGCGCCGTCGCGATGATCGTGCCGCACAGGATCGACGGCATCACCGTGCCGCAGCTCGTGGTGCACGACACGCTGATCGATGGATTGTGGACGCTCGCGCGCGCTGCAAGGGCGCGCTTTCATGGCCCGGTGATCGGGCTCACCGGCAGCGCCGGCAAGACCTCGACCAAGGAGTTCATCGCCGCCTATCCCGGAGCGTCAGCCAGCCCGTCGAGCTTCAACAATTTCTGGGGCGTGCCGCTGACGCTGTGCAATGCCGATCCGGGCGCTTCGGTCTGGGTCGTCGAGATGGGCATGAATCAAAAAGGCGAGATCGCGCGGCTGACGGAGCTGTCGCAGCCGACGGTGGCTCTCGTCGTCAACGTGCAGCCGGTGCACCTGGAGAAGCTCGGCAGCCTGGAAGCGATCAGGAAAGAGAAAGTCTCGATCGCGTGCGGGCTGCCGGCTGACGGCGTTCTCGTGCTGCCGGCCGATCTCGCGGCGCCGGAATGGACGGGCAAAGTGATCCGCTTCGGTGGCGGCACTGACGTGCGCGAGCTCTCGCACACCTCGCGCGGCGACAGCTGGGATGTGTCGGCAGACATCGCCGGTCGCCGCGTCGCCTTCACGGTGACGCCGGGGGCGCCGCATCGCCTGCACAATGCGCTGGCGGCGCTCGCCTCCATCGCGGCGGCCGGGCTCGATCCGGCGCTGCTGGCGCAGGAGCTGGGCCAGGTCGGCATCATGACCGGACGCGGCGTCGAGCAGACCGTCGGCGGCATCGTTCTGATCGACGACAGCTTCAACGGCAATCCGGCCAGCATGGCGGCGGCGCTCGACAGCCTGCAGGCGCGGCCGGTGCGGGGGCGGCGCATTGCCATCATCGGCGACATGCTTGAACTCGGCGACGAGGCGCCGGCCTATCATCAGGGGATGGTCGCTCATCTCGCCGGGGTCGACGGCGTCTATTGCGTCGGTCCGCTGATGCGTCACCTGTTCGACAACCTGCCGCAAGCGAAGCGGCTCGGCTGGCACGAGGATCCGGTGACGTTGGATCCCGGTCGGGTCGCGGCGCTGCTTGCGCCGGGCGACGTCGTCGTCATCAAGGGCAGCAAGAAGATCTTCTGGGTCAACAAGTTCGTGTCGAAGCTCGCCGCGGCGCTGCAGGGCGTCGGTTGAAATCGGGCGATATCGCGGCGCGGCAGAAGGATAGTTTTCCACTGGTGGCCGAAGCGGTCATGCCGGACGGATCATTCCCGTCGGGCTACGATTCGCACCCGGCCCCGTTCATGGTTAAAAGAGACTGGACCGGATTCGCGCACGAGCAACCGTGTTGGCGTGGCTTAGTCTCGGTGAGGCGGCATAGGCGGGTTGGATGTTCTACTGGTTGATCGAGCTGACGAATACGTTTCCGAGCCTTTCGGTGTTTCGCGGGCTCTTGAACGTGTTCCGTTACATCACCTTCCGGACCGGCGGCGCCGTCGTCACCGGCGCGCTGTTCGTGTTCCTGTTCGGCCCCTGGATCATTGATCATCTCAGGCTGCGTCAAGGCAAAGGCCAGCCGATCCGCACCGACGGCCCGCAATCGCATATCATCAGCAAGAAGGGTACGCCCACGATGGGCGGGCTGATGATCCTCTCGGGGCTCGTCGTCTCCACTGTGCTGTGGGCCAATCCGCTCAATCCCTATGTCTGGATCGTGCTCGCGGTCACGCTCGGCTTCGGCTTCGTCGGCTTCTATGACGACTATCTGAAGGTCACCAAGCAGTCGCATTCGGGCTTCGCTGGCCGCCTCAGGTTGCTGATCGAGGCTGCAATCGCGCTGGTCGCCTGTTATGCGCTGGTTCGCCTCGGCCGCGATCCATCCTCGACAGGGCTGGCGATTCCCTTCTTCAAGGACCTCGTCTTCAAGTTCGGCTGGCTCTATGTCATCTTTGGCGCCTTCGTCATCGTCGGCGCAGGCAATGCCGTCAACCTGACCGATGGCCTCGACGGCCTTGCGATCGTGCCGGTGATGATTGCCTCGGCGAGCTTCGGTCTGATCGCCTACCTCGTCGGCAATGCCGTGTTCTCCGACTATCTGCAGATCCATTATGTCGCGGGCACCGGCGAGCTTGCCGTGCTGTGCGGCGCGGTGCTCGGCGCCGGGCTCGGATTCCTCTGGTTCAACGCCCCGCCGGCCTCGATCTTCATGGGTGACACCGGCTCATTGGCACTTGGCGGCATGCTCGGCTCGATCGCGGTCGCGGTGAAGCACGAGATCGTGCTGGCTGTCATCGGCGGCCTGTTCGTGCTGGAGGCCGTGTCGGTGATCGTGCAGGTGGCCTCGTTCAAGCTGACCGGGAAGCGCATCTTCAAGATGGCGCCGATCCATCACCATTTCGAACAGCTCGGCTGGACCGAGCCGCAGATCGTGATCCGGTTCTGGATCATCTCGGTGATGCTGGCGCTGGTCGGTCTCTCGACGCTGAAGCTGCGCTGATGGGTCCGTATGCCATGGATTGTCATTCCGGGGCGCGCGCAGCGCGAACCCGGAATCCCGAGATTGCGGATCAGCGCTGCGCGGTGTCCGGAACGACGGAGTTCTTCCCATGATCCCCGTCACCTCATTCGCCGGCAGGACCGTCGCCGTGTTCGGACTCGGCGGCTCGGGGCTGGCTTCGTGTCATGCCCTGCGGGCCGGCGGCGCCGAAGTGATCGCGGCCGACGACGGCGCCGATCGGATGACGGAAGCGGCGAAGGCGGGTTTCATCACCGCCGATCTGCGCACCGTCTCCTGGGCGAACTTCGCCGCGCTGGTGCTGGCGCCGGGCGTGCCGCTGACCCATCCCGTGCCGCATTGGAGCGTGCTCAGGGCACGCGAGGCCGGCGTCGAGGTGATCGGCGACATCGAGCTGTTCTGTCGCGAGCGCAGGCGGCACGCGCCGGATGCGCCGTTCGTCGCCATCACCGGCACCAACGGCAAGTCGACCACGACCGCGCTGATCGCGCATCTGATGCGGGTTGCCGGCTACGACACCCAGATGGGCGGCAATATCGGCACCGCGATCCTGTCGCTGGAGCCGCCGCGCATGGGCCGCGTCCACGTCATCGAGATGTCATCCTACCAGATCGACCTGACGCCCTCGCTCGATCCGAGCGTCGGCATCCTCATCAACGTCAGCGAGGACCATCTCGACCGTCACGGCACGATCGAGAACTACGCGGCCGTGAAGGAGCGCCTTGTCGCCGGCGTGAAGCCGCAAGGCACCGCGATTGTCGGCGTCGACGACGGTTTTTCGCGCGCGATCGCCGACCGGCTCGACCAGGCCGGCAAGCGCGTCGTGCGCATCTCGGTCAAAAATCCGCTGGCTGACGGGCTGTATGTCGAGCACGAGGCCATCCTGCGCAGCGCTGGCGGGGCGCGCAGCGAGGTTGTGCGGCTCGGTGGCATCGGCTCGCTGCGCGGCCAGCACAATGCGCAGAATGCGGCCTGCGCGGCGGCGACTGCGCTCGCGCTCGGTGTCAAGGAGGACGTCCTGCAGCAGGGGCTGCGCAGCTTTCCCGGCCTGGCGCATCGCATGGAGCAGGTCGGCCGCCGAGCCAACGTGCTGTTCGTCAACGACTCCAAGGGCACCAACGCGGATGCGACCGCGCATGCGCTGTCGTCCTTCGCCGACATCTTCTGGATCGCCGGCGGCAAGCCGAAGGCCGGCGGCATCACCAGCCTCGCGGGCTTCTTCCCGCGCATCCGCAAGGCCTATCTGATCGGCGAGGCGGCTATGGAGTTCGCCGGCACGCTCGGTGACAAGGTGGCGCACGAGATGTCCGGCACGCTGGAGATCGCGGTGGCGCAGGCGGCTGCAGACGCTGAAGCCTCTGGCCTGAAGGAGGCCGTGGTCCTGCTGTCGCCGGCCTGCGCTTCGTTCGACCAATTCCGCAACTTCGAGATCCGCGGCACGCGGTTCCGCGAGCTGGTGCAGGCTCTGCCGGGCGTGAAGCCGGTGGCGTAGCTTCATCGCGACGGTACGGTGTGTTGGATTCTCCTCTGCGCGGAGGATGACGGTGTTTGCTCAGCAGGCCGGACGCTTGAACGATACGACGCGCATCTGCAGCAGCACACACCGGTGTCGTCCCGGCGAACGCCGGGACCCATACCCCCATGAAGCGGTTTGAGGCACGCGGGTCGTTGGCATTTTGTCCGTTCACGATGGCCGCGGCGTATGGGTCCCGGACAAGCCGTGACGCGCTGGCGCGTCACGGCTTGTCCGGGACGACAGCGGAGGAATCCTTAACCCTTCAATAACCATCCTGGGCGCCAATGGGCTGATTTCATAAGGCCTCAGGTGGACGCCCGATGCTCTCACGTGAAGAACGCAATCCGCTGTCCGACTGGTGGTGGACGGTGGACCGCCCGCTGCTCGGCGCCATCCTCGCCTTGATGCTGTGCGGGGTGATCCTGTCGTTGGCGGCCAGTCCTCCGGTGGCGACCCGGATCGGGCTCGACCCGTTCCACTTCTTCAACCGCCACGTCCTGTTCCTGCTGCCGTCCTTCATCGTGCTGATCGGCGTCTCCTTCCTGTCGCCGCGTCAGATCCGGCGCAGTGCGCTGGTGGTGTTCGCGGTCGCCATCGTGCTGATCGTGCTGACGCTCGCGATCGGGCCGGAGGTGAAGGGCTCGCGGCGTTGGATCACGCTGATCGGCGTCAACATCCAGGCGTCCGAGGCCGCGAAGCCGGCCTTCGTCGTGGTTTCCGCCTGGCTGTTCTCGGAATCGGCGCGGCGGCCCGACATGCCGGCGACCACGATGGCGCTGGTGCTGCTGATGATGCTCGTGTCGCTCTTGGTGATGGAGCCGGATTTCGGCCAGACCATGCTGGTCCTGATGGTCTGGGGCTCGCTGTTCTTCATCGCCGGCATGCGCATGATCTGGGTCGCGGGCCTCGCCGGCGCCGCGGCCGCTGGTCTGTTCGGCGCCTATCTGCTGGTCCCGCACGTCGCCGGCCGCATCAAGCGCTTCATGAACCCGGCATCGGGCGACACCTTCCAGGTCGACACCGCGATGGAGGCGTTCTCCAACGGCGGCTGGTTCGGGCTGGGGCCGGGCGAGGGCATCGCCAAGCGCAGCCTGCCGGACAGCCACACCGATTTCGTGTTCGCGGTCGCCGCCGAGGAGTTCGGCATCATCCTCTGTCTGGCGCTGGTCGCGCTGTTCGCCTTCATCGTGATCCGCACGCTGTCGCGCGCCTATACGACCGAGGACGGCTTTGCGCGCTTCGCGGCCTCGGGTCTGGCGATTCTGTTCGGCATCCAGGCGGCCATCAACATCTCCGTCAACCTGCAGCTGATCCCGGCCAAGGGCATGACCTTGCCCTTCATCTCCTACGGTGGCTCCTCGATCGTGTCGCTGGCCTATGGCGTCGGCATGATGCTGGCGCTGACGCGGCAGCGGCCGCGGATGGAGGTCGAGGCCGGCGACGCAGCCGGCGCGCTGCGCAATTACGCCTAGGCCGCCTGGCTCGCAATGACCGCACATTGCCTGTAAACAAGCGCATGACCTCAACCGCGCCTCTCATTCTGCTCGCGGCCGGCGGCACCGGCGGCCATCTGTTTCCTGCTGAAGCGCTCGGTGTCGAGCTGATCAGGCGCGGCTATCGCGTCCGTCTCGTCACCGATGAGCGCGCGCTGCGATACAGCGGCCTGTTCACCCCGGACATGATCGACGTGGTGCCGAGCGAGACCGTGCGCAGCCGTTCGCCGTTGGCGCTGGCGCGCACCGCGCTGCTGCTCGGCAGCGGCACCATCGCGGCCTTCAACCTGATGCGGCGGCTCAAGCCCGCGGCCGTGATCGGCTTCGGCGGCTATCCGACCGTGCCGCCGCTGCTGGCGGCGCGGCTCGCCGGCGTGCCCAGCCTGATCCACGACGCCAACGCCGTGCTCGGCCGCGCCAACCGTTTCCTGTCCGCGCATGTGAAGGCGATCGCGACCTCGTTGCCGGGCGTGCTCGACCGCGATCCCGCGCTTGCCGGCAAGACGACCACGGTCGGCACCCCGATGCGACCTGCAATCCTCGAAGCCGCGAGCGTGCCCTATGTCGCGCCGGAGACCGCCGGGCCGCTTCGGCTGCTCGTGGTCGGCGGCAGCCAGGGCGCGCGCGTGATGAGCGACATCGTGCCCGGCGCGATCGAGCGGCTGGAGCCGGCGCTATGGGGACGGCTGGTGCTGTCCCAGCAGGTGCGGCCGGAAGACATGGCGCGGGTGCGCACGGTCTATGACCGGCTCAAGATCAATGCCGACCTGCAATCCTTCTTCACCGATCTGCCGGCACGGCTTGCTGCCAATCACCTCGTGATTTCGCGGTCCGGCGCCGGTACCGTCGCCGAGCTCGCCGCGATCGGCCGCCCTTCGATCCTGGTGCCGCTGCCGGGCGCCATCGACCAGGACCAGTTTGCCAATGCCGGCGTGCTGTCGGATGCGAACGCCGCGATCCGGATCGTGCAGAGCGAATTCACCTCCGACCGGCTGGCCTCCGAGATCTCGGCGCTCGCCGCCGAGCCCACGCGTCTCGCAGCGATGGCCCAAGCTGCGCGCGCGGCCGGGCGGCTCGATGCCGCCGAGCGGCTGGCCGACCTCGTGATCAGGACGGCGGCGCTCTAGTTGATCGAGTGCGCGGTGATGCGATGACGAACCGGAGCGCTGACCAGGGCGCCATCGCGGCGGATGATCATCCGATGCGTTTGCGACGCCATCCGTCCTTCGTGTCCGTGTTCGTCGGATTTTGCGATCAGCTGATTGCGCCCCTGCGCGGTCAGCGCCTGATGATCAAGCTGTTCGGTCAGCGCGCCCCGACGGAAATTGCTGCGCACATCGTGATGATGCACATGTCGGCGCGCAAACCGGCCGAGCGGCCGACCCTGACGCGCCTGCAGATGCGGCTGCCGGGACCGCGGCAGACGGCGGCGTTCGTCGCGCTGTTGCGCGGTCTGTCGCTGGTGACCGTCGAGCGCGATCCCGGGGACGCCCGCATCCGCTATCTGGTGCCAGGCGCCGTCATCCTCGAGGGTCTGCGAGGCTGGCTTGCCATGCATCTGGATTGCCACGCGCGGTTGACGCATGCCGACGGACTGAGCCTTCGTCTGCAGGACGACGCCGCGTTCTACGCGGAGACGATCCGGCAATGTGCGAGCTGGCTCTGCCGCGACAACCGGCCCCTGACGGGATTTCCCGATCTCGCCTGGACCGACGAGCACGACACCGGCATCCATCTGGCGCTGACACTCGTCGCCCGTTCCGCCGCTGGGCGCGAGGCCGTCGAGATTTCGACGGCGGAGCTTGCGACCTCGCTGGGCGTCTCGAGCTCCCATATCCGCAATCTGCTGGCGACAATGGAGGAGCGCGGTCTGCTGCGCTTTGGCGACGGGCGCCGGCATCTGACGCTGATGCCGGATTTCGTGGCTTCCGTGGAGGCCTGGTTCTGCCACCAGGTGTGCTGGCTCGCGGCCGCAGCCGCGCGTGCGGATCGCGCGCTGCGGCCAGCTTGACGCGTCAGATCATCGTGACCCGGCCGGAGCCGATGTCATAGATGCCGCCGACGATCTTCACCTTGCCCTCGGCGACCATGCGGCCGACGATCGGCTTGGCGGTCGACAGGCGCCGGACATTGTTGCGCACGTTCTCCGCGGTGGCCTCGGCCAGCAGGTCCTGCGGCTTCTTCGCGATCGCGGCCTCGACGCCGGGTTTGAGCGCATTGATCAGGGCGGGCAGGTGGCCAGGCAGCTTGGTGCCGTCCTTGAGCACCTTGATCGTGGCATCGATGGCGCCGCAGCCGCTGTGACCAAGCACCAGCACGAGAGGCGTGCCGAGGAACTTGACGCCATATTCGAGGCTGGCGAGACCGTCGTCGTTGACGAAATTGCCGGCGACCCGGACCACGAACAGCTCACCAGGCCCCTGATCGAACACCAGCTCCGGCGCGACCCGTGCATCGGCGCAGCTCACGATCGCGGCGATCGGGTACTGTGCCGCGGCGCGGGCCGCGCGGCCGGCCGAGAAATCCTTGTTGTCGAGATTGCCGGCGACGTAGCGCGCGTTGCCATCGACGATGCGCTTCATCGCGTCGTCCGGCGAGATCGCGTTGGGGGCTGTCGCGATGTCGCTCGTCTGCTTGGCTTCCTTCGCAAAGGCCGGAAGCGCGCCGACCGCCGCGGCGGCCAGCACTGCGCCGCCGCCGAGCAGCCGGCGACGGGACAACACGGGGGATTGCGGTTCACACAGCGAGCACATCGGCGGGGTGTCTCCATCAAGAGTTGAAAGATGCGCGCCCGGCACGCCGGCCGCGGCACTACCCATGCCACGCGAACTGACGCGGTGAACGCGCAAAAATTGCAGGTATCCCGTTGGGACGGGTTTGCGTGGGATCGCGCTTAACAATTTGTGAAGGGGTCATCCCCGGCGGGAACTGCTCGCCCATCGCGGCGGCGGGGCTGCCAAAATCGGCCAAAATCGGGCGGGCGCCTGCGAATTTGGCGATGTTTACGGCCCGGGCGGACTTGTCCAGGCCGGTCATGTCTTGCAAGAAGGGCTGATGATTCGCGGTCGCGCCCCTCCGCCGGGCGCCCGGAACCCTTGAGACGAGACGCCCCATGAGACTGCCGCGCGAGATCGGACCCATCCACTTCGTCGGGATCGGCGGCATCGGCATGAGCGGCATCGCCGAGGTGCTGTGCAATCTCGGCTATACGGTGCAGGGTTCGGACGCCTCGGATAATGCGAACGTCGCACGCCTGCGCGAGAAGGGCATCACCGTCAGCGTCGGGCACAAGGCCGAGAACGTCGCCGGCGCGGATGTGGTCGTCGTCTCCACTGCGATCAAGCGCGACAATCCGGAGCTGATGGCGGCGCGCGCCCAGCGCATCCCCGTCGTCCGCCGCGCCGAGATGCTGGCCGAGTTGATGCGGCTGAAGAGCTGCGTCGCGATCGCCGGCACCCACGGCAAGACCACGACCACCTCGATGGTCGCGGCGCTGCTCGATGCCGGCGGGCTCGACCCGACCGTCATCAATGGCGGCATCATCAATGCCTACGGCACCAATGCGCGGCTCGGCGGCGGCGAGTGGATGGTGGTCGAGGCGGACGAGAGCGACGGCACCTTCCTGAAGCTGCCGGCGGATGTCGCCATCGTCACCAATGTCGATCCCGAGCATCTCGATCACTTCAAGACCTTCGACGCCGTGCAGGAGGCGTTCCGCACCTTCGTCGAGAACGTGCCGTTCTACGGCTTTGCCGTGATGTGCATCGATCACCCGGTGGTGCAAACGCTGGTCGGCAAGATCGAGGACCGCCGGATCATCACCTACGGCGTCAACCCGCAGGCCGATGTGCGCCTCGTCGATCTCACGCCGATGGGCGGCGGCTCCCGCTTCAAGGTGGTGTTCCGCAATCGCAAGAGCGGCGCGACGCACGAGATTGCCGACATCGCGCTGCCGATGCCCGGCCGGCACAACGCCTCGAATGCAACGGCGGCCATCGCGGTCGCGCGGGAGCTCGGCCTGTCCGACGAGGCCATCCGCAAGGCGATTGCCGGCTTCGGCGGCGTCAAGCGCCGCTTCACCCGCACCGGCGAATGGAATGGCGTGACCGTGATCGACGATTACGGCCATCACCCGGTCGAGATCGCGGCCGTGCTGAAGGCGGCGCGCGAATCCACCAACGGCAAGATCGTCGCCGTGGTGCAGCCGCATCGCTACACAAGGCTGCAGTCGCTGTTCGAGGAGTTCTGCACCTGCTTCAACGACGCCGACGCCGTCGTCGTCGCTGATGTCTATCCGGCTGGTGAGGTGCCGATCGAGGGCGTCGATCGCGACCATTTCGTGCTCGGCCTGCGCGCCCACGGCCATCGCGACGTGGTGCCGCTGCCGAAGGCCGCGGACCTCGCCGGCATCGTCAAGGGCCTCGCCAAGCCGGGCGATCTCGTCGTCTGCCTCGGCGCCGGCAACATCACGCAATGGGCCTACGCGCTTCCCAACGAGCTCAAGGCGCTGGGGTGACCAGGTGAGCTTGACGAAGCGGGTCCCTGCCACACGGCACGCTCTGCTCTCTCTCCCCTTGTGGGGGAGAGGTGGAGAGGGGGGGGACCACGCGCGCCGGCGCTTGTGGCTCGCCCCTCTCCCTGACCCTCCCCCACAAGGGGGGAGGGAACAGAGAGGCCGCGTCGACCCTGACCAAGCCGGGCAGCAACTGAGAGACGCGCCTTGACCTTCCCCGACATCACGCCCGAGCTCAAAGCGGCCATGCCGGAGCTGCGCGGGCGGCTGCTGGCCAATGAGAGCCTGGCGCCGCTCACATGGTTTCGCGTCGGCGGTCCGGCGCAGGTGTTGTTCACGCCGGCCGATGCCAACGACCTCGCTTATTTCCTGAGGCGGCTTCCAGCCGATCTGCCGGTCACCGTCATCGGCGTCGGTTCCAACCTCATCGTGCGCGACGGCGGGGTGCCCGGCATCGTCATCCGCTTGGCGCCGCGCGCGTTCGGTGAGGTCAAGGCGGAAGGCGACATCGTCACGGCCGGGACGGCTGCGCTCGACAAGCGCGTGGCCGAGGTCGCAGCCTCCGCCAATCTCGCCGGCCTCGAATTCCTGTTCGGCATCCCCGGCACGATCGGCGGCGCGTTGCGGATGAATGCCGGCGCCAATGGCGGCGAGACCAAGGACATCCTGGTCGAGGCGATTGCGATCGACCGCAGCGGGGAGACCCGTCTCTTCAACAATGCTGAGATGAAGTTCACCTATCGCGCGAGCGGCGTCGATCCGTCGCTGATCTTCACGGCAGCGCGCTTCCGCGGCACGCCGTCGGCGCCGGAGGCGATCCGGGCGCGCATGGCCGAGGTGCAGGCGCATCGTGAGACGGCGCAGCCGATCCGCGAGAAGACCGGCGGCTCGACCTTCAAGAATCCGCCCGGACATTCTGCCTGGAAGCTGGTCGATTCCGCGGGCTGCCGCGGCCTCAAGGTCGGCGGCGCCCTGGTTTCTGAAATGCACTGCAACTTCCTGATCAACACCGGCGATGCCACGGCCGAGGACATCGAGACGCTCGGCGAGACCGTGCGTGCGCGGGTCAAGGCGAGTTCGGGCATCGAGCTGCAGTGGGAGATCAAGCGGATCGGAGTCAAGGCGAGCTGATCGCCCCGCCTGCTCAAGTGACGTCAGCGCAATCGCGACTGCGGTTGTGAGATCAACCGAGAAGACATTGATGCGCACCACGATTTTGTTCGGCGGCTCCAACAAGGAGCGACTGGTCTCGGTGGCCAGCGCGAAGGCCCTGCACGCCGCGCTGCCCGAGGCTGACCTCTGGTTCTGGGAGGCCGACGACACGGTGCATCAGGCGAGCGGCACGGCGCTGGTGGCGCATGCGAAGCCGTTCGAGGAGCCGTTCACCGCCGATGGCCCCCGGATCGGGACGCTCGCCGAGGCTCTCGATCGCGCCAGGGCCGAGGATCGGGTTCTGGTGCTCGGTCTCCACGGTGGCCGGGCGGAGAATGGCGAGCTTCAACTGATGTGCGAGCTTCGCGGCGTGCCGTTCACCGGCTCGAGCTCGGCCGCCTCGCACCTCGCCTTCGACAAGGTCGCGGCGAAGCGCTTCGCCGTGCTCGGCGGGGTGACGGCGGCCGAGGGCGTCGCGCTCGATGACGCCGAAGCGGCGCTGGCGCGCTACGGCAGGCTGATCGCCAAGCCGGTGAAGGATGGATCGAGCTTCGGGCTGATCTTCGTCAACGCCAGCCAGGACCTCGTTGCCGTCAAAGCGGCAGCCGCGACCGAGGAGTATCTGATCGAGCCCTTCGTCACCGGGACGGAGGCGACCTGCGGCGTGCTCGAACAATCCGATGGCGCGCTGATCGCGCTGCCGCCGATCGAGATCCTCCCCGCAGACGGCGCCTTCGACTATTTCGCGAAGTACCTCGCCGCGGCGACGAAGGAGATCTGTCCCGGCCGCTTCAGTCCGGAGGTGACGGCCGCGCTGCAGACGGAGGCGATCAAGGCGCATCGCGCGCTGTCCTGCGGTGGCTATTCGCGCACCGACTTCATCGTCTCGTCCAATGGTCCCGTTTATCTGGAGACCAATACGCTGCCCGGGCTGACCGCGGCCTCGCTGTACCCCAAGGCGCTCGCGGCGCACGGGATCGCTTTTGTCGATTTCCTCAATCAGCAGATCGCCTTGGCGGAGGGGCGCAGCCGTCGATTCGGCGTTCGGTAGTCGCCCCGCAGGAACCCGGCCCGGCGTCCCCCGGTGGTTCCTGTAACCCGTAAAATGCTTAAGAATTCCAGGCAAGGTCCTCATAAATCGGAGAAAAAAATCGTCTCCCCGGACCGATTTTACTTTTTGTTTACCAGGACGTCCGAAGGTTAACGCTGGCGCCTCAGTGGTGCTCGGCTGCCGGGTCGTGACGTCACCAGTGTCCGGCCGGCCGGGAGCGCAGGCGCGGGTCCGCGAGTATCTGCGGGCGCAACAGTTTGATGAGCTCGTGCAATGGATGGTGCAGGACGCCTCGCTCGATCGCAGAGGCCTCAAGCGAACCTGAAAGCCGCTGCCCTTGGCGCGGCAATCCTGCTGCGCGAGTATGTCTCGGCCCGCCTTCCGCGTGTCCGCTTCGCGCGGGGATACACGAAGCAACCTCTGGGCCGGCGGTCGACCCGAAGAGATCTTGCGCCGATGCAGGCCGCGCTCGCGCCGATGGTCGAGCGTGAGGCGCCGCCGCGCGTGGTCGAGCTCGTCGAGCGCTATCTGCCGCGCCGGCTCGGCACCGTGGCGACCGTGGTGCTCTTGTTCGGCAGCGTCTGGCTCGGCATCGTCAAGGGCGGCCACGCCCAGGACGTCAGCGCGGCCCTGTCCGACACCCGCAATGCGCTGGCCAATGCGGCCGGCTTCCGCATCACGGCCGTGGCGATCAATGGCCGCAGGCAGCTCACCCAGGACGAGATCCTCGCCGTCGGCGGCGTCACCGGCCGCTCCTCGCTGCTGTTCCTCGATGCCGCCGCCGTGCGCGACAGGCTCAAGGCCAACCCCTGGATCGCCGACGCCACGGTGCAGAAGTTCTTTCCGAACCAGCTGCAGATCGACGTCGTCGAGCGCAAGGCGTTCGCGCTCTGGCAGCAGGAGGGCCGCCTCTCGGTCATCGCCGATGACGGCGCCGTGCTCGAGCAATACGTCTCGCGCCGTTTCCTGACGCTGCCGTTGGTGGTCGGCAAGGGGGCCGAGAGCCGCGCGCGCGATTTCCTGGCGCTGCTCGCCCGTTACCCGCAGGTGCGCGCCGTCACCAAGGCCGCCGTGTTCGTCGGCGAGCGGCGCTGGAACCTGCGTACCAAGGACGGCCTCGACATTCGCCTGCCCGAGCACGATGTCGGCAACGCGCTCGCCACCCTGACCCAGCTCGATCAGGACGATCGGCTGTTCTCACGCGACATCGTCGCCATCGACTTGCGGCTGCCGGACCGCCTGACGGTGCAACTGTCCGAGGACGCAGCGAAGGCGCACGACGAGCTGTTCAAGGACAAGAAGTCCAAGAAGAAGGCCGGTGACGCATGACCGGCTTCGATCGCCAGACTCCGAAGACGCGCCCGATGGGCCAGAAGCGCACCGCGCTTGTGGCCTCTCTCGATGTCGGCACCAGCAAGATCGCCTGCATGATCGCGCGGCTGAAGCCGGCGCCGCCGAGCGACGCGCTGCGCGGCCGCACCCACACGGTCGAGCTGATCGGCTACAGCCAGATCCAGTCGCGCGGCGTCAAGGCCGGCGCCGTCGTCGATCCCGTCGAATGCGAGCAGGCCGTGCGGCAGGCGGTCGCGCTGGCCGAGCGCATGGCCAGGGTGCGGGTCGAGTCCGTGCTGCTGCCGGTCGCCGGCGGCCGCGTCATGGGCCATCTGATCGAGGCCACCTCGGACATTCGCGGCGGCGCCGTGACCCAGGCCGATGTCAGCCGCGTGACCTCAACCGGCATGCATCACGCCACCGGCGACGGGCGCGCGGTGCTGCATGCCTTGCCCGTCGGCTACACGCTCGATGGCGTGAAGGGCATCCGCGACCCCCGCGGCATGCTGGCGCGGCAGTTCGGCGTCGACATGAACGTGGTCACGACCGACGCCACCGTGGCCAAGAACCTGATGCTCGTGGTGGAGCGTTGCCATCTCAACGTCGAGGCCATGGCGGCAAGCCCGTATGTTGCCGGGTTGTCGGTGCTGACCGACGACGAGGCCGATCTCGGCGCTGCCGTGGTCGAGATGGGGGCGGGCACCACGACGATCGCGATCTATTCCGGCGGCCGCTTCGTCCATGCCTCCGGTTTTGCGCTCGGCGGGCACCACGTGACCATGGATCTTGCGCGCGGACTATCAGCGTGCATTGCAGATGCCGAGCGAATCAAGACGTTATATGGCACGGTGCTGACTGGCGGGTCCGACGCGCGTGAGTTGATGTCTGTTCCGACGGCCGGTGACAACGAGCGGGATGTTCCGCAGATCGTGTCCCGCGCCACCATCGCGAACATCGTCAGGCACCGCGCAGAGGAGATTTTTGAAATGGTCCGCGACCGGCTGAAGGATTCGCCCTTTGCGGCAGAACCCAAGGCGCGCGTCGTCCTCAGCGGAGGCGCCTCCCAGCTGACGGGGCTGGTCGAGCTTGCGACCCGGATCCTCGACCGCCCGGTGCGTGTCGGCCGCCCGCTTGGCTTCGGCCGTCTTCCCAACGAGGCCAAGAACGCCGCCTTCGCGGTGCCGACGGGGCTGCTGGTCTATCCGCAATACGCGCACCTCGAACATGTCGAACCGCGGCATACGCGGCAGGTCGGGACAGGAACCGACGGCTACTTCGGAAAGGTCGGACGATGGCTACGCGAGGGCTTCTGATGACCGGTTCCCATCCCATGCGATTTCCAACAACACCAACCGCGGCCGGCGGCCGGGGCGAACCCACCCGCGCGTGATCGAGAGGCAATCATGGCACTCACTATTACCCCTCCTGATATCCACGAGCTGAAGCCCCGGATCACCGTGTTCGGGGTCGGCGGCGCGGGCGGCAACGCCGTCAACAACATGATCACGGCCGGCCTTCAGGGCGTCGACTTCGTCGTCGCCAATACTGACGCGCAGGCGCTGACCATGTCCAAGGCGCAGCGCATCATCCAGATGGGCACGCAGGTGACCCAGGGCCTCGGCGCCGGCTCGCAGCCGGATGTCGGCGCCGCCGCCGCACAGGAGGTGATCGACGAGATCCGCGATCACCTCTCGGGCGCCAACATGGTGTTCGTGACCGCCGGCATGGGCGGCGGAACCGGCACCGGTGCAGCTCCGGTCATCGCCAAGACCGCGCGCGAGATGAACATCCTCACCGTGGGCGTCGTCACCAAGCCGTTCCACTTCGAAGGCGCGCGCCGCATGCGCACCGCAGAATCGGGCATCTCGGAGCTGCACAAGGTCGTCGACACGCTGCTGATCATCCCGAACCAGAACCTGTTCCGGGTCGCCAACGAGAAGACCACCTTCGCGGACGCCTTCGCGATGGCCGACCAAGTGCTCTATTCCGGCGTCGCCTGCATTACCGACCTGATGGTCAAGGAAGGCCTGATCAACCTCGACTTCGCCGACGTCCGCGCCGTCATGCGTGAGATGGGCAAGGCGATGATGGGCACCGGCGAGGCTTCCGGCGACAAGCGCGCGCTGACCGCGGCCGAAGCCGCGATCGCCAACCCGCTGATCGACGATTCCTCGATGAAGGGCGCGCGTGGTCTCCTGATCTCGATCACCGGCGGCAAGGACCTCACGCTGTTCGAGGTCGACGAAGCTGCGACCCGCATCCGCGAGGAGGTCGACCAGGACGCCAACATCATCGTCGGCGCCACCTTCGACGAATCGCTGGACGGCCTGATCCGGGTGTCGGTGGTTGCCACCGGCATCGAGCAGGCGCAGTTCAACCGGAACGTTACGACCTCACAGCCGGCGGCGGCTGTCGCTCCGATTGCCGCCGCCCCGACCGCTGTTGCGGGTCTTCCTGAAAGCCGCCTCGCCGATCTGACCGCACGGCTGCGCGCCGACAATCAGCGCCTGGCCGAACGCGCCGCCAAGCTCGAGCAGCAGGCGTCGCAGGCTCCGGCCGTCGCCGCTCCGGCACCCGCGCCGATGGCGCCTGCGCCGCGTCCGGCGCCGAATCTCGAGCGCGATACGCTGGCCGCCGTCGCGGCCGCGATGGCAAGCGAGCCCGGTCCGTCGGCCGCCCCGGCGCAGGCAGCGTCCTATGGCGATGTGACGGTGCGCCCGATTGCACAGAAGCCGTCGCTGTTCCCGGAGCCCGAGGCGCAGCGCGCGGCTCCGATCGAGCCGGCGGCCTTGCCCGAGACCTTCATTCCGCAGGCCGCCGAGCGGGTTCCGGTTCGCGCGCCGCGCATGCCGAAGTTCGAGGACCTGCCGATGCCGGCCCAGGCCGAGATTCGTCAGGCGAGGGGCGACGAGGGCGACGAGCATCCGCAGAAGACCCGGATGTCGCTGCTGCAGCGTCTCGCAAATGTCGGTCTCGGCCGCCGGGAGGAGGACGCCGAACCTCTGCTGCCGGTGCGGACCGCGGGTCCTGCCATGCCGCAGATGCCGCCCCTGCCGGAACGGAAGCCGCAGCGGAACGTTGCTCAGCAGGTTGCGAGCCACGAATCGCCCGTCTCGGAGTATGCCCGCCGTCCCGCGCCGCAGGGGCTGGATGTCCATGGCCGTCCCGCGCCTGTGTCCCCGGCGCCACAGGGAGACGACCATTTGGATATCCCAGCCTTCCTCCGCCGGCAGGCAACCTGAGAATTGTTACAGCCCTGACGGTGCTGAACAGGCCCGGCTCGCGAGAGCCGGGCCTTTTCCTTGGCCTCCCGGTGCGCGCCGATCGCCATTCAACTAACTGATTTTAAATGATTAATTATTCTTTCGGTGTTTAGATCGGGAACCAGGAGGGTTAAGGCCACGTTCCAGTTTGGTTAAGGGTTGGCGCGAATACGGCAGAGATGGGGTAACAATCCGTAAAGAAGCGTGAGTTGGCGCTCTTTGGGGCTCTCGTTAAGTTCTGCCGTGACTTGGGGATGCCTGAAAGTGAGTCGGTTCGCGAGGGGCGACCGATGAAGGGTCAGGCGGGGTCTTGGGCGATCGTCGATGAAATTCAGCCGGCAAACAACGCTTCGTTCGCAAGCCACCGTCACCGGTGTAGGCGTCCACTCTGGTGCGCCTGTCAGCCTGACGATTGGCCCGGCGCCGATCGATGCAGGGATCGTGTTTCTCCGCACCGGCCTCGATGGGGCCGACCGCGAGGTCCAGGCCTCCTTCGGTTCAGTGATCGCGACCGAGCTCGCGACGGTGCTCGGTGACCGCACCGGCCCGCTGGTCTCGACCGCCGAGCATGTTCTCGCCGCGCTGCGCGGCATGGGTGTCGACAACGCCCTGATCGAGGTCGACGGCCCCGAGGTACCGATCATGGACGGTAGCGCTGCGCCGTTCGTCGCTGCCATCGACCAGGCGGGGATCGTCAATCAGTCGGCTCCACGGCGTTACATTCAGGTGCTCAAGCCGGTCCAGGTGACCATGGGTGCCTCGACGGGCGAGCTGCGTCCCAACAACTCCGGCTTCCGGGTCGAAGCCGAGATCGATTTCACCAATCCCGTGATCGGCCGCCAAGCCTATCATTTCGAACTCAATCCCGAGCGCTTCCGCCGCGAGATCGCCCGCGCCCGTACCTTCGGCTGCATGAGCGACGTGTCGCGGCTGTGGAGCGCCGGTTTCGCGCTCGGCTCCTCCTTCGATAACACGCTGGTGTTCGACGAGGACCGTCTGCTCAATCCCGAAGGTCTGCGCTACGCGGACGAATGCGTCCGCCACAAGGTGCTGGACGCGATCGGTGATCTGGCGCTGGCCGGCCTGCCGATGCTCGGAACCTATCGTTCGGTCCGTGGCGGTCACAAGCTCAACCACGCGGTCTTGACCGCTCTGATGGCCGATCGCACCGCCTGGCGGATCGTCGAAGGCGAGACCGTGCGGCGTCCCCGCGTGGCCGCGGACGCCGTCGGTGGCATGGTCGGTGGCATGGTCGCCCCGGCCTACGGTCCGGACGTGTCCTGAGCGCCTGCTGCGAGGCTCGAGCGAACGGATAGCGTCCCTCGTGGGGCGCAATGGGGCAACACGATTCTGCTGTCGGTATTTGCTCGGCTGCAGATCTCGTACGCTGAATTTTTTGTCATTGATTGTTGCCGACCGCATCCTTCCTCATGGACGGGCTGTCGGCATTTCGATGTTTTCCCGCGGCTTCTTCAGCGATAACCATGATGCACGGCGGCAGCCTCGATCTTGCCTTAATCCGGGCGGATTGGCTTCCTATGCGGTTGGTTGATGAAGTGTTTTCGGCTAGAGAGGCCGGGGCCGCGTGATGCGTGCCACTGGCGGGGCTCTTCCTTCGCGGTCATGAAGCGACCTTCATGGTGCGCGGCGTAGATCAGATCACAGGCATCGGGTTCCAAAGAAGCATGTCGATACAGCGTCTCACGCGCGACCTCCGTCATCCCGCAGCAAGCATCGGCCGGCTCCGCCTCGCCGCGTCGCTGATCCTGCTGGCGCTGCCGTTGAGCGGCTGCGGCACCGGCGGACTCTGGGACAAATTCCTGGCCAAGGACGACACCTTCGTCGATGAGCCCGCGGACAAGCTCTACAATGAGGGCTTGTTCCTGATGAACGAGAAGAAGGACGTCAAAGGCGCGACCAAGAAGTTCGAGGAGGTCGATCGCCAGCATCCTTATTCCGACTGGGCCCGCAAGTCGCTGCTGATGTCGGCCTACGCGTCCTATCAGGCCGGCGACTACGACGGCTGCATCGGCGCTGCCACCCGTTACGTGACGTTGCATCCGGGCAGCCCGGACGCGGCCTATGCGCAATACCTGATCGCCGCGTCGCATTACGACCAGATCCCGGACATCAGCCGCGATCAGGGCCGCACCGAGAAGGCCATTGCCTCACTCGAAGAGGTGGTACGCAAATATCCGACCTCCGAATACGCCACCAATGCGAAGGCCAAGATGGAGGGCGCCCGCGACCAGCTCGCCGGCAAGGAGATGGATGTCGGCCGCTATTACATGCAGAAGCGCGACTACACGGCCGCCATCAACCGCTTCAAGGCGGTGGTGACGCAGTATCAGACCACGCGGCACGTCGAGGAAGCACTGTATCGCCTGACCGAGGCCTACATGACGATCGGCATCGTCGGCGAGGCCCAGACCGCGGCGGCTGTGCTCGGGCACAATTTCCCCGACAGCAAGTGGTATAAGGACGCCTACAATCTCGTGAAGTCGGGCGGCGTCGAGCCCGAGGAGAACAAGGGCTCCTACATCTCCCGGGCCTTCAAGAAGCTGGGCCTGGGCTGAGCGGTCGGCCAGATCGGCTCGTCGGTCTGGCTTTGTTCTGTATTCTTGTTTTGTTCTCTATTTGCTGCTAGCATCGAGTCGTTCGCTCAGGGGCGTTCCGCCCCGTTACGAAGGACTTCGGTTCCATGCTGGCGCGACTGTCGATCCGTGACATCGTCCTGATCGAACGACTCGATCTCGAATTTTCCCATGGACTTGCGGTGCTGACCGGCGAGACCGGTGCCGGCAAGTCGATCCTGCTCGACGCCTTTGCTCTCGCTCTCGGCGGCCGCGGCGACGCCAGCCTGGTGCGCCACGGCGCCGACCAGGGGCAGGTCACGGCCGTGTTCGAGATTGGCAAGGATCATCCCGCCGCCAGGATCCTCGCCGCCAACGGCCTGGATGCCGATGGCGAGATGATCCTGCGCCGCGTTCAATACGGCGACGGCCGCACCCGCGCCTTCATCAACGACCAGTCGGTCAGCGTGCAGACGCTGAAAGCGATCGGCGCCACCCTGGTCGAGATCCACGGCCAGCATGACGAACGTGCGCTGGTCGATGCCGCCACCCACCGCCGGCTGCTGGATGCCTTTGCGGGCCTGGAGAAGGATGTCGCCGCGGTCGAGGCGCTCTGGGCGGCCCGCCGGACCGCGGTCACGGCGCTCGATGAGCATCGTGCGAGCATGGAGCGCGCGGCCCGCGAGGCCGATTATCTGCGGCATGCCTCGGACGAGCTGAAGAAGCTGGCGCCAAAGGAGGGCGAGGAGACGCAGCTCGCCGCCCGCCGCACCGCCATGATGCAGGGCGAGAAGATCGCAGGCGATCTGCGTGACGCGCAGGATGCCGTCAGCGGCAACCAGTCGCCGATTGCCGCGCTGGCTGCGGCGGTCCGCCGGCTGGAGCGACGCGCGGTCAGCTCGCCCGCGCTGGTCGATCCAGCGGTGAAGGCGATCGATTCGGCGATCAACGCCCTGGAGGAGGCCGATCAGCATCTGACGGTGGCGCTCGCGGCCACCGATTTCGATCCGCTGGAGCTGGAGCGCATCGAGGAGCGGCTGTTCGCGCTGCGCGCGGCCGCGCGCAAATATTCGACGCCGGTGGACGGTCTGGCTGCTTTGGCTGCCAAATATGCCGCCGATGTGATCCTGATCGATGCCGGCGCCGAGCAGTTGAAGAAGCTGGAAGCGGCGGCGGCGGCGGCCGATGCGCGCTATGCCGCGGCGGCGGCCAAGCTGTCGGCGGCGCGGACCAAGTCGGCGGAGAAGCTGAACCGGGCCGTCCATGCCGAGCTCGCTCCGCTCAAGCTCGAACGCGCCAAGTTCATGACCCAGGTCGACAGCGACGCCGAAGCGCCGGGGCCGGAAGGTATCGACCGGGTCGAGTTCTGGGTCCAGACCAACCCGGGCACGCGGCCGGGCCCGATGATGAAGGTCGCCTCGGGCGGCGAGCTGTCGCGGTTCCTGCTGGCGCTCAAGGTCGTGCTGTCCGACCGCGGCTCGGCGCCGACCTTGGTGTTCGACGAGATCGATACCGGCGTTGGCGGCGCGGTCGCCGATGCCATCGGCGCCCGGCTGGCGCGGCTCGCGCACGGGGTTCAGGTGATGGCCGTGACCCATGCGCCCCAGGTCGCGGCCAGGGCGGACCAGCACCTCCTGATTTCCAAGGATGCGCTGGATCGCGGCAGGCGTGTCGTCACCCGGGTCAACACGCTCGCCACCCTGCACCGCCGCGAGGAGATCGCCCGCATGCTGGCCGGCGCCGAGGTCACCGCCGAAGCCCGTGCCGCCGCCGACCGGCTGCTGGAGGCTGCGGCGGCGTAAGCCGAGGGATCGGGCCGAACGCTTTTGGCTCCGGCGTGCGCATTGTGTAAACCGTCGTTTCGGGGCGGCCTTCGGGCCGTCCCGCCATGACGAGCAGACAGTACGCAGCATGCCCAAGACAGCAAAACCGAAGCAGCCCGTCGACGTTGCCGATCTCACCAAGGCCCAGGCCAAGGTGGAATGGAAGCGGCTGGCGCTGGAGCTCGAGACCCACGACAGGCTCTATTATCAGGATGACGCGCCGAAGATCTCGGACGCCGCCTATGACGAGCTGCGTCGCCGTTTCAATGCGATCGAGAAGCGTTTCCCTGAGCTCGTCAGCAGCGAGTCTCCGTCACAGAAGGTCGGCGCGGCTCCCTCCGGCCGGTTCAAGAAAGTGCGGCACGCGGTGCCGATGCTGTCGCTCGACAACGCCTTCGCCGAGGAGGACGTGCGCGACTTCGTCGGCCGCATCGCGCGCTTCCTCAAGCTTGCCGACGATCGCATCGATTTCTCGGCCGAGCCGAAGATCGACGGGCTGTCGATGTCGCTACGCTATGAAGGCGGCGAGCTGGTCACCGCCGCGACCCGCGGTGACGGCGCCGAGGGCGAGGATGTCACCGCCAACATCCGCACCCTGAAGGACGTGCCGCACAAGCTGCACGGCCGCAACCTGCCCGACATCTGCGAAGTGCGCGGCGAGGTCTACATGACCAAGCAGGCCTTCCTCGCGCTCAACGAGCGCCAGAAGGAAGCGGGCGACACCATCTTCGCCAACCCGCGCAACTCCGCCGCAGGTTCGCTGCGGCAGAAGGATCCGGCCATCACCGCCTCGCGTCCCCTCGGCTTCTTCGCCTATGCCTGGGGCGAAATGAGCGCGATGCCGGCGGAGACGCAGAGCGGCATGATCAAATGGTTCGAGCGCTGCGGCTTCACCACCAATCCGCTCACGAGGCTCTGCCACTCGGTGGAGGAGCTGATCGCGTTCCATCATCACATCGAGGAGCAGCGCGCCGAGCTCGACTACGATATCGACGGCGTCGTCTACAAGGTCGACCGCATCGACTGGCAGGAGCGGCTCGGATTCGTGTCGCGCACGCCGCGCTGGGGCATCGCGCACAAGTTCCCGGCGGAGCGCGCCATGACCGTGCTCAAGGACATCGAGATCCAGGTCGGCCGCACCGGCTCGTTCACGCCGGTCGGCAAGCTTGAGCCGGTCGGTGTCGGAGGCGTCATCGTGCAGAACGTAACGCTGCACAATGAGGACTACATCAAGGGGATCGGCAACAAGGGCGAGGTGCTGCGCGAGGGCCGTGACATCCGGATCGGCGACACCGTCGTGATCCAGCGCGCCGGCGACGTCATCCCCCAAGTGGTCGACGTCCTCATCGACAAACGGCCGGAGCACGCCAAGGAATTCCACTTCCCGAAGACGTGCCCTTGTCCGCTGCATACCGACGTCGTGCGTGAGGAGATTGCGACCGGCGAGGAGGGCTCGCGCGCCCGCTGCACCGGCGAGTTCGCCTGTCCATTCCAGAAGATCGAGCACCTCAAGCTGTTCGCCTCGCGCCGCGCTTTCGACATCGATGGTCTCGGCGAGAAGCAGATCCAATTCTTCTTCGACCAGGGCTGGGTCAAGGAGCCCGCCGACATCTTCACGCTGGCCGCACGCAACAGCAAGCTGAAGCTCGAGGAGATCGAGGGCTATGGCGAGACCTCGGTGCGCAATCTCTTCAATGCCATCGACGCGCGGCGCGAGATCGCGCTGGAGCGCTTCATCTTTGCGCTCGGCATGCGCCATGTCGGCGAGACCACGGCGCTGGCGCTGGCGCGGGGCTATGGCTCATGGGAGGCGTTCCATGAGGCCTGTCTCAAGGTCGCCAATGGCGACGAGGAGGCGATCGCGGAGATGGATGCGCTCGACCAGATCGGCGACACCGTGATCAAGAGCGTCGCCGCCTATTTCGGCGAGGACCACAACCGCGGCATCGTCGAGCGGCTGACGAAAGAGGTCAAGATCCTCGACGCGGAGAGGCCGAAGCGCAATTCGCCGATCGCCGCCAAGACTGTCGTGTTCACAGGCACGCTGGAAAAGATGACGCGCGATGAGGCCAAGGCGACTGCCGAGCGGCTCGGTGCGAAAGTGTCGGGATCGGTGTCGAAGAAGACGGACTACGTCGTCGCCGGTCCGGGGGCAGGCTCAAAGCTGAAGGACGCGCAAAAGCACGGCGTGCAGGTGCTCACCGAGGACGAGTGGCTGCAGCTGATCGGGGAGTAGCTGCTCCGCAGTGTTGGTTGCGACAGACGCTGGATGCGACACCAACAGTTGTCATCATCCGCGAAAGCGGATGATCCAGTATTCCAGAGGCATTTGTCATAGGGCCGAGACGCCTTGGCCTACTGGATACCCGCCTGCGCGGGTATGACGCCGAAAGTGACGCGCGGTCGTGCAGTCGCTCTCGCACCTCCCTCACATTACCCCGGCTTCGTCCTCTTCCGCCGTCTCGATCAGCTCCTTCGTCACCTTCATCTGCGTGCGCGGGACCAGGAAGATCATGCTGCAGGCGCAGGCGAGGGACAGGGCGAGCATCGCCGATGTCAGCGGCAGCGTGCTGCTGAAATGGCCGCCGAGCCAGGCGCCGAGCTGCGACGTCAGCGCGCCCACGCCCATTTGCAGGAATCCCATCGCGCCGGAAGCGGTGCCGGCTGCGCCCGGCCGGACGCTGATGGCACCGGCTGCGGAATTCGCCATCACGGCGGCATTGGCGAACATCAGCAGCATCTGCGTGCCGAACAGCACTGATGGCACCTGGTTGAAACCGAACAGGCTCCACGTGAAGTTCAGCGCGGCACTGGTGAGCTGCAGTCCCAATCCGAACCAGATCAGCCGATCGAGCGAATGGCGCGGCGCGTAGCGCACGCAGAACAGGTTGCCGACGAAATAGGCGAAGCCCGTGGTCGCAAACCACGCGCCATACTCCGCCGATGAGCGGCCCATCTGCACCTCGACGATGTACGGCCCGCCGCCGGCGAAGGCGAAGATGATCTGCGACGCCAGCACCTGGCAGAGCATGTAGCCGAGGAAGGCGCGGCTCCTGACGAGCATGGCGACGTCGTGGCGGAAGCTCGCGCCTTCGATGCGGGCAGGGCGCGTTTCCGGCAGGGTCAAGGTCACGGCGATCGCGGTCACGATCGACAGCGCGGCGACGACGTAGAAGATGGCGTGCCAGCCGAACGCGATCTCGATCAGGCCGCCGGTCAGCGGCGACAGCATCTGCGCGATCATCATGACCGCGACGACGAGGCTGATCATCGCGCCGATGCGCTCGCGCGGATAGAGATCGCGGATGATGGCGCGGCTGATCACCATGCCGCTGGCGCCGCCGAGCGCCTGGAAGAAGCGCGCCGCGATCAGCTGGGGCAGGGTGTCGGCGAAGATGCAACTGACGCTTGCGACGATCGACAGCGCGAGCCCTGCAAGCATCACGGGGCGGCGGCCGAAGCGGTCGGAGAGCGGCCCGAGCAGCAGCTGCGAGATCGCGATGCCGGCCATGTAGAACGACACCGTCATCTGCACGACGGAGGCGTCGCGCCCGAACGTGGTCGCGAGCAGCGGCAGGGCCGGCACCAGCAGGTAAAGCGAGATCGGCGCCAGCCCGGTCATGACGACCAGGAGGACCAGCACGGTGCGCGAGGGGACGGCGCGCGGTGGCGCCGCCCCGGGCGGTCTGCTGATCATTCCATGCATGGTGCCGCTCAAATCAGGTGAACGCCCTGACTGTAGCGGCCTTCCGCTTCGCGGAAATGCCTGTTTCGGCATGCGCCCATGCGGGCAGCGGGACAGTTGGTAGCAGGGCGCGCGGATCGCTACAGTGGCGCAGTCGCCTGATCGAGCCAGCGCTGGTCGTTCTCGTCGAGCGCTGCACGGACGGTTTCCCTGACCCGGGCATGATAGGCGTCGAGCCATGCCCGTTCCTCGGCGGTCAGCATGGCGAAGTCGATCAGGCGGCGGTCGATCGGCGCCAGGGTCAGCGCCTCGAAGCCGTTCATCGGCTTCTCCGCGCCCGCGACGTCCTTCGCCACCACGAGCTCGAGGTTCTCGATGCGGATGCCGAACGCGTCGGTCTTGTAGTAGCCGGGCTCGTTGGACAGGATCATGCCGCGCTTCAGCGGCGTCGTGCCGAGCTTCGAGATGCGCGCGGGTCCCTCGTGCACCGACAGATAACTGCCGACGCCGTGACCGGTGCCGTGCTCGAAATCGATGCCCGCCTGCCACAGGAACTGCCGCGCCAGGGTGTCGAGCTGGGCGCCGGTAGCGCCGTCGGGGAAGATCGCACGTGCGATTGCGAGGTGGCCGCGCAGCACGCGGGTGAAGCGGTCGCGCATCTCCTCAGTCGGCGCGCCCACGGCGATCGTGCGGGTGACGTCGGTGGTGCCGTCCTGATATTGCGCGCCGGAATCGATCAGCAGCAGATCGCCCGGCATGATGCGGCGGTTGCTCTTGCGGGTGACGCGATAATGCACGATCGCGCCGTTGGGACCGGTACCCGAGATGGTCGGGAACGACACGTCCTTGAGCGCGCCGGTGTCGCGGCGAAAGCTCTCCAGCGCCTCGACCGCATCGATCTCCGTCAACGTGCCCTTCGGCGCCTCGCGATCGATGAAGGCCAGAAAGCGCGCCAGCGCGACCGCATCGCGCTGATGGGCGCGCCGCGTGCCGTCGATCTCCACCGCGTTCTTGGCGGCCTTGAGCAGGCTGACCGGATCGGCGCCGCGCACCGCCTTGCCGCCGGCGCCCTGGATCAGGCGCGTCAGGGCATCGGCTGCCGTGGCGCTGTCGAGCGCGATGGCTGCGCCGGATTGCGCGAGCTCGGTCAGGCGCGGTGTCAGCACGTCCGGCTCCGCCACCTCGGCGCTCTGCTCGAGATGATCGCGTGTCAGGTTCGAGAGCTTGCGGGAATCGATGAAGATGGTCGGACGTCCGGTCTTCGGCACCAGCGCATAGGACAGCGGCAGCGGCGTGTGCGAGACGTCGGCGCCGCGGATGTTGAAGGTCCAGGCGACGTTGTGGGAATCGGACAGCACCAGCGCCTCGACGCCGAGCCGCTCGATCTCCTGGCGGATCCGGCCGAGCTTGTCCGCCTCGCTCTCGCCGGATAATTCGGCGCCGTGGATGGATACGGCGCCGAGCGGCGGCAGCGGGCGTTCGGTCCAGATGCTGTCGACCGGGTTGCTCTCGACCGGCACCAGCTCCGCGCCGGCCTTGGCACAGGCGGCGGCCAGTCGTTCGGCCGCGGCCGTCGTATGCAGCCACGGATCGAAGCCGACGCGGTCACCGCTCTGCAGGTGTCGCGTCAACCAACTCTCGGGCGGCGGCTCGATCAGCGATTCCACGGTCCAGGCCTTGCCGTCGACCTGCTTGCCGGCCTGCAGCGTATAGCGGCCGTCGACGAAGATCGCGGCGGCCTGCGGCAGCACGATCGCAAGGCCGGCCGATCCGGTGAAGCCGGTGAGCCACGCCAGCCTTTCCTCCGACGGTGGCACATACTCGTTCTGCTGCTGGTCGGCCCGCGGCACGATGAAGCCGGTCAGCTTGCGCCGTGCCAGCTCCTCGCGGAGAGCAGCCAGCCGCGCGGTCAGCGCCACGCCGGTTTCGGGTTCTTCGAACGTCTGGAACAGAGCTTCGAACATCGGTCTCATACTTTAGAAGTGGATCTTGCCGCGTCGGCGACGAATACTCCTCCAGCAGACAGTGCAGTGCACGAAGAATCTCCTTGCATTCGCCTGTGCAAAAAGATTTGCTGTCGCATGCCGGTCATCCGAAAGAGATGCGGCGAGGAAACGTATGGACGTGACGACCACGATCGTAAAGATCATCCACGGTCGCATGATCCGGGGAGTGCCTCAACTCAACGGCGAGGGGATGCACGATGCCTGCTTTTACCTTCGAAAAACTATCGGCGCCCGCGCCAAGTGGACCGGCGCCCGCACCGGCCGAGAAGCCGCGCAGCGCGCTGGCGGACCTCGTCAATCGTCTCGTCGCGCCGCGCGTTCGACGTGCCTCTCGTAGTCAGTCCGACTCCACCTCCCAGCAGAGCCAGCCGAAGACGTAATCGCGAGCTTGCCGCACCCAGCGTGCAGGTTCGATCCATGCCATGAGCTGATCCGCCTCACTGCTGCTTTTGCAGCAACAGGCTGCTCCACCCCTCGATTCTCAAATGCCGGACCGGAACCAGGCCGCGGGCACGATAGGCGGCGCAGACGGCGCGTGCCTGCGGGGTCAACAGGCCCGACAGGATCACGAAGGCCCCGGGCGCGAGGTGGCGCTGCATCGGCGCGGTCAGCTGGCGCAGCGGGTTGGCCAGGATATTCGCCAGCACCAAATCGAACGGGCCGCACCGGGCAAAGTCCGCGGCGGCGAAGCCGGTAGCTCGGATGACCCGGACCAGGGGGCCTGCGCCGTTGAGCCGGGCGTTCTGCCGCGCCACCATGACCGAGGGCGCATCGATGTCGCTCGCCAGCACGGACCGGTGCGTTGCCTTGGCGGCGGCAATCGCGAGCACGCCGGTGCCGGTGCCGAGGTCGAGCACCCGTCGCGGCGCGCGGGTCTTGAGCACGTGATCGAGCAGCAGCAGGCAGCCGCGCGTGGTGCCGTGGTGACCGGTGCCGAAGGCGAGCGCCGCCTCGATCTCGATCCCGAGCTTGTTGCCGGGCACCCGCTGCCGGTCATGGCTGCCATGGACCATGAAGCGGCCGGCCGGCACCGGGACGAGGTCGTCCAGGCTGGCCTTGACCCAGTCCTTGGCCTCGACGACTTCGAATGCCAGGGTCTGGGCTACGTTGGGGCCCGCCGCCCCGCCGACGAGCTCCCGCACCAGCGCCTGATCCGGCGGATCGGCGAAATGAACCGTCACGTCCCAGCGGCCGTCCGGCCGCTCGAAGGCCGCGACCGCGGCATCACCTTCGAAGAACACCTCGGTCAGGACGTCGACGGCCGGGCGCGCGGTCGCTTCATCGGCAACGGTGAAGCTGGCCTTGTGGGTGGCGGGCGTGGTCGTTGAGGTCATCAAGGTGGATCCTGGCGAGATTTGACGGCGTGGTTAAGGGATTTGTCTGCCAACGCAAGCGATAGGACCGGAAATCTGCCAGGTTGGAACATTCAACGGTTGTATCTTGCCGCTGGCGGGGCGGCGTAAAAGTTGTGATTCAATTCCCGCAAAGAATCTCTGCAACTTGAACAGAGCGCCTTATCTCAACTTTAGGTTCTGGCCGCCTAATTTTCTCGTCATGGGAACCGGATGATCCTCGGTTCCTGGGTTGGGAAACGAGGTTCAGATGAAGACCACTCTGCTGAAGTTCTTGCGTGATGAATCTGGCGCCACCGCCATCGAATACGGCCTGATCGCAGCCGGCATCTCGCTGGCCATCATTGCCGCAGTCAACGGCCTGGGCAGCTCGCTCAGCAGCAAGTTCGAGTCGATCAACACGTCGCTGAAGTAATCCGCCTGACACGGCGTTCTCGAAGAACCGGGCCTCAGCGCCCGGTTTTTCTGCTTTGAGAGGGCGTATCGAACGCCGGGTCCGGAAGTGTCTCAGTTTGAAATCGCGTGGCGGAGCGCGCCATATTGAAACATTCGCTGAAGAACGCTCAGTAGTAGCGCGGTCCCCTGTAACGATGCGGAGGTAGCGGCTGCTTTGGCAGCTTTAGCGTTCCATTCCGCTTGCTTGACGGGCAATTCGACTATGGAGGCGTGATACCATGTAATCGCAGCTCTGCTAGCCATAACGGCTGATACAAACTGCATCGTGAATACAATCAAGTCCGTGATATTCGCTGCTAGTTCGTAATTGAAACGCATGCCCCCTCCCTTGCGAAGCTTACCGCTAAGCATTATCATATTTAAGGGGCGCTATCGACGAAGTTCCCATGTCTTTGGCAAAATCTATTCTGAAGGCCAATCAACGCAGGCTGTTGTTGAATCGACGGTCAATTGCTGTGCTGAAGTGACGCCATTATGAACGGCGGTACGAATGCGACCGGCAGCACCATCGGAATGTGGGAACGAGCCAATTCAAGCCTGCTATGGGCTAACGCGTATATTCGAAAGCAGATGCCGAATGCCACGAGGCCCTAAGGGCGAGAAGCGTCCCGCCGACGCCATCGGCAACGCCATCATGATCGCCAAGATCGCCACCGGCGAGATTGATGACATCACCACGGAGGACGGCAAGAATGCCGCCGCTGTGGCGCTGGGGCGCATCGGCGGCAGGAAGCGCGCTGAGGGTATGTCGGCTGAGAAACGCTCCGAGATCGCCAAGAAGGCCGCTGCCAAGCGCTGGAAGAAGTAATCACCGAACGACGCGAAGCTTCATCCCCTGCACTGGCGATCCGGCCGTCAGGTCATAATACTCGTTCAGCATATTGTCGTTCGCGTGAATGATCTTGGCCAATTCGCCAGTTGAATACCCAAAATTGTCGAGGTGCAGCCGGATCATTCGATTTATTACACCGGGCTGCTCGGGCGGAAAATCCAGGTGAGATGGTTCGCGTGTTTTTGTCCGGTCCATAGCGAATTTTCGCCAAAGCCAACCGGCGGCAGGCTTTTCAATCAGACCAAGTGACTGAGCGCGGTACAGCAGCGCCTGCATTGATACGCGCCATTCTGGCTTGAGCGCCGCGAGTCTGGCCATATCAATCTTTCGGCTGCGAAAAGCCAGCGTGATCTCATTTTTCGGCATCAAAAGCGCGCTGGCGAAGTTGTTGGCCTCCGTCTCCATGTCCGGGCTGGGAAACTTGTGCATGACGAGATGCCCAAGTTCATGGGCCAACGTAAAGCGCTGGCGGTCGCCTGTCTGATCTCGGTTGAGCACAATCACCGGCAGGAGGCCCGGCACGGACACCGTGACGCCACTGACGGACGATCCACCCATGGAGGAATATATGACGACGGCGCCAGCGCGCTCCACAGCGGCGGTCAGATTCTCAATTGGGCCATTCGGCAAGAGCCAGTGAGCGCGCACCAATCCGGCAATCCGTTCGATATCTCCGTCGTAATCATCAAGATCGAGACGGGGGATATCCGATTGCGGAGTGTACTCGACCGCACTCAAAAGGCGCCGGATCTGAAGTGCTCGAATATTGATCTCTGCGATGATCTTGTCGATGTCGCGCACCGTGACGTCGGCCTTTTTCCGCCACATCGGATGCACGCTGACGGGCGGTCCGAAGACCGCGTCGGGTTGGCGGAAGAATTCGATTGGCATTCCGTAAATCGATGCCGCCCGGGCGATGAATTCATCGGGCGGAGACGCCACGGCATTTTCATAACGCGACAGCGTAACCTGCGGCACGGCCAGCCGGTCTGCGGCTTCTCCTTGCGAGAATCCCAATCGCTGCCGCGCGACGCGCAGCAGCCCGCTGTTCACATATTCGGCCATTACTGGTTCTTATCTGATTCGTCTTTAACGATCGGTTTAACGCGCGGCTGCACAAGATCGTCAGCCGACGTTGACGGCGGCGCGGGCGGCGTGGGCAGCGGTGTAACCGGCGCCGACGTGCCGAGTGCCGCGTCGTCGATCTCGTAAGCCCACAGGCGAACGTCGCCATCGCGAGCTTGGACCAAGATCTGCTTGATGTCGGTGGCATACAAGTTCAGGACGTAGACGATCTCAATTTTGTCCTGAGGGTCGAAAAGCGACGTCTGCTGATCGAGGAACAGATCGTTCGCGCCGGTGGGAACGTTGTGGCCAAGTCCCCGACTGTCAGCCTTCTTACACCGCGCCACCAACTTGCCGTCGAAGACCATCTTCATGGTCTCATCCGCAAATGTGAAGTGGACGCCGGTATCTGTGGCGAACTGCTCCTGCAGCCTGATCTTGAGGCGCTCGAAGACCATTCCAGCCCGGGTTCGAGGCCAATGCGGATAACGAGCGATGTCTTGCTGCACGTCATCCCACGCCTGCCGGACGGCCCGGTAGACCCTGGCGGCGCGCTCCGCCGTAAGCACTTTCCTGGCGTCGTCTTCTGTCGTCATAAGACACCTTTCTCAGCGCACCCATCGTATAGGGAACTGAGACGACATTGTCTACGTATTTTTTTCATGATCTTATCCAAGCCTATAAAAACAGGTACTTTATCCTGAAAAATATTCTTGACGCTAAGCATAAAAGTTCAGATAATCGAGGCATGAACAAGCTGCCCGTCCAGACCCGCGTTCAAATCCTCCAGGTGCTCTGCGAAGGTTCGTCCATGCGTTCGGTTTCGTGGGCGACTGGCGTGTCGATCAACACGGTTTCCAAGCTGCTGATCGACGCCGGGCTGGCTTGCGCCGCCTTCCACGACAAGACGGTGCGCGGCGTGGCGGCCAAGGCCGTCCAGTGCGACGAGATTTGGTCGTTTGCCTATGCCAAGCAGAAGAACGTCAAGTTCGCCAAGGCCGCCCCTGAGGAGGCTGGCGACGTCTGGACGTGGACGGCCATCGATGCCGACTCCAAGCTGATCGTGTCGTGGCACGTTGGTGACCGCAGCCAGCACACTGGCATCGCCTTCATGGGGGACTTGAAGGCCAGACTTGCCAACCGCGTCCAGCTCACTACGGACGGCCACAAGGCCTATTTGAAGGCCGTGGCAGCCGTCGATTTTGATGCCGACTATGCGATGTTGAACAAGATTTTCGCTACGGACTACGCTGGCGCTGGCCGCTATAGCCCGCCAAATTGCATCGGCGCCGTCAAGCAGGCGATCATGGGCGAGCCGGACCCGGACCTTATCAACACGTCGTTTGCCGAGCGCCAGAACCTGACCATGCGCATGTCGATGCGCCGGTTTACCCGCCTCACCAATGCGTTCAGCAAGAAGTTCGAAAACCACTGCCATGCGCTGGCGCTGTACTTCGTGTTCTACAATTTCTGCCGCGTCCACAAGACGCTTGGCGCTACTCCGGCAATGGCCGCTGGCCTGATCGACCGCGTCATGAAGATGACGGACGTGGTTGCGCTGGTCGACGCGGCCAACCCGGTCCCGGCCGTTCGCGGTCCCTACAAGAAGCGCGAAACCGAAGAAATTTCAAACTGAGACACTACCCCGGGTCCACAGCATATCCACACGGCCGTGCACTGCTTCTTTGGCGGTTGATCCACCGCTTGTCCACACGGGTGTGCCGCGCCTTTCCACCCCTTATCCTCAGCCGAACAAAGCGCGATGGTCCGCCAGGATCGCCTGGGCCGCATTGTGGCCGGGGGCGCCGGTGACGCCGCCGCCGGGGTGGCTGCCCGAGCCGCAATGGTAGAGCCCTTTCAGCGGCGAGCGATAATCGGCGTGACCGAGCATGGGGCGGGCCGAGAACAACTGGTTCAGGGTCAGCGCGCCGTGGAAGATGTCGCCCCCGATCAGCCCGAACTCGCGTTCGAGGTCGAGCGGCGACAGCACCTGCCGGCCGAGCACGCTGGCCGCAAAGCCCGGTGCATAACGGTCCACGGTCGCGATCATGAGGTCGGCGACCTCGTCGCGATGATTGTCCCAGGAACGGCCGTCCGGCAGCTCGGGCGCGACATGCTGGCAGAACAGGCTGGCGACGTGCTGCCCTGCGGGCGCCAGCGTCGGGTCGAGGGTGGAGGGAATCAGCAGCTCGACCACGGGATCGCGGCTCCAGCCATGCGCCCGCGCGTCGAGATAGGCCTGGTCCATGTAGCCGAGGCTCGGGCCGAGGATGATCCCGGCGGACAGATGGTCGCCGTCGCCCGGCAGCGCGCTGAACGAGGGCAGCCGGTCGAGCGCCACGTTCATGCGGAACGTGCCCGAACCGCACCGCCAGTTCCTGATGCGGCTCAGGAACGGCGCGGGCACGGCGCCGGCCGGCACCAGGCGCGTATAGAGCAGCTTCGGGTTCACGTTGGCGACGACATGGCGGGCGCGGATGGTGCGGCCATCCTCGAGCACGACGCCGACCGCGCGGTCGCGCTCGACGATCACCTCGCGCACGCCGGCCTCGACCTCGACCAGCGTTCCCAGCTCTTTCAGGCGCCCGGCCATCGCCTGCGTGATCGCGCCCATCCCGCCGATCGCATGGCCCCAGACCCCCTTCTTGCCGTTCACCTCGCCGAAGGCGTGATGCAACATCACATAGGCCGAGCCGGCGGCGTAGGGGCTGGCATAGTTGCCGACGATGGCATCGAAGCCGAACAGCGCCTTCACCAGGTCGGTTTCGAAGATCTCGTCGAGCATCTCGCCGGCGGAGCGCGTGAACAGGTCGAGCAGATCGCGCTGCTGCTCCAGCGACAGTGCGCGCAGGGTGTTGGCGGTGCCGAGCGCGTTGAAGGCCTCGCGGATCGCCGACAGCCCGAACTGGGCGACCAGGTTCGGTGGCGCCCGCAGCACGAGGCTGCGCAGCACGTCCGCGATGGCCTCGAGCCGTGCCGAGAACGGGCCGATCGCGTCGGCGTCGCGCTGGCTCAGCCGCGCAACCGAAGCCAGCGTGCGACCCTCGCCCGTCAGCAGATAGCGGCCGTCGGGCGAGGGCAGGAAGTTCTGCGCCCGGCGCTCGACGATCTCCAGCCCGTGCTCGTGCAGCTTCAGGTCGGAGATGACGCGCGAATTGAGCAGGCTCACGGTGTAGGACGCGACGGAGTTGCGGAAGCCCGGATGAAACTCCTCGGTGACCGCGGCGCCGCCGACCACCTTGCGGCGCTCGACCACATGCACGCGCAGGCCCGCCATCGCGAGGTAGGCCGCACAGGTCAGGCCATTATGGCCGGCACCGATGATGATGACCTCGGTTTCATTCATGTCAGCTTCAAAAAGCCCTGTTCAATGACCCGCACCGGGAACCTCGGCTGGTGCTGTCGCGCCGGACGGCTGCGACGTCAAGGGGAACTCCATTTTGCCTCAGCTCCTCGCCATACCGCCCTGCGATCCGCTATGTCTCGTCTGCTCATCGCGGTCCGGTCTTGGCATCTGATGCCGGCCGCGCCGCTGCCGGAGTTGTCATGACCTCAATCGCCTCGCCCGCCGCCGTCGCTCAGCCCTCTGCCGCACGCAACCGGCTGGTGCTCGTCGTCTATACCGCCGCAATTTTCGTCAGCGCGCTGCTGCTGTTCTCGGTGCAGCCACTGTTCACCAAGATGGTGCTGCCGCGGCTCGGCGGCTCGCCGGCGGTGTGGTCGGTGGCAATGGTGTTCTTCCAGACCTTGCTGCTCGCGGGTTATGCCTATGCGCATTTTCTCACCCAGCTGCCCAGCCGGGTGCTCCCGATCGCGATTCATCTGCTGCTGCTCGGTTTCGCCATCCTGACGTTGCCGCTGTCGATCGCGAGCAGCTGGGGCGACCCGCCCAGCTCCGGTTACGGGCTTTGGCTGCTCGGCCTGTTCACCGTGTCGATCGGCCTGCCGTTCTTCGCGCTCGCTGCCAACAATCCGCTGCTGCAGGCGTGGTTCGTGCGCTCAGGTCATCCGGCCGCGCCCGACCCGTATTTCCTCTATGCATCGTCGAACATCGGCAGCTTCCTGGCGCTGTTGTCCTATCCTCTGCTGATCGAGCCGATCTTCAGCCTGCGCGTGCAGAACCTGATCTGGACCGGCGGCTATGGCCTCCTGATCGCGCTGATCGCCGGCTGCGGCGTCCTGCTGCTGCGGTCGCCGGTGATCGTCACGAGCCTGCTGCACACCGGGGACAGCAATGCCCCGGCGCCACGCTGGCTGCTGCGTCTGCGCTGGATCTTCCTGGCCGCGGTGCCCTCCGGCCTGCTGATTGCGGTGACGGCGCATATCTCCACCGACGTCGCGGCCGCGCCCTTGCTATGGGTGCTGCCGCTGTCGCTCTATCTGTTGACCTGGGTGCTGGTGTTCCAGTCGCGGCCGCTGCTGCCGCACAAATGGATGCTGGCGCTGCAGCCGCTTGCGATCGCCGGCGTCGTCGTCCTGCTCGCTTTTGGCGGCGAGCAGAATCTCGCGCTCACGCTCGGCGGCCATCAGCTCTGCTTCTTCATCATCGCCATGGCCTGCCATGGCGAGCTCGCGCGCACGCGCCCGCCGGCCAAGTATCTCACCGGCTTCTATGTCGCGCTGTCGTTCGGCGGCATGGTCGGCGGCCTGTTCGCCGGCCTGATCGCCCCCTTCACCTTCTCATGGGTTGCCGAATATCCGATCCTGCTGGCGCTCGCGGCGCTGTGCCGGCCGGCGGCCAATGAGCGCTTGCCACGGATCACGCGCTGGTACTGGCTCCTGCTCGCGGTCATTGCCCTCGCGCTGCTGGTGCCCGCCGGAATGACCGGCAAGCTCACGACCTATCTCGAGGACCACCGCGTCTATGTCGCGGGCGCCGTGGGCGTGCTCGCCGTGCTGCTCGCTCTGCTGCTGAACGGTGGCCGCTGGAAGGTGTTCGCGACGGCCGCGCTCGCGCTCGTCCTGATCCGCGCCTATCCGGCCGATGACGGCCGCGTCGAGACGGTGCGCAGCTTCTTCGGCGTGCACAAGATCGTGGTGACCTCCGACGGGCACTATCACGTGCTGATGCATGGCACGACCATCCACGGCGCGCAGAAATATCTCAACGCCGACGGCTCCAAGGTGACGGGGCGGCCCGAGCCGATCACCTACTATCACAAGGACGGCGGCATCGGCCGCGCCATCACCGCGATCCGCGAGCGCAAGGGCGCGCCGCTCAAGGTCGCCGTGATCGGCGTTGGCGCCGGCACGCTCACTTGCGCAGCCGAGCCCGGCGAGAGCTGGAATTTCTTCGAGATCGACCAGACCATGGTCGATACCGCCAGCGACCCGAAATATTTCAGCTACATCAGGAACTGCGCGCCGGACTTCAAGCCTGTCATCGGCGATGCCAGGCTGACCTTCGCCAAGGAGCCGGACGGCGCCTACGATCTCATCATCGTCGATGCCTATTCCTCGGATGCGATTCCGATCCATCTGGCGACGGAGGAGGCGATGGCGATCTACAAGGCGAAGCTGGCGCCGCAGGGCGCCGTCGTGATGCACGTCTCCAATCGGCATCTGGAGTTGGAGAGCGTCGTCGTCGGCATCGCCGACGCCAACGACCTGAAGAGCTGGGTCTACAACGAGGACTCCGGCCGCGACGACGAGTACATCTTCTCCACCGACGTCGTCATCAGCGCGCGCGAGGACGCCGACGTCGGCAAGCTGGCCTCCTCGGACAAGTGGACCGAAACCGAGCCGACCGACGGCGAGCGGGTCTGGACCGACGATTATTCGAACATTCTCGGCGCCGTGTATCGGCGGCTGCGCGACGGCGAGTAACAGGGCACTGCCGCCGTTCGACGTCGCCGGGCCCGGATCGCCGCGATGATGGCGTCTGCGCCCAAAGAGGTGCGCGCCTCGTCAGTGGCGGGCCTCGGTTGCATTGCCGCATCGATTTCTCGAGCGTCTGATCGCCGACTTTGCTGTACCGCATCGCAAAACGCAGTGGTTACGCGCTTTCTGCGTGGGCCTCTGTTGCGTGCCCGTCATGACCATGCTACCTTGAGGTGCGCCCCTCATTTGAAGTCGGTACTTTGCGCGTCTTCGAATGGGTGGGTTGGGGCACGCACGCGCAGTCGAGCTGGATCGCAAACTGAGCGGTGAGGGACCGGTCTGGTCGTCTCGCCCTGAGCGAACGATCGCGCGGACGCTGTCCAGATCGAGGTGCTGTTCGTCCGGGCGGAGCCAGCGGTTCGGACGAGTTCGCGACTAGATATCGTTCGACTACAAAATGCCGGCCGCATCAAAGCAGGCCGGCTTCACATGGGAGGGGTTCAATGAAGCGTCTTTGGATTGCCGGTGCGTCTGCCTTGTTGTCGATGGCGCTCGGTCTCGGCTCCGCGGGAGCCGCGGACAAGAAGGTCCTCGCCTTCGTCGTCAACGGCGCGTCCGACTTCTGGAAGATCGCCGAAGCTGGCGTCAAGAAGGCGCAAGGCGAGCTGCCCAACTACAACCTGCAGCTCAAATATCCCGAGCAGGCGGCAGCCGCCGTGCAGCAGCGGATGCTGGATGACCTCGTCGCGGCCGGGGCTGCCGGAATCATGGTGAGCGCCGTCGATCCGAAGAACCAGACTGAGCACCTCAACAAGATTGCCGCACAGACGGTGCTCTTCACCACCGACAGCGACGCTCCGCAATCGAAGCGCATCGCCTATATCGGCTCCTCCAATACCGAGCTCGGCAAGGATGCCGGCAAGCTGATGCTGAAGGCGCTGCCGAATGGCGGCAAGTGCGTCGGTTTCGTCGGCCTGCTCGGGGCTGACAACGCCCGCGAGCGCATCGAAGGCGTGAAGGCGACCATCAAGGGATCGAAGGTCGAGCTGGTGGACGTGCGCGGCGACGAGATCGACCAGACCCGGGCCAAGCGCAATGTCGAGGACATCCTGGCGGCGATGCCGGACGTCAGCTGCCTGGTCGGCTTCTATTCCTACAACACGCCGCGCATCTACGAGGTGCTGAAGGAGGCCGGCAAGCTCGGCAAGATCAAGGTCATCGGCTTCGACGAGGATCCGATCACGCTTGGCGGCGTGAAGGACGGCGCGATCGAGGGCACGGTGGTGCAGCAGCCGTTCGAGTGGGGCTATCAGGGCATGAAGCTGATGGCGAAGGTCGTGCAGGGCGACAAGTCCGGCGTTCCGGCCAACGGCATCATCATCGTACCCGGCAAGGTGATCGAGAAGTCGAACGTCGACGATTTCATGGCGCAGATGAAGCAGATGCTGAAGAAGTGACGCGACGGCCGGCGTGCGCGAGCCCTTCCTTGAGCTGATCGACATCGGCAAGACCTATCCTGGCGTGGTCGCGCTCGACCACGCCAGCCTGTCGGTCGCGCCCGGCGAGGTGATCGCCCTGGTCGGCGAGAACGGCGCCGGCAAGTCGACCTTGATGCGCGTGCTCGGCGGCGTGGTGGAGCCGAGCAGCGGCACGATCCGGATCGATGGCGTGGCGCGGACCAGCTACACGGTGGCGGACGCGATCGCGTCCGGCATCGCCTTCGTCCACCAGGAGCTGAACCTGTTCGACAATCTCGATGTCGCAGGCAACGTCTTCATCGGCCGCGAGCCGGTCTATGGCGGCCCGCTGCGGCTGATCGACCGCAAGACGCTGCGGGCCAAGGTGCGTCCGCTGATCGCGCGCCTCGCCGCTGATTTCGAGCCGGATACGCCGCTCGCCGAGCTGTCCTTGGCGCAGCGCCAGCTGGTCGAGATCATCAAGGCTTTGTCGCTCGACGCGCGCTGCGTCATCATGGACGAGCCGACCTCCAGCCTGACGCTGTCGGAAACCGAGCGGCTGATGCAGGTCATCGCCGGCCTGAAGGCGGACGGGGTCAGCGTCATCTTCATCACGCATCGCCTGAACGAAGTCATGCAATGCGCCGATCGCGCCATTGTGCTGCGCGACGGCCGCATGGTCGGCGCGCTTGCGCAAGACGAGCTCAGTCCTGCCGCGATGATCAGGCTGATGATCGGCCGGGACCTGCGGTCGCTCTACGTGCCGCCGGCCGCGCCGCCCGGCGAAGCCGTGCTCGACGTGGTGGAGGCCGTGACCGCGACCTATCCCAACCAGGCCGTCAGCCTGCAGCTCCGGCGCGGCGAGATCCTCGGGCTTGCAGGTCTCGTCGGCTCCGGCCGCACCGAGCTCGCGCGCGGCATCTTCGGCGTCGAGCCGCTGCTGGCCGGGGGCATCAGCCTGGAGGGCGAGCCGATCCGCATCTCGACGCCGCGCGCGGCGATCGATCGCGGCATCTATCTCATTCCGGAAGACCGCAAGGCTTGCGGCCTGCTGCTCGACCTGTCGATCGCCGAGAACATCTCGCTGCCGGATCTCGCCTCCTATCTCAGCTTTGGACTTGTCGACATCAGGCGTGAGACCGAGAATGCCGATCGGCAGCGCGAACGGCTCAAGATCCGGGCGTCCGACGTCAAGGTCTCGGTCGGCACCTTGTCCGGCGGCAACCAGCAGAAGGTCGTGCTCGCCAAATGGCTGTCGATGCGGCCAAAGGTCCTGATCTTCGACGAGCCGACCCGGGGCATCGATGTCGGCGCCAAACAGGAGATCTACGACATGCTGCGGCGTCTGGCGGATTCCGGCGTCGCGATCCTGATGATCTCGAGTGACATGGAGGAGGTGATCGGGGTGAGCGACCGGATCGCAGTGATGCATGAAGGCATGATTTCGGGCTTCCTGGCCCGCAACGAGTTCAGCGAGCACAACGTGCTTCAGCTCGCCGTCGGCCATACCGTCTGAGCGAGGGCGCCCGTGCAGAAGAAAGATCTCAGCCTGCTGATCCTGATCCTGGTGGTCGGCGCCGTCGTGGCCTTCATCAACCCGCGCTTCCTGCTGGTCGGCAACCTCTCCAATACCGCCAACCAGGTCGGCATGTTCGGGATTTTCTCGATCGCGGAGGCCTTCGTCATCATCGTCGGCGGCATCGAGCTCGCCGTCGGCTCGGTGATCGCGTTGCTTGGCGTGCTGTTCATCGACCTCATCGTCAACCGGGACGTCGACTGGATCGCTGCCTTGTTCCTCATCCTCGCCGGCGGCATCGCCATCGGCTTGGTCCATGGCACGCTGGTCACCAAGATGCGCATCCAGCCCTTCGTGGTGACCTTGTGCGGGCTGCTGATCTATCGCGGCGCGGCGCGCTACTACACCGAGGATGCCACCGCCGGCTTCGGCTATGGCGCAAGCTTCCCGGCGCTGGAATGGCTGGCCGCCGGCCGCACCGATGTCCTCGGCTTTCCGCTGCCGCATAGCGTCGTGGCGCTCGTCATCGTGGCCGGCATCGCCTGGTTGGTGCTGCACCGCTCGGTGTACGGCCGTTATTTCTACGCGGTCGGCAAGAACGAGGAGGCGGCGCGCTACTCCGGCATCCGGTCCGATCGGGTCACGATCGCGGCCTATGTGATCTGCGGCGGGCTGACAGCGCTGGCCGCGGTCCTGCTCGCGATGTACACCCGCTCGATCTCGCCGGCGGTGCACGGCTCGTTCTACGAGCTCTATGCGATCGCCGCGGCGGTGCTCGGGGGCTGTTCGCTGCGCGGCGGCGAGGGCTCGGTCATCGGCGTCGTGCTCGGCACGATCCTGCTGCAGATGCTGCAGAACCTGGTCAATCTGCTGGGCATCCCGAGCTCGCTCAATTTCGCCGTGATGGGCACGGTGATCCTGATCGGCGTGCTGGCCGATCAGTATTTCGTGCAGCGGCGCACGCGCATGCCGACGGCCCGCGGGCAGGCCAGCGCCGATCGCGCGTCCGCCTCGCTCGAGCGGGTCAACGCCGAGTGAGGAGGCGCCGATGCGCTGCGTAACAGCGCCCGGCCGCGAGGATCAATGCGCGATCAGTCCTGATAGGTGTAGTAGCCGCGCGGCTGATAATAAGAGCGCGGCTGGTAATAGCGCGGCTGCGCATAGCTCGGATTGCCGTTTTGGTAATCGTACTGCTGCTGCTGCGGATAGGCCTGAGCGTCGTAGACGCGCCGTGCCGTGCCGCGCGGCGCCGGATAGCGCACGCCGTTGTCGCTGCCGTCGGCGGGATAGATGTAGCCGTCATCGGGCCGCTGCTGCGGAACGACCTGGCGTCCCGGCAGCATCTGTGGCTGCGGCGTCAGCACGACCGGCTCGCCACTGTCGTCATACTGCTGCGGCACGTCGCGGCGGGCAACAGCGGTGCCGCGGCGTGGATTGCGCGCCAGCGCCACCTCGGCCGAGCCGGTCAGGGTCACCGTGGTGTTGAGCACGCCGTCCTTTTGCACCAGGTCGTAGAGCGTCGTGGCATTCGCCTTCGACAGCCGGACGCAGCCGTGAGACGCGGGGGTGCCGAGCCGGCCCTCCGAATCGGTGCCGTGAATGGCGTGGCCGACCTTGGTGAAGAAGATTGAGTGCGGCATCGGCGCGTCGTCGAACTCCTTGGAAAAATGATCCGCTTCCATGCGGAAGGCGCGGAACGAGCCATTGGGCGTTTCGCGCGAGGGAATGCCGGTCGAGACCGGCCACCGGTAGCGCTCGACGCCATCGACGGCGACCGTCATGATCTGGTTGTTCTTGTCGACGGTGATGTCGATCTTGGCCAGAGCTGGCGTGGCCGACAGAAAGGCGAAGCCGGCAACTGCAAAAAGGATGGTACGCATCTAACCTCTGGCCTCCAGGGCCCTCGACTGTGGAGAGACCTCAAACGGGACTTCGACAACGCCCAGGTCATCGCCTCGGCCTGCACTATGTCGGAATTGCGGGCTTTGTTCCAGCCGAGGGCCCCTCAACCTTAATGGCGGGCAGGGACCGGACAAAGGCTCCCCGCGTTCATCGGCGCTGACATTTTCGCGACCCGCGGATGGCCTTTCATTCCGGCGCTTAGGACCTCTCTAATCGGTCCAATTCGTCACGACCGCGCAACTTTTTGGCCGCATCCGCGTTTCAAGGATTCCTCCATGCGGTTTCCAGGATTCAAAATGCTGACGATGAAGGCCAAGACGGCGGTGCTCGACGATCGCGCGCCGCAGAAGCTGACCTATCTGCTCGCCGCGCTCGCACTGGTCATCCTGGCGCTGGCCTGGCTGGCGCTGCCGCAATTCGCCCATGCCCAGGGCATCATCCGTGGCGCCCATGAAGGGGCCCACGAAGGCAACCGCATCGCCGGCCCGGTCGGCGGCGTCGTCGGAGGCGCGGTCGGTGCGGGTGTCGGCGGAGCCGTGGGCGCCGTCGAGGGCGTGCTCGGCATTCCACACCGCTCCTATTACCACCGGCACTATCACTGCCGGGGATACCGCGATGGCTACGGCCGCTTCCACTGCTACCGCTGAGCTGGAACGCCGCCCCCGATGCCGGCTCAATGCTTGAGCCGGTATCCGGTCTTGAAGATCCACCAGATGATCGCCATGCAGATCGCCAGGAACAGCAGCGTCACGCCGACGCTGATTTCCACCCTGACGTCGGCGATCTCGTAGAAGCTCCAGCGAAAGCCAGAGATCAGGTAGACCACCGGGTTGAGCAGCGCGATCGAATGCCATGTCGGCGGCAGCATGTTCACCGAGTAGAAGCTGCCGCCGAGGAAGGTCAGCGGCGTCACCACCAGCATCGGGACCATCTGCAGCTTCTCGAAGCCGTCGGCCCAGATGCCGATGATGAACCCGAACAGGCTGAAGGTCACGGCCGTCAGCACCAGGAACGCCAGCATCCACACCGGGTGCTGGATGTGCAGCGGCACGAACAGGCCGGCGGTGGCGAGGATGATCAGCCCGAGAATGATGGATTTCGTCGCGGCCGCGCCGACATAGCCGAGCACGATCTCGAAATGCGAGATTGGCGCCGAAAGGATCTCGTAGATCGTGCCGATGAATTTCGGGAAGTAGATTCCGAACGAGGCGTTGGAGATGCTCTGGGTCAGCACCGACAGCATCACGAGGCCGGGCACGATGAAGGTGCCGTAGCTGACGCCCTCGACCTGGCTGATGCGCGAGCCGATCGCGGCGCCGAACACGACGAAGTAGAGCGAGGTCGACACGACGGGCGACACGATGCTCTGCAGCAGCGTGCGCCAGGTGCGTGCCATTTCGAACTTGTAGATTGCGGCGACCGCGCGAAAATTCATTGCCGCACCAGGCTCACGAAGATGTCTTCCAGGGATGATTGCTTGGTCTCGAGATCGACGAAGCGGATGCCAGCGGTCCTGAGATCGCCGAGCAGGCTGGTGATGCCGGTGCGCTCGCCCTTGGTATCGTAGTCATAGGCGAGCCGCCAGCCGTCGTCCGACAGCGCGAGATCATAGGGCGCGAGCGCCTCGGGGACGGCTTCGATCCGGTGCTGCAGATGCAGGCTCAGCCGCTTCCGGCCGAGCTTTGCCATCAGCTTGGCCTTGTCCTCGACCAGGACGATCTCGCCCTTGTTGATGACGCCGACGCGATCGGCCATTTCCTCGGCTTCCTCGATGTAGTGCGTGGTGAGAATGATGGTGACGCCGGCGGCCTTGAGCTCGCGCACGACGTCCCACATGCCCTTGCGCAGCTCGACGTCGACGCCGGCGGTCGGCTCGTCCAGGAACAGCACCTGCGGCTCATGCGATAGCGCTTTCGCAATCATCACGCGGCGCTTCATGCCGCCGGACAGCGTGATGATCTTGGCGTCCTTCTTGTCCCAGAGCGACAGGTCCTTGAGGATCTTCTCGATCAGGGCGGGGTTGTTGGGCTTGCCGAACAGTCCCCGGCTGAAGCTGACCGTGGCCCATACGGTCTCGAACGAATCAGTGTGCAGCTCCTGCGGCACCAGCCCGATCAGCGCCCGCGCGGCGCGATAGTCGCGGTTGATATCGTGGCCGCCGACCGCGACCTTGCCCGTAGACGCATTGACGATGCCGCAGATGATGCTGATCAGCGTCGTCTTGCCGGCGCCGTTGGGCCCGAGCAGCGCGAAGATCTCGCCCCGCTCGATCGCGAGATCGACATTGTTGAGTGAGGTGAAGCCCGAGGAATAGGTCTTCGACAGGCCGGTAACGGAAATGACGGGAGGCATCACGAGGGAATTCGATCCGAGGGATTCGAAAAGGGCAGGGAGCTGCGCGAAGGAGGGGGCGCAGGCGCGGGCGAAGCGCTCAGATAGGAACGGCGGTGCGCTACCGCAATCGCGCGCGCCGCTCTCGATCGTGTCGCTTGTTGGGCTTTTCCGTGGCCGACGCCGGTGAGTGTTGCTGCGCAGCCACGTCTGGGGGAGGAACGCGCCCCGCAATGTCCGACGATGTTGCGTCCGCGAGCATCTTGGGTACGGTCGCGCCGTCTCGACATTTCCGCTGCGGAGAAGGACCGATGACGCCACGCGCCAGCACCGTTCGACCCACCTGCAAGCGCAGCCTCTCGGCGCGCTGCTTTGGCATGGCGGCGCTGGCCGTTGCGCTGGCTCTGCCGCTCGGTACCGGATCGGTGCGGGCGGCGCCGAGCCCGGCGGCCGCGAGTGCCGCCAGCACCACGCATGTCTATCTGCTGCGCGGCGTGCTCAACATCTTCTCGCTCGGGCTCGACGACATCGCCGCCAAGCTGGATTCGCAGGGCATTCCGAACACGGTCGCCAATTTCGTGTCGTGGTCGTCGCTCGCCGACGAGGCGGCGGCCGCCTATCGCGCCGGCCGGATCAAGACCATCATCCTGGTGGGCCATTCCTCGGGCGCGACGGCGCTGCCTGACATGATCAACAAGCTCGGCCAGCTCGGCGTGCCCGTGAAGCTCGCGATCGGGCTCGACTCGGTGTTCAAGACCAAGCTCGTCGGCGGCAACGCCGAGCGCTACATCAATTTCTACATCGCCAGCGGCGCCGGTGAGCCGGTCCGCCGCGACGACGGCTTCCGCGGCAAGCTCGAGAATGTCGACGTTCAGTCGGTTCCGGGTGTCGGCCACGTCACGATCGAAAAGAACCAGATTATGCAGCAGAAGGTGATCGGTGCCATCGACGGGGTGGTGTTCGGCGGTCGGGGCCGCCCGGCGGCGGCGCCGCCGACCCGCATGGCCGCCCCGCAGCGGGCTGCCAACGTCACCGGTTACCGGTAATAGGCGGCCGCGCCACCGGCGCGCGCCCCAAAATGCTCCCATTCGGCGGCGACAAGCGGTATGGCAGGGGGGGAGACGACCCTGCTTGATCTGAGCTTGAGAGCTTTCCCGGGAGCGCGAATGACCAGCGTGGCGCGAATCGCGAGGCGGTGGCTCGGCCCAGCCAAGGCGGCTGCCGGCAGGAGATTGCTCGCGATCCTCGTTACCGCACCTCTCCTCGCCGGACTTGCCGCCTCGAGCATCTCGCAGGCCGCCCAGCCCGGTGCAGCTTCCGCCCCCGCGCCGACCAGATCAGCCAAGGCATCCCCGGCAGCAACCCCCGCGGCGATCCGCGCGGTACCCCCCGCGCCGCCCGAGATCAGCCAGCCGCTGCCGCCGCCGCGGGTGTACCTGTTCCGCGGCGCGCTCGGGCCGCTGTTCTCGACCGGGATGGACCGTCTGGCCGAAAAGATCGAGCAGGCCGGCTACCGGGCCAGTGTCTATGAATTCACGCTGTGCGACCTGATCGCGCTCCAGGTGGCCAAGAACTACCGCCAGGAGCCGGGCCCGATCGTGCTGATCGGCCATTCGATGGGCGGGCTGTGCAGCGTCCGCATCGCGATCACGCTGCAGGAGCAGAACATCCCGGTTGCCCTCGTCGTCACCGTCGATCCGGCGCATGCGACCAAGAGCGTGCCGCCCAACGTGCAGCGCTTCATCAACCTGTTCCTGTCCGACAACATTCTCGGCGGCGGCGACGTCAAGCCCGAGCCCGGCTTTCGCGGTCATTATGCGAGCTTCGACATGAAGGATCATGACGAGGTCACGCACATCAACATCGACAAGATGGAGGATGTGCACGCCCAATTGGTCACCATGATCAGCCAATTGTCGCAGACCTCGGCCACTGCCGAGGCCGACCCGGTGCCGCTGCGCTACTTGGTGCCGCCGAAAGCCTCCGTGGAGTTGTGGGACAGCGGCACTGCACTGGCGGTGCGGCCGGGCGAGACCTTGGACCAGATCGCCACCAATTATCGCGTTCCGCTCTGGGCTCTGCAGCAGTCCAATCGCGGCCTCGCCGCCCAGCCGCTGGTCCCCGGCCAGCGCATCATCCTGCCGCGCCATCTGCTGCCGCAGGTGGCAAGCCAGCCGCCGCAGCTACCGTCAGAAGCCCAAGTCAGGCGCTGAGCGCTTCAGCCCGGCGGCAGGAACGGAATGATCATCGGCACGCGCTGCCGGTAGGTGACGTAATCCGGCCCGAGCTCCTGACCGAGGAAGACCTCTTCCATCTTCGCCTTCCAGGCCATCCCGAGCGAGATCAGGACGGCGCCCAGCACGGCGGTCACCGTGCCCACCGCGATGCCGGTGGCGATCATGCCGAGGATCAGCCCGGTATAGATGGGGTGACGGACCATGCCGTAGGGGCCGGTATCGATCACCTTGTGGCCTTCCTTGTGGGTGATCGCGTTGGACCAGAAGCGGCCGAGATGGATGCGCGCCCACCAGGTGAAGGCGATGCCGGCCAGGGTCACGACGGTCAGCAGGTAGACGCCGGTCTCGCCGGGATTCCAGAACGGCTTCTCGCCGAGCAGGCGCGAGGTCCACGGCGTGAACAGGATGCCGCCGAGCACGATCAGCGCGTGATAGCGGCTGGTCTTGATCACCGTCACATGCTTGCGGGTCTGCCCCGACCAGAACGAGGCGCCGACCCAGCTCGCGAGCCAGATCAGCCAGATGATGGCGAGCAGCGAGGTGGGCCAAGTGGTGGTCCATCCGCTGAACGCAAACGACGAGATGGGGCTGGCATCGCCGGACATGTCTTGGAACCGTTGTGAGACCTGGGACCGGCTGCTCTTAGCTATTCGGCCGCGGTGCGAAAAGGGTGTTGTTTGTCGTCGAGCCGCCTTCGCGGCTCGGAATCGAGCAGAAAGGCGATCGTCTCGCGCAAGCTCGGCTCGATCGGGCGCGGGGCGTAGCCGAGCTCGCGCTTGGCCCTGTCGATCGACAGATCCGAGGCCGCGCGGGCGATCCGCACCCCCTCGGCGGTGCCGGACGGGCAGCGCTTGGTGAGGTGATCGGAAACGAACTCGAGCATGCCCGCCGACAGCTCGGCCAGCCGGCCGGGCACGGCGACCGCGACATGCTTGCGGCCGCTGATCGTCGCCATCAGATCGAGGATGCGGCTGAGGCGCAGGCTCTCGCCGCCGAACACGTAGCGGCCGCCGACCCTGCCGCGCTCCATCGCCAGGATCAGGCCCGCCGCGACGTCGCGGACGTCGACCAGGTTGACGATGAAGTCGAGGTAGAGCTGGACCCGGCTGTCCAGGAAGAGGCGCAGCATCTGCGACGGTGGTGTCAGGTTGCTGTCATGCGGGCCGATCGGCATCGTCGGCGTGCCCACGACGACGGGGAAGCCGTCCGCGGCGGCTGCCATGGCGCGAGCCTCGGCGAGCGCCTTCGAGCGCGTATAGGCGCCCGGCATCGCGTCGGCCGGAGGTGCGGTCGGCGCCGAGGCGGCGCCGGTCGAGCCCGGATAGTCGAACAGGATCGATTCCGTCGAGCAGTGCAGGAACCGGCGCACCCGGCCGGCACGCGCCGCCGCCAGCACTGTCTCGGTGCCGACGCAGTTGACGCGAAAGAAGTCCTCGCGGTCCGGCATCCACATGCCGGGCAGTCCGGCCAGATGATAGACCTGATCCGCGCCGGCGACCGCCTGCTTCACCAGGCCCGCATCGAGCACCGAGCCTTCGATGTACTCGACGTCAGCGATCATGTGGCTGGGGCAGCGAATGTCGAGCACACGCACCTCGGCGCCCCGCGTCGTCAGCGCAGAGACGAGGTGATGGCCGATGAAACCGCTGCCGCCGGTGACGAGGACTTTCATTTAGGGACGCGAGTGCTGATCGCCTTGAAGCCGGTCCGATGCGAGCCGATCCGGCGACCAGTTCGGCGCGATGAGGTCGGCCACCGAAGGCCGCAGACCCAACGCCATGTACAATTTCGCCATCACGAACATCGGACCGAGAAAGAGATGCGCCGGATGATCCAGCAGAGATGGATTGTTGCGCTCGAACACCTTGTGGCCCACGGCCTGCGAGACGAAACCGAAGATGATGAGCGCGGCAAACAGCGCCCAGAAGGCGACACCATGGACGTGATCGGCGATCATCATGGCCGCAGCAAGGAACAGCACGGCGAAGGCGAGGATGCCGGCCCCGAGTGCGGCATCGAGCAGCAGCCAGTAGAGCAGGACGGGCAGCGCCAGCACGGCGCCGAGGCCGATCCGGATGCCGAGCGCGTCGAAATGCCACAAGCTCAGGGGCAGCACGGCGCCCAGGAACAACAGGATGATCCCGAACACATGCATTAGGCCGTTGCGCGGATCCCGATGATATTCGACGTAGTCGACCATCTGGCGTCGGAACATGGCGTTCATGGCTGGCTCGCTCGTCAATGAGATCGACCGCCGCTCAATCGACGGCCGCAAAGAGGGGGCTATACCATCAAGCGGCTGCATCGACAAACCCGGCAATCGCGGCCCGGCCGCATCGCCGGGCAGAGCGCCGACTTGAAAACGGGTTCCATTCGCGCCGGCCGGAGAGCGCACCGGCAACCTGCTGAAACAACAGTCGCACCGGCAGCGCTCCGGGTTCATGGCCTCCGCGCAGGGCCCAATTGCGTCAATTGCGATGCTTGCGGGGGCCCTGCCTGCTGGGCGTCGCCGGAGCAGGGGGCGGAGGTGGCGCTGCGGCCTCTTCGACGGTTTTTGCGATCGGAATGATCTGGATCTGCTGATTGACGGCGGCGGTCGGCTTGGACGGGTCAAGCAACTGCTCCTCGCCAAGTCCGATCGATTGCAGCCGCTTGACCGAGATCTTGAAGGTGTTCGCCAGGATGTCGCGGATCGCGTCGGCTCGGCGCTGGCTCAGGATGACATTCGACTCGCGCTTGCCGTTGGCTTCGACATGGCCGACGATCAGGAACGTGTAGGGCAGGAGGTCGGAATACACCATCGCATCGGCGATCCGCCCGACGGCTTGGTATGATTCCGGACGCACGATCGGCGTGTCCACGTCGAATTGGATGTCGACGTTCAAGGCCGGCAGATTCATCAGCTCCGGCACGATCGGCGGACGCTTCTGCGGCGGTGGCTCGTTGCGCCCGCGCATCCTGGAGCGCTCCTGGGTCTGCTGCTTCAGCGCCGGCAGATCCAGCGCGGGCGCGGTTTCGAAGCGGCCGAGCTGGCGCACGATGTCCTCGCGACTCACCTCCTGCGACCATACGGGCGCGCTCGCGGCCGCCAGCGAAGCCGCGATCAGCCCTGACAGCAGTGATCTCGCTGCCCGCCGCATCAGCGATACCCCGCTTCGCCCATCGCCTGCTGACACCGCGCGCTCACACCGTTGGTCGTCATCAGGCACGGGATCGATTTGCTGGTCTCCTTCGTGGAGCCGCCGCACAGCTTGACGATCTCGCGCTGGCAGGCATTGGCGACCGTGACCCGCGCGGCGATGCGCTTCTGGATCGCCTCGAACGCCTTGAAATAGGTTGCCTTGCACTGCGCGGAGACCACGTCCTGGTTGCGCGAGAGGCATTCCTTGAGGCGGTTGGAGTCGAGGTTGACGCCGCGGCAATTGGCGGTGATGTCAGCGCCGCAACTGGACGCGATCAGCCCCGCGGAGTCGCCAAAGCTCATCGTCTGCGCCGCCGCCAGCGAGGGCACACACAGCGCGACCGCAACACTCAACAGAATGTATCCTCGGACCATGATTGCATCTCATACGATGCACGCTGCCATGGTCAAGGCCAAACAACGGCGAAGTGTGAAGCTCGATTGCGACGCGCGGCAACGGCCGCCCGGCGGCGCGGCCGTCGCGCCAGATCACGCCCGCTGGACGAAGCTGTCGACGACGTGCTTCTCGCCGGCCTTGTCGAAGGCGATGGTCAGCTTGTTGCCGTCGATCTTGACGACGCGGCCATAGCCGAACTTCTGATGGAAGACGCGGTCGTCGAGCGTGAATTCCGACGTCGTGCCGGTGGATTTCGCCACCAGCTCGCCCTCGATGGTCATCGGTCCGCGCTTGCCGCGGCCGAAATGACCGCCGAACGGATCACGGCCTGAGAACGGCGATGGTTCTTCCTTGAAGCCGCCCTCCGACGAACCGCGCGCTGCGCCCGGCCGACGTGCCTGCGCGCGCTGCCAGCCCGGCGTGGAATAGCTCGATCCGAACGATTCCACGTTGTCGAAGCGCGACGGGCCGTAGCCGCCCGCACCGCCCCAGCCCGAGCCCCCCTTCGATTCGGTGATCTCGACGCTCGCCGCGGGCAGCTCGTCGAGAAAGCGCGACGGGATCGTGGTGGTCCAGGTGCCGTGGATGCGGCGGTTGGTGGCGAAATAGATTTTTGCCCGACGCCGCGCGCGGGTCAGGCCGACATGGGCGAGGCGGCGCTCCTCTTCCAGCCCGGCGCGGCCCTGCTCGTCGAGCGTACGCTGGCTCGGGAACAGCCCTTCCTCCCAGCCCGGCAGGAACACGTTGTCGAATTCCAGCCCCTTCGCCGAGTGCAAGGTCATCAGCGACACCGCTTCCTCGTCGGCGGCGCCCTCGCGGTCCATCACCAGCGAGATGTGCTCGAGGAAGCCGTGCAGGTTCTCGAACTCCTCCATCGAGCGGACGAGCTCCTTGAGGTTGTCCAGCCGCCCGGCCGCATCGGCCGAGCGGTCCTTCTGCCACATCTCGGTGTAGCCGCTCTCGTCGAGCACGATCTCGGCGAGCTCGGTGTGCGACGTGACCTCCCGCTGGGCGCGCCAGCGCTCGAACTGCAGGATCAGCCCGCGCAGCGAGCCGCGTGCCTTCGGCTTCAGCTCGTCGGTCTCGACCACCGCGCGCGCCGCCTCGAACAGCGGGATGCGGCGCTTGCGCGCGTGGTCGTGCAGCATCTGCACGGTGGCGTCGCCGAGCCCGCGCTTCGGCACGTTGACGATGCGCTCGAAGGCGAGATCGTCGGCCGGCGAGTTGATGACGCGCAAGTAAGCCAGCGCATCGCGGATCTCGGCGCGCTCGTAGAAGCGCGGGCCGCCGATGACGCGATAGGGCAGGCCGAGCGTGACGAAGCGGTCCTCGAACTCGCGCATCTGGTAGGAGGCGCGCACCAGGATCGCGATATCGTTGAGATGCTCGCCCTTGCGCTGCAGCTCCTCGATCTCCTCGCCGATGCCGCGCGCTTCCTCCTCGGAATCCCAGGCGCCAGTGACGGTGACCTTCTCGCCCTCGACGTCCTCGGTGTGCAAGGTCTTGCCGAGCCGGCCTTCGTTGTGCGTGATCAGGTGCGAGGCGGCGGCGAGGATGTGCCCCGTGGAGCGGTAGTTGCGCTCCAGGCGAATGACCTTGGCGCCGGGGAAGTCGTGCTCGAAGCGCAGGATGTTGTCGACCTCGGCGCCGCGCCAGCCATAGATCGACTGATCGTCGTCGCCGACGCAGCAAATGTTTTTGGGAGGAGACGCGGGGCTGGGCGCAGCAACACCCGTCTCGTCATCACCGGGCCGACGCGCAGCGTCGTGACCCGGTGATCCATCTTCTTCCGAAGACGCGATGGATTGCCGGGTCGAGCCCGGCAATGACGAACCAGAGGACGACGGCGCCTGCGACAGCAGCCGCAGCCACAGATATTGCGCGACGTTGGTGTCCTGATACTCGTCGACCAAGATGAACTTGAACCGACTCTGGTACTGCCGCAGCACGTCCGGGTTCTCGCGGAACAGCCGGATGCTCTCCAGCAGCAGGTCGCCGAAATCGGCGGCGTTGAGGATCTTCAGCCGTTCCTGATAGCTCGCATAGAGCTTGCCGCCCTTGCCATTGGCGAACACGGCGGCCTCGCCCGAGGGCACCTGGGATGGCGCCAGGCCGCGGTTCTTCCAGCCGTCGATCAGGCCGGCCAGCATGCGCGCCGGCCAGCGCTTGTCGTCGACGTTCTCGGCCTGCAGCAACTGTTTCAGCAGACGGATCTGGTCGTCGACGTCGAGCACGGTGAAATTGGACTTGAGCTGCACCAGCTCGGCATGGCTGCGCAGGATGCGGCCGGAGATCGAGTGGAAGGTGCCGAGCCAGGGCATGCCCTCGACCGCCTGTCCGAGCATCTCGGCAAGCCGCGTCTTCATCTCGCGTGCGGCCTTGTTGGTGAAGGTCACCGACAGGATCTCGCTCGGCCGGGCGCGGCCTTGGCTCAGGATATGCGCGATGCGCGTGGTCAGCACACGGGTCTTGCCGGTGCCTGCGCCGGCGAGCACGAGCACCGGGCCATCGAGCGTTTCGACCGCCTCGCGCTGCTCCGGATTGAGGCCGGCCAGATAGCGCGCCCCACCGGTCGCGGCGGCGCGGGCGCGCGCGGCGATGCCGCCGGCGACGGGCTGGTGGTCGGGCGCAGGAAAAGGGCTCACGCGGTTGGGCTCGGTCATCAGCGAATCAGTCTCGTCCCTCTGATGGCATCATACGACGGCATCACGAGGTCTGCAGGAAGGAGCCCTCATAGCAGGGATTGACGGCTATATGGGGCCGGCGGGGGCGTTTTACAGCCCTAAATCGGGGCAGACGGACGCCGCTCCAGCCTCCATGGGCGTTTGTTCCGGCCAATCGCGAATTTTTAGCGGCCCGCGCGCCCGGAACCTTTGTTCCGAGCCACGATTGTCCTGGCAACGGCGCAAGCTCCGCGTCGCTTTGAACCGCAATCGAGAGACAGAGGTCGTGTCATGTTAGGCTGGGTTGTCACCTTCCTGGTTATCGCATTGATCGCCGGCATCCTCGGCTTCGGCGGCATCGCTGGTGCGTCGATCGAGATCGCCAAGATCATCTTCTTCATCGCCATCGTGCTGTTTCTGGTTTCGGCCGTCGTGGGCCTCGCCCGCGGCCGCAGCCGCGTGTAGTCGGCCTCATCCCTGACAATGAGGTCGGCGAAGGGCGCAGTGCCTCGCAAGAGGTGCTGCGCCCTTTGCGTTCTGGGGAGGTGTCAGGCCGGCGCAGTCAGCGCGACCTGCACCTTGGCGAGCGCGGGATCGAGCGCAACGGAGGCGAGGCGCGCATCGTTGGAGAGCGCGGTCAGAGTGAGCGTCTGGTCCTGCACGCGGAAGATCCGGCACAGCGTCGTCGCCTCGGAGGCGTCGCGCAGCATCACCGACAACGGCGCGATGTGGGTCTCGTCGGCGATCTTCTCCGCCACCAGCGCAAGCCGCGTCGCCGCTGCCGCAAGCTGCTCGGTGCGGTGGGCAGTCGTATTGGCCGCAAGCGGCAGGCCTTCCTCGTTGGTGAGCAGCACGGTCTGGAAGCGGCCGACTTCGGCGATGCGGTCGAGCAGCGGCACCAGCTCGCGGCGCCGGCCGGGCCGGCTCGCGAGCTGCGCCAGATCCAGCGAGATACGCTCACGCTCGACCAGCGGCGCCAGCACATCCTCGATCGCGCTGCGCAGGCTGGTCTCCCGCTCGATGGCGTCGTGGCTGCTCTGCTCTTGCAACTGGTCGAGGCTGGCCGCCTGTATTTGCACCTGCCGCCGCAACAGCTCGCGGGACAGCGCGCCCTGGCGGGCGCCGAACAAATAGCCCGAGGTGAGCAGCAGAATGGCGGCGCCGAGGCCGCTCACGATGGCATAGATCGTCATGGTCGCTTCGTCGCTGTGAGTTGACTGCAATCGTCGACGCCCGCAATGCGCAGCACGGCCTTGCGGTCGCCCGCGACCGCCTGGGCATTGCCGCGCGCCTCGCCGGCGCCGGCCGCGCGCACCGACATCCGCTGCGCGGAGAGCCCCTCGCGCTTCAACTGGGCCGCGATCTCCTTGGCGCGCGAATAGCTCAGCAGCACGTTCAGATCCTCGGTGCCGCTGGCGTCGGTATGGCCCTCGATGATGATGGTCGCCTCACCGTGGCGCGCGAGCGCGCGTTGCAGGATCGCCAGCGACCGCTTCATGTCGGCAGGGTTCGGTCGCGCGCTGCCGCGCTCGAAGCCGACCGCTAGCGGGGCGAAGCACTCGGCGGGGGGCTTCGTCGTGCCCTGGGGCTCCGGGGGCGCTGCCGGGGCGATCGGCGGAGTTGGTGGCGCGATCACGACGGGAGCGATTGCGGGCGGCGTCGGCGGCGCGATGATCGGCGCCGGTTCGACGATCCGCGCCTCCCGTTGCTTGGGCGCCGCGTCGGCAACGCGGTCGTCGCCCTGCGGCACGGCCGTCACCGGCATTGCGGCCGTCGCGGTCGGCGGCGTGGCGGTGCCTTGCTGCCAGAGCGCTGCGGACATGACGGCGATCAGGGTGCCGGCGATGGCGAAGGCCGCGGCGAGCCAGACCGGCGCCTCCTCGCCGGCCACGGCGCACGCATCGACGCGCATTGCGGGCGACGGCGGAACGGAGTTCGGGGAAGGCGCCAGCATGTCAGCCCACGGGCACCTTGAATTTCGGCGTGATCAGGTCGATGCCGCATTCGAGCCCTGCGCACCACGCGATGAACTGGCGCGACATCGTCGCATCCGGAAACAGCGCGCCGTGCTGCGGGGCGATGATCTCGATGTCGAGCGTGCTGACCATCTGCGCCCACGCCTTCATGACGCGGTTGGAGACCATGTAGCGCCGGTGAAAGCCTTCCATGAAGCGCGTATGCGCCTTGAAGTCACGCACGACGGTGTAGTCGACGCCGATCGAGGCGCCGAGGTCGCCGCTGTAGAGGATCTTCGAGATCGGATCGTAGAGCTGGAAATTGCCCTCGCTGTGCAGGAAGTGCGCCGGCAGCGCGTAGAGCCTGCTGCCTGCGAGATCGAACACCATGCCCTCGTCGGGAATCGGCTTCAGCCGGTGGGCGACGATGTGGTCGAAGCCGAAATGCGGCACGAAGCGGGTCCATAGCTCGGAGATGTAGGCGTCGGCATCGGTCGTCATCAGCCAGCCATTGATCGCCGCGACGATGTCGGGGTCCTGGTGCGACAGAAACAGATATTTCAGCCGCCCGCCCGAGAGCTGGCTGAAGGTCTCGCTGAGCACCCTGGAATAGACCTTGTGGCCGCCAGGATCGAGCAGCATGCCGACGCGGTCGTGGATGATGAGATGCTGGTTTGCCTGCACCGCGAGATCGCCGGCGCCGAAATCCTCCAGCAGGATGTTCTTGTGAACGCCGTCGTCATAGAGGACGGTATTGGCCATGAAACTACTCCCGTCGGCGCCGCGTCGTCGCCGCGCGCCGGCTCATTGGACGACGGTGCGCTACAGCACCTTCTGCAGCGACCGGACGGCTTCGCGCATGTCGAAGAAGGTGAGCCCGAGCTTGCTGTTCTCGTTGGTGAGCGCGAGCAGCAGCGCGCCGCGGCCGGCGCTGACCAGCACGGCATAGCCGGACTCGCCGCGGATGATGACCTCCTGCAGATGGCTGCGGCCGAGCTCCATGGCGGCGCGGCCGCCGAGCGACAGCAAGGTCGCGGTCATGCCGGCGACCCGCGTCTCCTCCATGTCGGCCGCGAGCACGCTCGCGATCATCAGCCCGTCCTCCGAGATCAGCGCGCAGGCCTCGACCCCGAACGAGTCGCTCTGCAGCTTGCGCAGCACCCGGTTGATTTCATCGAGTCGTGACATCGGCTTCTCCTCGACGGCGCGCGGGGCAAACTTGGAATGAAACTGACTTTGAGCCATGGCGGGATCCTGGGTGTCATCTTGAGCTGTTGAAACGGAAGCGGTCGGAATGTCGGGGTGTGCAGTAATGGAGGAGGGATGCAGCGGGTCGTCCGGGACCAGCGTCGTCGTTTGTTCTGGACTGCCGTCCGGCGCCGTCAGCGCGCGCGTTTCGATCGTATCAACCGCATCGTCGAGCGCGCGCTGCTCGGCCTTGATGCGTGAGCGCGAGACCGGCGGATCCATCGCCTGCAACTGGGTCACCAGTGCCTGGCGTGCCGACTGGTAGACTTCGGCGCGGCGCTCGGGGGAGGAATCCGGCAGGCTCTCCATCGCGCGCGACAGCAGGATGAAGTAGTCGGCGGTGGTCACGGGAACGGCTGCCGCATCCTCATGCGGACCGTGCGCTCGGCTCAGCAGGCTTGCGAGGCGTCCCATCGCTCTCTCGTCAACTCTACGCAACTAACGATGCGTAAGGTTAGGTCGGCACAAGAGACGCGACGAATGATCTGAATCAAATTAACTAGATTCGGGACCAAGCTGCGCAATCCGGCCGTCAGGTCGACCGGGGTCGACCATCGTGCCGCCACGATTGCCACCGTTGCGCCCGATTGATGCCGCGTTCGGCGCAACTGCGCCTCTGTTGCAACCAGAATCAGCTACGATGACGGCGGCGAATTGCAGTACGGGGGAGGGCAATGTGAACGTCCGGGACTATGTGCGGCGCGATGCGACGGCGCTTGCGGCCGCGGTGAAGGGCGGCGAGACCAATGCGGCGGAGCTGCTGCAGCTCGCACTGGCGCAGCACGAGCTGGCCCAGCCGAGGACCAACGCCGTCTGCAGGCTGATGGAGCGCGAGGCCCGTGCGCAGCTCGCCAAGCCTGCCAACGGCCCGCTCACGGGCGTGCCGTTCCTGATCAAGGACTGCGCCCAGGACTATGCGGGCCTTCCGACGGCCTATGGCAGCAAGGCGCTGTCCGGTTTCGTCGCCGGCGAGCATGCCTCGGTCGTCAGACGGTATCTCGAAGCCGGCCTCGTGATCTTCGGCAAGACCAACCTGCCGGAGCTCGCGCTGAAGGGCGTCAGCGACTCCCGCGCCTTCGGCCGCGTCAGCAACCCCTGGAATCCCGCACATACGCCGGGCGGCTCCAGCGGCGGCGCTGCGGCGGCGGTCGCTTCGGGCGTCGTGCCGATGGCCGCCGGCAATGACGGCGGCGGTTCGATCCGCATTCCCGCCGCCTGCTGTGGCCTGTTCGGGCTGAAGCCGTCGCGCGGCCTGGTCTCGTCGGGCCCGGGCTTCGGCGAGTACTGGTTCGGCGCCTCCTGTGAAGGCGTGCTCTCGCGCAGCGTGCGCGACACCGCGCTCGCGCTCGACGTCATCGCGGGCAGTGAGCCGGGCGATCCTTTTCTCACCGCCGAGCCCGGCGTGGTTTACGCCAACGCGGTTGCCCACGATCCCGGCCGCCTGCGCATCGGCTACACGACGGCGTCGCCGATCGGCACGGAGGTGCACGCCGAAGCGAAGCTCGCGGTCGACAACGCGGTGAAGCTGCTGCAGGGCCTCGGTCACGAGGTCGAGGAGGCCACCCCTGACATCGACGGCGCCGCGCTCGCGACCTCGTTCCTGCACATCTATTTCGGCCAGGTCGCGGCGCTGGTGGCCGATGCGCGCGGCAAGGGCGCGAAGCGCGAGGAGTTCGAGCTGCTGACGCGGGTGCTGTCGACGCTCGGCGGCGCGATCTCGGCGGGCGCGCTCACCACGCAGCTGCTCAAATGGAACGGCTTCGCGCGCGCGCTTGCCCGCTTCCATCTGCGCTACGATCTGCTGTTGACGCCGACGCTCGCGCATCCGCCGATCCGGCACGGCCAGGGCGATCCCTCGACCGCCGAGCAGACCTTGCTCGACATGCTCGACCGCATCGGCCTGCTCGGGCTGTTGACGCGCTGGGGCGTGCTCGACGGCATGATCGACAAGATCGCCCGCGACAGCCTGCAATACGTCCCGTTCACGCAGCTCGCCAATCTCACGGGCACGCCGGCGATGAGCGTGCCGCTGCACTGGACCGCCGACGGCCTGCCGCTCGGCGTGCAGTTCACGGGCCGGCTCGGCGACGAGACAAGGCTGTTGCAGCTCGCCCGCCAGCTCGAGCAGGTGCAGCCCTGGTTCGACCGCTTGCCCGACTGGGTGGTGCAGAGCTGACGATCTCAGCGTTTGATGATGACCACTTCGAGATACTCCGACGGCACCACCATCGTGCCGTCCTCGGCGCGATTGAGCGTCCCGATCAGCGCCAGCATGTCGCGCTTGAGATCGGCCTGGCGGTCGCCATCAAGCGTAGCGAACGCCTTGAGCACCGGACCATAGTAGGTCTTGAACACGTCGACGAAATGCTCAGGCGAGCGGTAGCGCATCGCGAAATGACGCCGATGGCAGCGAATGTCGGCGGCATCGGCGAACATCTCTCGGATGCGTGCCTCGGTGCCCCACAGCGCCGGCGATTTGGCGCCGGCGGGCGGTGGCAGATATTTTCCGAGCGTCTTGAACAACTGGCCGATGAAGCCGTCGGGGGTCCAATTGGCCAGGCCGATCTTGCCGCCGCTGCGGCACACCCGGATGAGCTCGGCGGCGGCGCGCTCCTGCCGGGGCGTGAACATCACGCCGAATGTCGAGACCACCACGTCGAACGTGCCATCGCCGAACGGAAGCGCCTCGGCATCGGCCTCCTGGAACTGCACGGACAGGCCGTCGGCGGCGGTACGCTGGCGACCGCGGTCGAGCAGGGCAGGCACGTAGTCGGTCGAGACGACGTTGCACCAGCGCCGCGCCGCAGCCAATGTGACGTTGCCGTTGCCGGCGGCCACGTCGAGCACCTTCTGGCCGGCGCGGATGTCAAGCGCCTCGCAGAGTTCCTCGCCGACGATCTGCAGCGTGTTGCCGACGATGGCGTAGTCGCCGGACGACCACGCGCTGTGCTGGCGTGCCTTGAGCGCGGTGAAATCCGGCTCTGCGGTCACGCCGGCCTGAATTGCAGCTGATGCGGTCATGATGGTCTCCTCCGGAGAATGCAGCGCTGTTGCGCGCGCTGATGTGTGGAGACGTACGCGGCAGGCCTCGGGCAGCGCTATCCAGATCGCGACACGGCCATCCGGATCGTGAACTTTTCGAGCGCCGCCGATGACCCATAGGCAATTGGACGTCGTCGCATGATGGACGGAGATCAGGTTCCCCTGGCGGCGCGGCAGCCTTTGCCACGCAGCGTACGCCGCGCGCTCGAAGCGATGCATGACGACCTCGGGCGGCGCTGGACGCTGGCCGATCTGGCGAAGATTGCCGGCGTTTCCGGACGGACCTTGCAGCGCCAGTTCGTCAGGTCGATCGGCCGGTCGCCGCAAATGGTCCGGCAGGAGCTCGGCTACGCGCGCGCCCGTGTCGAGTTTCTGCAGGGGCGCGCCGGCGAGAAGGTGATGGACGTCGCTCTGCGCTGCGGCTTCCCGCATTACGGCCGCTTCGCCGCCGGCTATCGTCGCTGCCACGGCGAGACGCCGTCGGAAACCCTGAGGCGGCAGGCGGTCTTGATGGCGCAGCTCGCCGCGTCGCGCACCACCATTGCGCCGGTACGCGACCGGCCGACCATCGCCTTCGCCATGACCGCCACCGATCCGAGCGTGCGCGAGCTGGCGGACGACCTCGCGGCCGAGCTCACGCTGGCGCTGACCCGCGCCGGATTTGCCGTGACGACCCAGCCGCGCGCGGCGCGCTACCGCATGAACGCGTCGCTCCACGGTCGGGATGGCGCGTCCCGGCTGCTGCTGCAGCTGATCGACCAGGACAGCGGCGGGCTGATATGGGCGCATCGCGGCGAGGTCATGCTGCGGTGGGAGGCCGACAGTCACGAACGGTTGGCCGCCCGCGTGGCGGCATCGCTGCTGCAAAGCCTGCGCCGCGCCGAGATCGATCGGGCGCTGCGCAAACCGGATGAGGATCTGACCGCGCAGGATCTCGCGCTGCGCGCCATGCCCGGCGTGCTGTCGCTCGACGCCGACGGCAACCGCAGTGCGCTCGAGCTGCTGCATCAGGCCATCGCCCGCGATCCCCGTCATGCCCTGGCCACGGCGCTCGCGGCCTGGGCCTACGGCCAGCGCGCGGTCTATCATTTCGGCACCGCGCCCGGGCAGGATCGGCAGCTTGGTCGCGCCCTGGCGCAGCGCGTGCCGACTGAGCTTGCGGATGCGACCGTGCTGTGCGTGCTCGGCAATGCGCTCACCTTGCTGGATGAGCTCGCCGAGGCCGAGCAGGTGGTGGGCCGGGCGCTCGCGCTGGATGGCGGTGCCGCCTGGGCCTGGAGCCGCAGCGGCTGGCTCGATGTCTATCGCGGCGATGCCGCGTCGGCGATCGAGCGCTTTCGGATTGCGCTGGATCTCGCGCCGCAGGACCCGCTCGCCTTCAACGCCCTCATTGGAATCGGCTGCGCGCATTTCGCCGCCGGCACCTACGCGGAGGCGGCGCGCTGGCAGCAGCGCGGCCTGCGCGAGCATCCGTCGTCGCTGTGGGTGCACCGGACCATGTGCCCGTCCCACGTGCTGGCGGGTGAGCGGCCGGAAGCCCTGCGCAGCCTGCAGGCGCTGCGTGCCGGCTATCCGGACCTGACCCTGGCCGAGGTCCAGCGCGGCATGCCGCCGCTGCCGGACGCCTATTCGGCCCGGGTATTCGAGGGATTGTCCGACGCCGGCCTGCCGGCGTAGCGGCGGCCGGTCACCGTCATCTCTTCGGCATGCCGATGGTGCGGCCGAGCCCGTCGGGCCGCGGCAGCGTGGCATGCGCCTGCAGCACGCGGGCGATGTTGGCCTGGATGTCCGGCGGAAACGGTGCGACCTTGCGCTTGGTCATGTCGATGTGCACCGACATGTTCTCCGAGGTGGCGGAGACCCAGCCTTCCTCGGCATGGCGCAGCTCCTCGAAGGTGTGCAGCCGCTTCTCGTCGGCGGCGATCAGCCAGACCGCGATCTGGACGGGATCGCCGAGATGGATCTCGCGCAGGTACCGCACGTGGCATTCGGCGGTGAAGGTCGAGCCCTGGCGCTCCTTCATGTAGGCGGGACCGATGCCGAGCTCGGCCCAGATCTGGTCGATGGCGCGGTCGAACATCACGTTGTAGTAGGCCATGTTGAGGTGGCCGTTGTAGTCGATCCATTGCGGCTCGATCTGCATGACCTGTGACAGAAACGGTCCGGCGCCTTGCGCTGCGGGCACTGCATTATCGCTCATCGGCTCTTCCGTTTGCTCCCTTGACCCCTTGATCGTCCTTTGTCACGGTCCGCCCAACTTTCGGAGGAAGCAGTGGCGACGACGATCCCCCATCACGATTTGAAGCGGCCCGCGCCGGAGGCGCTGAAAAGTGCGCTCGACGCGCTCGCGGCCCGCTTCGGCAACAGGCTTATCACCTCGCAGGCCGTGCGCGAGCAGCATGGCCATACCACGACCTGGCTGCCGACGCAGCCGCCGGATGGCGTGGTGCTGGCGCAGGAGACCGCCGACATCCAGGACGTCGTCCGCATCTGCGCGCCAAAGGGCGTGCCGATCATTCCGTTCGGCACCGGCACCTCGCTGGAGGGCCAGGTCAATGCGCCGGCCGGTGGCATCTGCATCGACATGCGCGACATGAACAAGGTGCTGGAGGTGCATGCCGAGGACCTCGACTGCGTGATCCAGCCCGGCATCACCCGCAAGACCTTGAACGAATATCTTCGCGATCAGGGCCTGTTCTTTCCGATCGATCCCGGCGCCGACGCGTCCCTTGGCGGCATGGCCTCGACGCGGGCTTCCGGCACCAATGCCGTGCGCTACGGCACCATCCGCGAGAACGTGCTGGCGCTGAAGGTCGTGCGCGGCGATGGCGAGATCATCAAGACCGGCACCCGCGCCAAGAAGTCCGCCGCCGGCTACGATTTGACGCACCTGTTCATCGGCGCCGAGGGCACGCTCGGCATCATCTGCGAGATGACCATCCGCCTGCGCGGCATTCCCGAGACCATCGCCGCGGCGTCGTGCTCGTTCGAGACCGTGCGCGGCGCCTGCCAGGCGACGATCCTCGCGATCCAGACCGGCATTCCGATGGCGCGCATCGAGCTGCTCAACGCCGCGCAGGTCAGGGCGTGCAACGCCTATTCCAAGCTGACCTTGCCGGAGACGCCGCTGCTGCTGCTCGAATTCCACGGCAGCGCGGCCGAGGTCGCCGAGCAGTCGAAGAACTTCGCCGAGATCGCGCGCGAGTGCGGCGGCGGCGACTTCGCCTGGACCACCAAGCCCGAGGACCGCACCAAGCTCTGGCAGGCGCGTCACGACGCCTATTGGTCGGTGAAGGCGATCCGGCCCGGCGTCGGCGTGGTCGCGACCGATGTCTGCGTGCCGATCTCGCGGCTCGCCGATTGCGTCACCGAGACCGAGGAGGATCTCGCGCGTCTCAAGCTGACCTCGCCGATCGTCGGCCATGTCGGCGACGGCAATTTCCACTGCTCCTTGATGTGCGATGTCGACGATGCCGATGAGATGGCGCGCGGCGACGAGTTCATGCATCGCCTCGTCGAGCGCGCGCAGGCCATGGACGGCACCTGCACCGGCGAGCATGGCATCGGCCAGGGCAAGCAGAAATATCTCGAGTCCGAGCTCGGCCCGGAAGCGCTCGATGCGATGCGCGCGGTGAAGCAGGCGCTCGATCCGCAGAACATCTTCAATCCCGGCAAGATCATCCCGGCGCGCTGATTGGCAATCCAAGCCGAGCTGAGTTTCGGATTTGGGTCCGGCGCGCAGGGCCGCTGCTGACATCTCCCTCCATGCGGGGAGATGTCGGATCGCGTGACGATTCGCCAAATAGAAAATGCCGCCGCGTTCGACACGCGGCGGCATTTTGTTTCCGTTCAGATCAACGGCAGACGCGGCGCGGTCCCCACGGGGTCGGCCGCACCCAGCAGGTGCGCGGGCCGAAGCCGCCATAGCCATAGGGGCGGTAGACGCGCGGGGCGGGCCGGCAACGGCCCCAGCGGTCCGGGAACCAGCCGGGACCGCAGCCGCCGGCGACGCGCTCGACATTGCTGTCCGGAGCAGCCGGCTGAGCCGGCAGCGTGAAGGCCTGCGCGGCCGACGCGCCCAACATGACGGTCGCGGCGAGCAGGGCGGAGGTGAACAGATTGCGCATTGCAGTGCGGTCCTCTCGTTGGTTTCGAAGCAGTGTAGTCCTTAGACGTCGTCGGACAGGTTTTGGTTTCGCAATTTTCTCGACGCCGCGAAACCTCTTCCTGGTACCACAGAGATCTCCATGACACCGATCGCGCGATGCAGCTCTGCTGATCATGTGGCGCATCGCTGCAGTTTGGTCGCCGTCGTGCGGTGTTCTAGCAGACATTCGCTGCAAGGAACATGAACGATCAGCGACGCGTCCTGCTGGCTTTCGTCGCAGGCGGCATCATTTGCCGCCTTGCTGCGCCTTTGCGTCCTTCAGCGCCGTCCTGCAGCCGTCGGAGAGCTTGTCGAACTTCTCGATCATGCATTGCTTGATGCGGCGGCCGCCCGGCATGATTCCAGTACAGAGCGTACGCACATCGTCGCCGCAGGCCTGGCGCATGGCGCTCCTGTCCTGAGCCTGGGCGGCGGTGCTGGAGATGACTATCAACAGCAGCGGAAGCAGCTTGTGCATGATCGATGATTCCTCTCTCGCCGCGGCCGACGCGCCGGGCCTCGTGAGGCGGTTGTCTCGCCGATGAATTTAGCGGGCATATGTCGACCGTCGCCGCAACGTGTAACGGTTTGTATCACGAGGTCACTGCGCAGAGCGCAAGCGTCCGCTTGCCCCGGAGTCGTCGTCGACCACGGCGGCGCTCGTGCCGCCATTCCCTCAAGCGTGCACATCCGAGGCACTGCTGCGCAGCTTCCGCAGCGCGTGATCGACGCTGTGGAACACGCGATCCCGCGGCAGCACATCGTACAGGCCGAACCGTTCGAAGGCTTCCTGGGCCCGCAGCGACTCCAGCCGCGCCACCGCGAACACGATACCGGTCTCGTTGCAGATATGGATCACGTCGCGCAGAGTCTGCGCGGCGGTGAAATCGATCTCGACGATGGCGCTGGCCTCGAACACCACCAGCCGCGGCTTGCGGCTGCGCAGCAGGCGCTGCATGTCGGCGCGGAACGTCGCTGCATTGAGGAAGCTGAGCGGGGCCTGGAAGCCGACCACGGCGATGTCGGACAGATCCTCGCCCTTGATCTGCGGATGCGCCGGCCACCAGATCGTCGTGTCCGGCACGCGCTGGAAGGCGATGAGGTGGGCGCGTGTCGTGCTCCAGATGCCGTGCAGCAGCGACAGCGCAATGCCGAGCGCGACGCCCTGCTCGATTGGCAGCGCGACGATCGCCACCGCGGTCGCCAGGATGAGCAGGAACTCGCCCTTGGACGCGCGATAGACGCTTGTGATCTGCGCGACGCGGATGATGCGTAGCGCGACGAACAGCAGCACGCCGCCGAGCGCCGCTTCCGGCACATTCGCAAGCAGCCGAGCTCCGAACAGCACGAGCAGCAGCACGATCGCGGCGGCGAGCAGGCCCGCGACCTGCGACCGGCCGCCGGTCTCGACCACGATGCCGGTGCGCGGCGGACTGGCATTGACCGGAAACGCGCCGAACAATCCGGCGAGCAGGCTGCCGGCACCGGCGCCGAGGAAGTCGCGGTCGACATCGGCGGAACCATCGGGATCGGAAGGGAACGAGCGCGTCGTCGCCGACGTCTGCACCATCACCACAACCGCGATCAGGAAGGCGAGCGGGATCAGCTTCGCCCATTGTTCCGGTCCGATCAGCGGCACGGACGGCATCGGCACCGTGCCGGCGATCTCGCCGATGACGGGCACGCCGCCCCCCTTCAGCCCGGCCGACACCACGAACAAGGTCGAGGCCGCGAGCGCGATCAGCGCGCCGGGTATGCGGGCGCTGATCCGCTCGCAGACCGTGATGGTCGCGAGCACGCCGAAGCCGATGAGCATCGTGTACGCGTTGGCCTTGCCGAGTTCGCCCGCCAAGGTGGCGATCCGCGCCAGCGTTGGCCCGCTCGGTGACGGCAGGCCGAGCACGCCCGGCAATTGCGAGACGATGATGTGCACGGCAATGCCGGCCAGGAAGCCCACGGTGACCGGCACCGACAGCACGTTGGCGATGCCGCCGAGCCTGAAGCCGCCGGCCAGCACCAGCATGACCCCGACCAGCAGCGCCAGCGCCGCGGCCAGGCTGCCGTATTCGGGCGTGCCGCTGGTCGCGAGCAGCGCCAGGCCGCCGGCGAAGATCGGCGTGATCGTGGAATCGGCGCCGCAGGACAGGAAGCGGTTGGCGCCGAACAGCGCGAACCCCAGGGATCCCGCCATGAAGGCGAAGAAGCCGGTCTCGGGCGTGAAGCCGCCGAGCTTGGCGGTCGCCATCTGCTCGGGAATCGCGATCGCCGCCAGCGTCAGCCCGGCGGCGAGATCGGCGGGCAGGGCGCTGATCCGCCAGCCTCGCAGGGAGCGGAGCATCGGCCAATGATGATTGCCGTCGTGGCGTGGTTGCTCGATCATGTCGATGTCTCCGAGTGCATCGCGGCCGAGCTGTTCGTCCGCTCACGCAAGATCGCGATCCCAAGGTGGCTCGGGCGCGAACGCCGCGGCGAGGTGGTCGATGAAGGCGCGCACCTTGGCCGATGGCGTGCGATCCGGCAGGTAGACGGCATGCACCGCCAGCAGGTCCGATGGCGGCACGTCGAGCGTCAGCGGCACCAGCCGTCCTGCGCGGATCTCGTCGCCGACGATGAAGGTCGGCTGGTAGATCACGCCTTGCCCGGCCAGGGCGGCGGCGAGCAGCGCATCGCCATTGTTGGCGCGCAGATTGCCGCTCACGGTGACGTCGACGGCCGCCTTGCCGCCCATGCGCCAGCGCGACGGGCCGGCCGCCGCCAGCGTATAGCCGAGGCAGTTGTGGTCGGCGAGATCGGCCGTGGTGCGCGGCGTCCCATGGGCGGCGAGATAGGACGGCGCCGCGCAGACCATCATCCGGCACGGCGCCAGCCGCCGCGCCACCAGGCTGGAGTCCTTGAGCGTGCCGATGCGGATCGCGAGATCCCAGCCTTCCTCGATCAGGTCGACGAGCCGGTCGTTGAGGCCGAGCTCGACGCTGACGCCGGGATAGAGCGCGGCGAAGCTTGCGAGCAGCGGCGCGATCTGGCGCGTGCCGAAGGCGAGCGGGACATTGAGCCGCAACAGGCCGCGCGGCTCGACCCGGTCGGCCGCGATCGCGCTCTCGGCCGCCTCGAAGTCGCCGAGCACGCGCTCGGCGAGATCGAGATATCGCCGACCGGCCTCGGTGATGGTCAGCCGGCGCGTGGTGCGGTGAAACAGCTTCGTGCCGAGTCGCGCCTCCAGCGCCGCCAGATGTTTCGTGACCATCGTTGGCGACATGCCAAGCGCACGCGCGGCCGCCGACAGGCTGCCAGAACTGGCGATCCGCGACATCACTTCCAGTCCAGTCAGACGGTCCAGCATTCAGCCTCACTCGCCGGGTGTGAGGTGTCTCGCTAGCAGACTCGTGAGGTGCGGGGAATCATCACTCTTGCGGACGGGGGCGGGGGTGGGCGTCCGTCATAACGATGGCGCGAATCAGTCGCGCTGCCTTCGCGTCATCGCACTGCAAGTGAAAAGATGTCGCAACAAATTCGGGTTCTCGCCGGTATCAGTTGCCGCGCCACAGTGCAGTCCCGAACAATGCCGCATTTGATCACTTCCTGACCCAAAGCGGGTCAACTTGGTGCCCGACTTCGTTTTCAGTTTCCGCCCCGCGCGAGCGCCTTCTGGGGATGCACTCGCTTGCACATGTATTGAGTTTGTGAGGATGGGTTGATGAAAGCAGTGTACACTCTTGCTGTTGCCGCCTGTGGCGTCCTGCTTGCCGGCACGGTCGCGCAGGCAGGAGATTTCAGGGTCCAGCGGCCCGTAGCAGTCTACGATGCCCCGTACTACAATTGGACCGGCTTCTATGCCGGCGCATTCGCCGGGGGCGCGCACGGGCTGTGGACCATCGACTTCTATCGCAACAACAATCACGGCCATGCCGAGGAGGGCGCTGATGGCGTGGCCTTCGGCCTCTATGGCGGCTACAATTATCAGTTCGCCAATCGCTTCGTGGTCGGCGCCGAGGTCGATCTCGGCCGGTCCACCGCGTCGCAGAGCAACGACATCTTCGACAACGATTCGTCCTACGCCAAATACGGCATGTTCGGCTCGGTCCGCGCGCGCGCCGGCTATGCGTTCGACCGCTTGCTGGTCTTCGGCACGCTCGGTGTCGGCATCGCCAACTTGACCAACAATATCCAAAAGGGCCGCAACGCCGGCGAGCAGGTGGTGTGGGAGGATCAGGTGAAGGCCGGCCTCACGACAGGCGTCGGTGTCGAATACGCCTTCACCAGCAACTGGGTCGGACGCGGTGAATATGTCTACACCGACTACGGCAACGTGACGCTGTTCAATCGCGACGGCAACCGTGCCGACTTCAAGAACGAACTCCACCTGATCCGCGTTGGCGCGAGCTACCGGTTCTGATCGGGAGCGGCGGCATGTGCCCCCGGTTTCCGGAGGCATGTCGGCGTCATGCAACGGTGGACGAACGGGGCGTCGGCATTCGAGGCGCCGTGGCGTCGGTGCGTAAGGCGGTACGTCCACGACGAACCGCCTGCCACCTCACCTCAATGGTTTGAGCTGTCTTTCCTGGCGGCCAGATTATCGTCTCCCAGGGAATGATCTATGTCTCGGCACTATCCATTAGGAGCCCGAGATGATCGATTCGCGCACTGCACCCTACGCCGCCCTGCTGCTTCGCCTGACGCTGGGTGGCTTGTTCCTGGCCCATGCCAGCCTCAAGCTGTTCGTGTTCAGCCCGGCCGGCACTGCAAAATTCTTCGGCAGCATCGGCCTGCCGCCCGAGCTCGCCTACCTCGTCATCACGGCCGAGATCCTCGCCGGCATCGCGCTGATCCTCGGCGTCTACACCCGCTGGGTGGCGCTCGCCGCCGTGCCGATCCTGCTCGGCGCCATCTTCACCGTCCATGGCTCCGCGGGGTTCTTCTTCAACAATCCGAAGGGCGGCTGGGAGTATCCGGCGTTCTGGGCCGTCACGCTGGTGATCCAGGCCCTGCTCGGCGACGGCGCCTATGCGCTGGGCAGCCTTCGCAGCGGTCTTGCCGGCGGGCAGTTGCGCAACGCGCATTGATCGTCATGGTTGGTTGACTGCCGCGACAATCTCAGTGTCGTCCCCGCGAACGCGGGGACCCATAACCACAAGCGGACTTGGGTTGAGCACGCTGGTCGACGCGCAGCCTGCCTCAAATGCCGATCACGCGGTATGGGTCCCTGCTTTCGCAGGGACGACAGCTGTGGGTTGGGTTGGCAGCTGAACATCCGTCTAGAGAACGAGGAGCCATGACATGACCCTGCCCAGCATCTTCCTGTCGCACGGCTCGCCGATGCTGCCGCTCACGGATTCGGCCGCCCGCGACTTCCTCGTCGGCCTCGGCGGCAGTCTGCCGCGGCCGAAGGCGATCCTGGTGATCTCGGCGCATTGGGAGACCGACATCCCCGCCGTCAATGCGGTCGCCGTCAACGAGACCATCTACGACTTCTACGGCTTTCCGCGCGAGCTCTATCAGTTGCGCTATCCCGCGCCGGGCGCGCCCGATCTCGCGCACGCCGTGGCGGCGCGGTTGCAGGCGGCCGGCCTGCCGGTCGGCATCGACCGCGCGCGCGGCCTCGATCACGGCGCCTGGGTGCCGCTGCTGCTGATGTATCCGCAAGCCGACATTCCGGTGCTGCAGCTCTCGATCCAGACCGAGCGCGGTCCAAGGCATCATCTCGAACTCGGCCGCGCGCTGGCGCCTTTGCGCGAGGAAGGCGTGCTGATCATCGGCAGCGGCAGCTTCACCCACAATCTCGGCGAATTCCGCAAGCGCCGGCTCGACATCGACGACCCCGCGCCGTCCTGGGTGGTCGACTTCGCCGACTGGGTGCACAACGCCGCGATCGAAGGCCGCGTCGACGATCTCGTCGACTACCGCCGTCTCGCTCCGCATGCGCGCGACAACCATCCGACCGACGAGCACTTTCTGCCGCTGTTCGCAGCGATGGGCGCGGCCGGCGAGGGCGGGCGCGTCGAGCGCCTGCACAACAGCGCCAATTACGGCGTGCTGCGCATGGATGTCTATGCGTTCCATGGCGTCGACGAGGCGAGGGCAGCGGCGTGAGCCGCTGAACTCATTAGTTCTGCAATGTCCAAGCCGCCGTCATTCCGGGGGGAGGGCCGCTCGCCTTGAACCCGAAATCTCGATATTGGCTGACGTCTTCTACTAATCACGAGCGATGGCGGAGCGTTGCCTGCCCGTCGGGTTACTATGTCGCAGGCGATTTCGCTTGTGTCGTCGGGCAAATCACCGCGATCCTTCCGCGCATCCCGCCTCACTTGCGGAGGGGCGTTGCGCGCGATCGTCACGACACGCGAGGCGGGGAGCGGTGGCCGCGAGAACTCGCAGCATGTCCTTTTCGATGTGCGGACGAACGATGCTCTTGCGGACGTGAAGTTGCAGGGTTCTGATACCTCGACGCTGGTATCACCGCGCAACGCGTGAAACGCGTTGTCGCGCATGGCGGCCAACAAGCCGAGCGCCAGGAAGCCTGCATATAAGCGTGAAGACCATCGCGCAGGGAGGGCCGGGTGATCTCGGCTAAACCTGTGGTACCTGCCGCCTGCATTTTTTTGAGCAGGCGGGCCACGGGCGCGGCCAGCGCCCGGCCTTCCCTGCGCCCTCCTGATTGAGGGTGAACGGACGTTGCACAGCCCGGGCATGTCATGCCGCGGAATTATAGATGCGCGTTCGATCGACGGATTCAAGCTATCGCCACAATCGTCATTGCGAGCGCAGCGAAGCAATCCAGAATCTCTCCGCGGCACGAGTCTGGATTGCTTCGTTGCGCCGCTGCGCTCGCAATGACGGCGGAGAGGAGCTGCCTCCAATCTGTGCGCCGCACACATGACCTCGGAGGTAACTGACACGGGATGGCGCGGCGTAGAAAATCCTTGACCCCTCCGCATGCAGATGATGCGAAGGATGCACCAGGGAGTGAAACAACAATGCGCCTGCCGTTCTATTATGGCTGGGTCATCGTCGCCGTGACCTTCGTGACGATGGCCGTCGGCGTCAATGCACGCACGGCGTTCTCGCTGTTCTATCCGCCGATCCTCGCCGAATTCGGCTGGGACCGCGGCGTCACCGCCGGCGCGTTCTCGTTCGGCTTCGTTGCCTCCGGAATCGTCAGTCCGCTGATCGGACGGCTGATGGATCGCACCGGCCCGCGGGCCGTAATGGAACTCGGCGTCGCGCTGATGGCCGGCGGTCTCCTGCTCGCGCCGCTGACCACGCAGCCCTGGCATCTGTACCTCACCATCGGCGTGATGGTCGGCGCCGGCAGCGTCTGCCTTGGCTATTCCGGCCAGTCCTTGTTCCTGCCGAACTGGTTCATTCGCCGCCGCGGGCTGGCGATCGGCATCGCCTTCGCCGGCGTCGGCGTCGGCTCGATGACGCTGTTGCCGTGGGTGCAGCACATGATCGCGCAGACCAACTGGCGCACGGCCTGCACCGCGATGGGCATCGTCGTGCTGGTCGTGCTGGCGCCGATCAATCTGCTGCTGCGCAAGAAGCCGGAGGAGATCGGCCTGCGTCCCGATGGCGACGCCGCGCCGCTCGCCCATGCGGCCAAGCCGGTCTCCAACGTCGTCGATGCCGCCTGGGCCGGCACCGACTGGACGTTGTCGCGCGCGCTGCGCACGGGCCGGTTCTGGTGGCTCGCGCTCGGCTATTTCTTCGGGCTCTACGTCTGGTACGCGGTGCAGGTGCACCAGACGAAATACCTGCTCGAGATCGGCTTCAGCTCGAGCGTCGCGGTGTGGGCGCTCGGGGCCGTCAGCCTGCTCGGGATTCCCGGCCAGATCGCGCTCGGCCATCTGTCGGATCGCCTGGGGCGCGAGGCGGTGTGGGGATTAGGCTGTCTCGGCTTCGCGATCTGCTTCGCCGCGCTGATCGCGCTCAAGGCCGCGCCGTCGCTGGTGCTGATCTACGTCATGGTGGCGACGCAGGGCGCGCTGGGCTACGGCCTGACCTCGGTGATGGGCGCGGTCGCGCTGGAAATATTCCAGGGGGCGCATTTCGGCAGCATCTTCGGAACGCTGATGCTGATCGGGCTGTGCGGCGGCGCAGCAGGGCCGTGGGTGACAGGCGTGCTCTATGACTACACCCTGAGCTACACGCCGGGCTTCGTGATCGCCTTCCTCGGCGCCTTCGTCTCGGCGGCGGCGATCTGGATCGCGGCACCCCGCAGGGTCCGCCTCGTCGCCGGCCAATTGCACAGGTTAAGGACGGCGGGGGCCACGGCGTGATGTGTGATCCGGCCGACTTGCCATCGCCGCGCGGCCGTGAGCTAATCGGCCAATCCAAGGGAGGGACCACATGAACGAGCATGTCCAGGCCGCCAAGGCTGCGCCGCTGTTCAATCCGCTGTCGCCGGAGTTCATCCGCGACCCCTATCCCTTCTATGCGCAACTGCGCGACAACGATCCGATGCATGTGACGCCGTTCGGCGCGTTCCTCGCCAGCCGGCACGCGGAATCGAGCCTGGTGCTGCGCGACAAGCGCTTCGGCAAGGACTTCGTCGCGCGTTCGATCCGGCGCTACGGTCCCGACATCATGCAGGAGCCGGTGTTCCAGAGCATGCGGCATTGGATGCTGCAGCAGGACCCGCCGGACCACACCCGGTTGCGCGGCCTGGTCGTGAAGGCGTTCACCGCGCGGCGCGTCGAGGACATGCGGCCGCGCATCCAGGAGATCGTCGACCGCACGCTCGATCAGGTGATCCCGCAGGGCCGGATGGACCTGATCGAGGACTTCGCGTTCAAGCTGCCCGTCACCGTGATCTGCGACATGCTCGGCATTCCCGAGGAGCATCGCGAGGCGTTCTACAAGAGCTCGCGCGAGGGCGGCCGGCTGCTCGAGCCGGTGCCGCTGTCGAAGGCCGAGATCGCCGAGGGCAATGCCGGCAACGCCGTGTCCAAGGCGTATTTCCAGCACCTGTTCGAGTTGCGCCGGAAACATCCCGGCGACGACCTGACGACGCAGCTGCTGCAGGCCGAGGAGGATGGCGCCAAGCTCAGCCATGAGGAGCTCACCGCCAACATCATCCTGCTGTTCGGCGCGGGGCACGAGACCACGGTCAACCTGATCGGCAACGGCCTGCTGGCACTGCACCGCAACCCGGAGCAGCTGGCGCTCTTGAAGGCGCGGCCGGAGCTGATCACGAACGCGATCGAGGAGTTCCTGCGCTACGATTCCTCGGTGCAGCTCACCGGGCGGGTCGCGCTCGAGGATATCGAGGATCTCGGCGGCCGGCGGATTCCTGCGGGCGAGAGCGTGCTGTGCCTGCTCGGCTCGGCCAACCGCGATCCCGCCGTGTATCCGGACAATCCGGAACAGCTCGATATCACCAGGCCAAACGTGAAGCCGCTGTCGTTCGGCGGCGGCATCCACCATTGCCTGGGCGCGCAGCTTGCCCGGATCGAGGCCGAGATCGCGATCGGAACCCTGCTGCGGCGGCTGCCGGAGCTGAAGCTGGACGATCCGGACAACCCCGAATGGCGGCCGACCTTCGTGCTGCGCGGCCTCAAGCGGCTGCCGGCCCACTGGTAACCATCTTCGTTAACGGAGTTGTGCAACGCCCCCGGAAAGACCGACAGCGCTGTGACTTCGCCATACTTAATCCTATATGATGCAGCGCTCCGGTATCGATGCCAGTGGGCCGCGGCCGCATTGGTTTTAAGGTTGGGACACCGGAGCGTTGTCCTTTGAGGGAGACCCCGTGCAGACGACCCTGCTCGGCTTGGCGATTGCCTTCATCCTTGCGCTCCTTGCTGCGCTGATCGGCCCGTACTTCGTCGACTGGAACCAGTTCCGGCCGCAGTTCGAGGCCGAGGCGAGCCAGGTCATCGGTGTGCCCGTGCGGGTCGCCGGTGCGCTGGATGCACGGCTGTTACCGACGCCGACCTTAAGGCTGCGCCAGGTCACGTTCGGCGGCGCCAACCACCTCGGCAAGCTGCGCGCCGACAAGCTTGACGTCGAGTTCAGCCTTGGCGATCTGATGCGCGGGGAATGGCGGGCGAACGAACTCACCATCGGCGGCATGGCCGCCGATCTCGGCCTCGATGCCAAGGGCCTGGTCGACCTGCCGGCTGCCTCCGGCCGCTTCAATCTGGCCGCGCTCGCGATCGACCGGTTCAATCTCACCGGCCGCGTCGCCCTGCACGACGCAGCCAGCCGCTCGACGCTGGAGCTGACCGACATCGTCTTCTCCGGCGACGTGCGCTCGCTGGCTGGCTCCCTGCGCGGCGACGGCGCCGTGTCGATCCGCGGCGGCCGCTACCCGTTCCGGGTGTCGTCGAGCCAGGACAAGGACTCCAACGGCCTGCGCGTCCACCTCAACATCGACCCGGGCGAGCGTCCCGTGATGGCCGACATCGAAGGCCTCATCAGCTTTCCCAACCGCTCGCCGAAGTTCGAGGGCGCGCTGACGCTGTCGTCGCCCCCGAAAGAGCAGGGCGCCGACAACGACAAGCCCGCCCAGTCTGCGAAGGAGCCGTCCGCAAAGCAGGTCCAACAGGCCAAGACCCGTCCGCTGAACCAGGCCGGCGCGACGCCTTGGCGCATCGCCACCAAGATCGTCGGCGACCAGGCGACGGCCAAGCTCGACCAGATCGAGGTCAGCTTCGGCCAGGAGGATCGCTCACTGAAATTCGCGGGCAGCGGCGACGTCCGTTTCGGCGCCGCCCCCGTGCTGAAAGCCTCACTGTCCGCACGCCAGCTCGATGCCGACAAGCTCCTGGCCGGCGGTGACGACGTCAAGGACCGGCGGGCGATTGCGCCCGCGCTGGTGCTGCCGGCGCTGCGCAACTGGATTGCACAACTGCCGACCTTGCCGATGCCGGCCAACGTGCAGTTCGCGACCGAGCAGATCATGCTCTCCGGCCGCCCGGTGCAGAACTTCACCGCCGACCTGCACAACGAGCCGTCGGCATGGAGCCTCGAGAAGGTCGATCTGCGCGCGCCCGGTTCGACGCGGCTGACCTTCCGGACCATCGGCATCTCGACCTCGGTGACATCGGGCTTCACCGGCGCGCTCGATCTCGAATCGTCGGAGCCCGATACGCTGGTGGCCTGGCTGCAGGGCCGCAGCGACAGCAGCTACCGCACCCAGCGTCCGCTGCGGCTGCGCGGCGACCTCAACGTGGCGCCGGAGCGGATCGCGATCGACAGCCTCAAGGCCGATATCGACGGCGGCTCCGTCGATGGACGCGTCGCTCTCGTCAACCGGTCGGCCGGGCCGGGCTCGCGTTTCGAAGCGGTGCTGAAGGGCGACCGGCTCGACCTCGACGCGGCGATGGCCGTGACCCGGTCGCTGGTCGGCGTCACCGGCGAGTGGCCCGCCGAGGCCACCGTGGCGCTCGACGTCGGCCGCGCCAAGCTCAGCGGCCAGGAGCTGCGTCCGCTCACCGCGCGCTTTTCCTACGATCCCAAGACCATCGCCATCGACCAGATCAAGTTTGGCCAGAGCGGCGGCGTGACGAGCGAGGGCTCCGGCCGTTTCGATCGCGCCGACGCGACCGGGCGGCTGGTCGTGACCTCGATGGCCGGCTCGCTCAAGGAGATCACGGCGCTGGTGCAGCCGTTCGCGCCGCAGATCGCCGCGCGCTTCGATGCACTCGGCACGCCTGCCGGCGCTGCCCGGTTGAAGCTCACGCTCGATCTCGCCAAGGATCCTGCCAATGCCGACCGCAGCCAGGCCAAGGCGGTGCTCGATCTCGATGCGCCGCAACTCAAGGGCTCGGCGACGCTGACGGCCAAACCGTCGGCGGCGGCGCTGCGCAGCTTCGAGGTCGACGCGATCGATCGAACCGAGCTTGGGATCGAGAGCCGCGTCGCGGCCGAGCAGGGCAATGTCGTGCTGGCGCTGCTCGGGCTCGATCGCGTCGCGGCGGCCGGCAACGGTCCGGCCCAGTTCGACGCCAGCGTGACCGGCAGCTGGCGCACGCCGCTGCGGGTGAATGCGAAGCTGTCCGGCGCCGGGCTCGATGGCGATGCGCAAGGCTCCGTCGATCCCTGGGGGGACACCGCCAAGGCCAACGTCAATCTGCGCCTGCGCAGCGCCAATCTGTCGCCGTTGTTCGGATTGAAGCCGCAGGATCCGGCGGCGCAGAACATCCGCCTGTTCTGCCGTCTCGGTCTTTCCAACAATCGCGTGACGCTCGACGACATCGACAGCACGGTCGGTGGATCGCGGCTGCGCGGCCGGCTCGCCCTGGTGCTCGACGAGGACAAGCAGATCGATGGTGAGCTCGGGCTGGACGCGCTCGACGTGCCGCAAGTGTTCTCGGTGCTGGTCGGCGCAGCCGGGCGTGAGCAGGCCGAGCCTCTCGGCGCAGGTCTCTTGAAGGGATGGCGCGGGCGGGTCTCGTTCCAGGCCCTCAGCGGCGCCATTCTGAACGGCACGGATCTGCGTCCGCTGGGTGGCGCCATCAAGAGCGACGGCCAGTCGCTGACCATCGAGAACGTCAAGGGCAAGCTCGGCGGCGGCGACGTCACCGCGACCGTCGATGCGCGCTCCAACGCGAATGGTCTCGTCCTGAACGGCCGCGTCGAGCTCGCCGGCATCGACGGCAACGCGCTGCGCTATCACAGCCTGAAGATGCCGGCCGGCAAGGTTTCGGCGCAGATGACGCTCGCCGCCGAAGGGCGCAGCGTGCAGGCACTGGTCAACGCGCTCTCGGGCAATGGCACGGTGACGCTCGACAATGCGGCGCTCCCCAATCTCGACCCGCGGGCGTTCGATGCGGCGTTGCGCGCGGCCGACGCAGGCCAGGTGAGCGACGACGGCAAGTTGCGGCAGGTGATCGAGCCGGTGCTGACATCGGGGACGTTGCCGGTCGCGTCTGCTCAGATCCCCTTCATCATCCGCGATGGCAGGCTGCGTGTCGGCGCCACCACGCTCGAAGCGCAGGGCGCCCGCGCCGTCGTGTCCGGTGGCTTCGACATTCCTGCCGACCAGGCCGACATTCGCGCCAGCCTGAGCGCGAACACCGTCGGCAACGCCAACAGCCGTCCCGAGATCCAGCTGTTCGTGATCGGCACGTCCGGGGCGCTGACGCGCGCGGTCGACGTCACCTCGCTGTCGTCGTGGCTCGCGGTGCGTGCGATCGATCGCGAAACGCGGCGTCTGGATGCGATCGCGCGCGGCGAGGTGCCGCCGGCCTATCCGTCGTCCACCGCGTCGCTGCCCGGTCCACCCGAGGCTGGCCCGGCCGCGCCGAGTGCGGCCGACGTGCCGCTGCCCGGGCGTGATCCGCGGCGTGAGCCGCGCGCCAAGCTCGGCGGCCCCCGCGCCGTCGTGCCGCCGCTGACCCAGCCGCTCTCCGCTCCCGCGCCTCAGCCGGCGGCACCGGTGGCATCGAGCCAGCCGCAGGTCGCGCCCTTGCCGCCGCCGGTCGAGATCAAGCCCGCGCCGGGTGCGCTGCCGCCGCGCCCCAGGCCCGTGCCGCGTCCGCCGGTCGTGCTGACGCCGCCGGGCAGTCCATGATGCCGGCTGACGGCGTGCGGGGACCGCGCCGATGATGACGTTGCGACAGGTCGAGGTCATCCGCGCGGTCATGGTGACGGGCACCATCAACGGCGCCGCGCGCCTGCTGAAGGTGTCGGCACCGGGCGTCAGCCGTCTGGTGAAATACACCGAGCGCTCGCTCGGCATCCGTTTCTTCCAGCGCCAGAACGGCCGCTATTTCCCGACCCCCGAGGCGCAGAACATCTTCGAGCAGATCAACAGCGTCTATGAGAAGGTCGACGATCTCAGCTACATCATCTCCAACATCGGCCGCGGCGCGCTCTCGGAGTTGCGCGTCGGCTCGGTGCCCAGCATTTCCCAGGTGATGGTGCCGCGCGCGATCGAGCGCGTCCGCCGCCGCTATCCCGATCTCGGCATCGACATCAACATTCTCAAGATCGAGGAAGCGATCGACTATCTGATGCTGGGCAAGGGCGAGTGCGTGGCGATGAGCTACCGACTCGATCATTCCGGGCTCGAATTCCTGCCGCTGGCCTCAGGCGAATTGTTCTGCATCGTGCCGCCGGGACACGAGCTCGCCGGCCGCAAGCAGGTGTCGGCTGCCGAGATGACGCGCTATCCGCTGATCGGCATCGATCCCAACGACCCCTACGGCCGGATCATGGCGGAGATCTTCGCGCGCAACAAACTCAGCTACAACATCTCGATCAAGGCGCGCTTCGGCACCACGGTCTGCGCGCTGGTGAAGGCCGGGCTCGGCATCGCGGTGATCGACCAGTTCACGGTCGCGCATGGCGGCTATCCCGGCATCGAGTTGATCAAGATTGCCGAGCCCACGCGGTTCGACACCTACATCGCCGTCAAGCGCGGCACGCCGCTGTCGCTCTACGCCGAACACTTCATCGACTGCCTGCGCGCGGAGATGCGCGCGCTGGAGCCCGGCCGACGTCAGGTGGCCAAACCGGCGAAATCCGGCGGCGGCAAAAAATAACATGATGTTAGGTTCAGCCGATATTTGAGTAATTGTGTTAGCGAGCGAACGCGCTATCGTCTGCATCGAAATCCGCGCGTGCGACGCTCGCACGTCACAGCAGCAAGAGACAAAAGCGAACGTGCCCGATCTTTCCGCGCTCAAAGCCCGCAAATTCCTGACCGGCTTGATCGGTGCGCCGATCGCGCATTCGGCGTCTCCCGCGATGCACGAATATGCCGCGGCGGCGCTCGGCATGCGCTGCCATTACCAGCTGATCGAGGTGGCCGGTGCCGATCGCGCGGGTCTGGCGACGCTGCTTGAAGGCGTGCGCCGGCTCGGCTTTGCCGGGGTCAATGTGACCTATCCCTACAAGGAAGCTGTGGTCGAGCTGCTCGACGAACTCGCGCCGAAGGCGGCGGCGATGGGCGCCGTCAATACCGTCGTCGTGCGCGATGGCCGGCTGATCGGCCACAATACCGATACCACCGGCTTCGAGCGGGCAGTGGCGCCGCTGGTCAGCCGGACCGGTCGCGGCGTCGTGGCGCTGATTGGGGCCGGCGGGGTTGGTAAAGCGATTGCGTTCGCGCTTGCGAACCTCGACGTCGCAGGCTTGCACATCTACGACACCGAGCGCGCGCGTGCGGAGAAGCTGGCGAACCTGCTTCCGGGCGGCAAATCCATCACGGTGGCCGATAGCGTCGAAGAGGCGCTGCAGGGGGTGGTGGGCGTCGTCAACGGCACACCGATCGGGATGCTGCCGAACCGCGGTACGCCGGTGCCGGAACACTCGCTGCGCGCCGATCTCTGGGTCGCGGACGCCGTCTATTCGCCGCTGTGGACGCCACTCCTGAAAGCCGCCAAGGCCCGGGGCGCCCACGTCCTGCTCGGCCGCGAGCTCGCGATCTACCAGGCCGCCGACGCGTTCGAGCTGTTCACCGGTCTCGCACCCTCGACCGAGGCGATGGGGGCGGCGTTCGACAACCACATGGCGGAGAGATATCCGGCGGTTGACGCCGCCTGAGCAAACCGGCCAATACGCGCCGGACTAGTCGTTCAAGCAAGAAACGCAAACAAGCGTTTAAAGCAGAGGAGGAAACAACGTGAGATCAATCATCCTGGCTGGCCTGTGCTCGGCCGTGCTGCTGTCCGGAGCCGCCTACGCGCAGTCCGGCGCCCCCATCAAGATCGCCGATGTCGCCGAGCTCTCCGGCGGCGGCGCGACCGTCGGCAACAACTGGAAGAACGGCATCGACCTCGCCGTCGAGGAGGTCAACGCCAAGGGCGGCATCCTCGGCCGCAAGATCGAGGTCAGCCATGCCGACTCGCAGTCGAACCCCGGCGTTGCGCGTGCGCAGGTGCAGAAGGCGCTCGATGGCGAGCCCTACGTGCTGCTCGGGCCCGGCTATTCCGGCTCGGTGAAGGTGACGGCGCCGCTCGCGGCCGAGGCCGGCATCACCCAGATCATGGGCGGCGAAGCGGCCGAGCTCACGCAGGCCGGCAACAAGTTCCTGTTCCGCACCTCGTTCGGCCAGCAATCGTCGATGCCGAAGGTCGCGAAGTACATCAACGATGAGCTGAAGGCGAAGTCGGTCGCGGTGGTCTGGGTCAACAATGATTTCGGCCGCGGCGGTCGCGACGTCATCACCAAGGAGTTCAACCGTCTCGGCATCAAGGTCGCGGCCGACCTCTCGACCGAAGCCGGCCAGGCCGACTTCGCCGCCGACGTCAGCAAGATCAAGGCGGCGGCGCCGGATGCGGTCTTCATCTATGTCAACGAGGAAGAGAGCGCGCGCATCCTCAAGGAGATCAAGCGCCAGGGCGTGACCGCGCCGCTGATCGGCGAGACCACGCTGGTCGGCCAGAAGGTGATCGAGCTCGCCGGCGATGCCGCCAACGGCGCCCGCGGCCATGTCGGTCTCACCACCGACGCACCGATCGAGGCCATCAAGGCGTTCCGCGACCGCTTCGTGAAGAAGTACAACTACGTGCCGGATCACAACGGCCTCAAGGGCTATCTCGCGATCTACATGGTCAAGGCCACGACCGAGAAGATGGGCAAGGTGGATTCCAAGGCCTTCGCCGACACGCTGCACGGCCTGACCATCAAGACCTCGGCTGAGCCGAACGTCCTGATGGACGTGACCTTCGATCAGAACGGCGACATCGATCGCCAGGGCTTCCTGGTCGAGGTGGTCGAAGGCAAGCAGGTCGTGAAGCAGGTGCTACCGAAGCTGAACTGAGGTGGATGGTCGATTGGCGGCGCTGGTGGGGATGCCAGCGCTGCCGTCACCCAAAGGCTAACGGGGAAACCATGTCCAATCTGCTCGACCTGATCGTGGCGGGTCTCGCCACCGGTGCCATCTACGCGCTCGTTGCCGTCGGCTTCACCTTGCTGTGGCAGACCTCGCAGACCATCAACTTCGCCCAGGGCGAGTTCGTGATGCTGCCGGCCTTCCTGATGCTCGCGGTGATGCATCTCGGCGCGCCGTTCTGGCTCGCGGTTCTCGTCGGCATCCTGTTGTCGGCACTGCTGCTCGGTCTCGCCTTCAAGATGTTGCTGGTCGATCCGATGCTGCGGCATGGCGTGCTGCCGCTGGCGATCGCCACCATGGCGCTGGCGGTCGGGATCAAGGAGGCGGTGAAGCAGTTCTTCAGCGCCGAGGCCTCGCCTTTCCCTTCGATCGTGCCGGTAGGTGACGTCACCGTCCTGGGCCGGGCGATTTCGCTGCAGAGCCTCGGCGTGCTCGCAGTCGCGATCCTCGCGGTCGTCGGATTGACCACGCTGTTGAACCGCACCTCGCTCGGCCATCAGATGCAGGCGGCAGCACAGAACCCGACGGTCGCGCGCATCATCGGCGTGCCCGTCGAGCGTATGATCCTCCTGACCTTCCTGATCAATGCCGTGCTGGTCGCGCTGGCCTCGCTGCTGATCACGCCGATCTATCTCGCGAAGTTTTCCAGCGGTGAGGTGCTCGGGCAGGCCGCGTTTATCGCCGCCATTGTCGGCGGCTTCAACCAGGTGCGCGGCGCCATTGCCGGCGGTCTCCTGATCGGCGTCGTCGACAACCTCGCCGCGGCCTACGTCTCCACGCAGTATCGTGCCGCCGTTCCGATGGTTCTGCTGATCCTTGTCATCCTGTTCCGGCCGCAGGGCCTGCTCGGACGCGCCGAGGAGCGTACGGTATGAGCAAGCACAGCAAACTGCTTCTCGTCGCGCTCGGTCTCGTCATCATCGCGGGCCTGATCATCGTCCCGATGAACTTCAACCGCTACGGCCTGTACATCCTGAGCCAGTGGGCCGTGATGACCATCGCCGCGATGGGATTGAACCTCACGCTTGGCTACGCCGGGCAGGTGTCGCTGGCGCAGGGCGCCTTCGTCGGCATTGGCGCCTATGGGGCGGCGATCCTGACCACGCATGGCTGGCCGCTGATTGCCGCGCTCGGCCTCGTCATCGTGATCTGCTTCATCGTCGGTTGGCTCCTCGGCTATCCGGCGCTGCGCGTGCAGCATCACTACCTCGCCTTCGTCACGCTCGCGTTTTCGACGCTGGCGTTCCTCGTGTTCCGTAACGAGAGCTGGCTCACCAACGGGATCTACGGAATCAGCAACATTCCGCGCCCCGAGATCTTCGGCTACCCGACCCGCAAGCCGCTGCCGTTCTACTATCTCTGTCTCGGCTCCCTCGGCCTCGTGACGCTCGCGATGTGGTGGCTGATCCGCTCGCCCTGGGGTCGCGCCTTCATGGCGCTGCGCGAAAATCCGATCCGGGCGCAATCGCTCGGCATCGACACCCGACGCTACACGCTGATGGCGTTCGCGATCGGCTCGGTGCTCGGCGGCATTGCCGGCGTGCTCTATGCGCCGCTGACGCAATATGTCGACCCGGTGCCGTTCAACCTGCAGCTTTCGCTCGACCTCCTGATGATGGTGATCGTCGGCGGCTCGGGCTTCATGCTCGGGCCGTTCCTGGGTGCCATGATCGCGGTGCTGCTGCCGGAGTGGCTGCGCTTCGCCGAGGGCTACTATTTGATGCTCTATGCCGTGGCGGTCATCCTGCTGCTGATCTACTCGCCCACCGGCATCCTCGGCATTCTCGACCGCTATCTCAGCTCACGCCGGACCCAGGCAGCATCCGCGCTGCGGGCCGCGGCTCAATCCAAGCTGGAGGCCGCGCGATGACCGCAGTCCTCGACGTTCGCGACGTGAAGAAGAGCTTTGGCGGCATCACCGCAGTCGATGGCGTCAGCTTCGACGTGCATGAGGGCGAGATCCTCGGTCTCATCGGCCCCAATGGTTGCGGCAAGTCGACCTTGTTCAACTGCATTCTCGGCCAGCTGGTGCCGAGCGCGGGCGAGGTCAGGGTCGACGGCAAGCTCGTCACTGGGCAGCGTCCGGCGGAGCTGAACCGGCTCGGCGTCAGCCGCACGTTTCAGTTGCTGCAGGTGTTCCCGAAACTCTCGGTGCGCGACAATCTAATCCTTGCGGGACAGGAGCATCGCGGCAGCATGCTGTCGCGCCTGTTCGGTCCGTCGGATGCCGGCCTGACCACGACCGCCGATCAGATGATCGGCTTCTTCAAGCTAGAGCACCTCGCCAACGAGCCGGCCGGTGGCTTGTCCTATGGTCAGCAGAAGTTGCTCGATGCCGCGATGGCCTTCATGGGCGGCCCGCGGCTGGTGCTGCTCGACGAGCCTGCAGGCGGCGTCAACCCGACCATGCTGGGCGACCTCAAGGAGCGGCTGATCGCGATCAATCGCGAGCGCCGCGCCACCTTCGTCGTGATCGAGCACAACATGGAGTTCGTGATGTCGCTGTGCTCGCGCGTGATGGTGATGGCGGAAGGCAAGGTGCTTGCGATCGGCAAACCCGACGAGATCAGGGCCAACCCGGCCGTGATCGAAGCCTATCTCGGACACTGAGGGAGCCGGCGATGAGCGATCCCATTCTCGATGTCCAGAACCTCGTCGGCGGCTACGGCAAGATGACGATCCTCAACGGCACCACCTTCTCGGTGCCGGCGGGCTCGATCACCACCGTCATCGGTCCGAACGGCGCCGGCAAGTCGACCGTGTTCAAGGCGATCTTCGGCCTGCTCAAGCTGCGCGAAGGCAAGGTGGTCTTCAAGGGCCGCGACGTCACCGGCTTGAGCCAGCGCGCGCTGCTCGGCGCCGGCATCTGCTACATCCCGCAGGGCCGCAACATCTTCGGCGAGCTGTCGGTGCGTCACAACATCGAGCTTGGCGGCGTCGCCGCTTCGCGCGATCTCGATCTGACCGCCCGCGTCGAGGCGGCGCTCGATGTCTTTCCCGTGCTGCGCAAGAAGGCGGATCGTCAGGCCTCGACCCTGTCGGGCGGCGAGCAGAAGCAGCTCGAGATCGCGCGCGGGCTGCTTCTCGAGCCGCAGCTGGTGCTGATCGACGAGCCCTCGATTGGCCTGTCGCCCTTGATGGTGCAGCAGACCTTCGACATGCTGAAACAATTGCGCGACCGCGGCGTCTCGGTGCTCCTGATCGAGCAGAATGCGCGCTCGGCGCTGGAGATCTCCGACTACGGCATCGTGCTCGAGCTCGGCCGTACCCGCATCATCGACAAGGCCGATCGCGTGCTGGCCGATCCGCGCATCGGCCAGCTGTTCCTGGGCGGCGCGATGGAGGAGACGGCGGCATGAACCAGCGCTCGATCGCAACCGTCTCCATCTCTGGCGCGCTCGACGAGAAGCTCAAGGCGATCGCTGCCGCCGGCTTTGATACGGTCGAGATATTCGAAAACGATCTGGTCGCGTTCGGGATGCGGCCGCGCGAGATCGGGCAGATGTGCCGCGACCTCGGCCTTGCGATCTGCGCCTATCAGCCGTTCCGCGATTTCGAGGGCATGCCGGAGCCGCAGCGCGCGCGCAACTTCATCCGCGCCGAGCGCAAGTTCGACCTGATGCAGGAGCTGGGCACGGATCTGCTGCTGATCTGCAGCAGCGTGTCGCCGGACTCGCTCGGCGGCATCGACCGCGCCGCCGCCGATTTCCACGAGCTCGGCGAGCGCGCCGCGAAGCGTGGCCTGCGTGTCGGCTATGAGGCGCTGGCCTGGGGCCGTCACGTGCATGACTATCGCGATGCCTGGGAGATCGTGCGCCGCGCCGATCACAAAGCCATCGGCGTCATCCTCGACAGTTTCCATGCGCTCGCACCGTCGCTGCCGACCAACGCGATCCGCGCCATTCCGGCCGACAAGATCTTTCTGGTGCAACTCGCCGATGCGCCGAAGCTCGAACTGGATGTGCTGTCCTGGAGCCGGCATTTCCGCAGCTTTCCCGGGCAAGGCGATCTGCCGGTCGGGGCGTTCATGGAGGCGGTCGCCGCGACCGGCTATGCCGGGCCGCTGTCGCTGGAGATCTTCAACGATCAGTTCCGCGCCGGCTCGGCGCCGCGCACCGCGCTCGACGGCATGCGCTCGCTGCTGCTGTTGCAGGATGACCTCGCCGGAAAGATGCCCGCCCAGCCGGAGCCGCGCTTCGAGCCTCGGGTCAGGAGCCACGGCATCGGCTTCGTGGAATTCGCGGTCAGCGAGGACAAAGCGGAGTCTCTGGCGAAACTGTTCGGGCAGCTTGGCTTCCGCAAGACGGGGCGTCATCGCAGCAAGGCGGTGCAGCGCTGGTCCCAGGGCGCAATCGAGCTGGTGATCAACTGCGAGCCGGCCAGCTTTGCGCATTCGCATTACGTCACGCACGGGGCAGGCGTCTGCGCGTTGGCGTTGGACGTCGACAGCGCCGCTCGTGCCATGGCGCGGGCGCAGTCCTTGAAGACGCGCACCTTCACGCAGCCGGTCGGGCCGGGGGAACTGGAAATTCCGGCGATCCACGGCGTCGGCGGCAGCCTGTTGTACTTCCTGGATACGCACGGGCGGCACTGGGACGTCGATTTCGAAGCTGTCGCCAGCGACAAGAGCACCGACCGTCTCGCCGCAGTCGATCACATCGCCCAGTCGATGCCGTATGAAGAGATGCTGTCCTGGCTGCTGTTCTATGCCGGGATCATCGACTTCTCGCGGCTGCCACAGATGGAGATCGCCGACCCCCGAGGCCTCGTGCAGAGCCAGGCGATCGTCAACGGCGATCGCAGCCTGCGCTTCATCCTCAACGGCTCCTCGGCGACGCGCACCTTATCTTCGCGTTTCATCTCCGAGTTCTTCGGTTCCGGCGTCCAGCACATCGCGTTCTCCTGCGACGACATTTTTGCCGCCGTGGCCGAGATGCGCGCCCGCGGCGCCGGCTTCCTCGACATTCCCGATAACTACTACGACGATCTCGAAGCCAAGTATGATCTTGCGCCCGAGACGATCGCAGCGCTCCGTGCCAACGAGATCCTGTACGACCGCGACGGCGACGCCGAGTTCTTCCAGGTCTACACCCATATCTTCGAGGAGCGCTTCTTCTTCGAGATCGTGCAGCGGCGCAACTATCAGGGCTTCGGTGCGGCCAATGCCGCGATCCGGCTGGCCGCGCAAGCGCGCGAGGTGCGGCCGGACGCGATGCCGCGGCTGTAGCTCAGGGCTCGGGCCGGATGCCGGGCAGGCGGACGATCTCCTCGGCGAGATAGTCGATCAGCAGCCGCACGCGCGCGATGCCGGCGCGCTCCGGGACGATCAGCATGTTGAGGGGAGTCGATGGCAGACGGTGGTCGGGCAGGATGACCGTCAGCCTGCCAGCCGCGATGAGATCGTCGACCAGCCACGCATGGCTCCCGCCGATACCGCGCCCGGACAGCACGGCCTCTCGAACCGCGAGTCCGTGATTGGTGCGGAAGCAGCCTCTGAACGGCACCTCATGGCGTTCTTCATCGGGTCCCATGACGACGAGCGACTCGCTGCCCGCGACGTTGGTCATGCGAATGCCGTCATGCCCGATCAGTTCCTGCGGCGTGCGCGGCGTGCCGCGTCTCGCGAGGTAGTCGGGAGAAGCGACCAGCAGCCGGTGCGAGTGGCCGAGCGACCGCAGCTTCAGAGAACTGTCGGTGAGCGGAGCGAGACGCAGCGCGATGTCGACACCCTCCCGCACGAGGTCGATGCGCTCGTCGGTCAAATTGAGATCGATCGCGATGTCCGGATAGAGATCCTGAAACGCGAAGACCAGCCGCGCGACATGCAGGATGCCGAAGGCCGCCGTGCAGGAAATCCGGATGATGCCGCTGGCAGCGCCGCGCGCACCGCGCGCCTCGTCGCCGGCCTGTTCGATAAGCCGCAGGATCTGGACGCAGTTCGTGTAGTAGCGGCTGCCTTCGTCGGTCAGGGTGACGCGCCGGGTGGTGCGGCTGAGCAGCGGCACGCCGATCGCATCCTCCAATTCCTGAAGGTGACGCGAGATGGTGGACTGGCCCAGCCCGAGCTCGCGCGCCACGGCCGACAGGTTGCCGCGCTCGGCGACCCGGACGAAGCTGCGCATGTTGATGAGGCTGATGTCTGATTTATCCATAAAACAGCATAATATTATCGATATACGCCATATAGTGGATAAGTTGGCGCGCGTCTATGTTCCGGCTGTTCCAGCAAAGGATCCAAGCCATGAACGTGCTGCTCGTCTTCGCCCATCCCGAACCCCGCTCGCTGAACGGCGCCCTGCGCGAGGTCGCCGTCGCCGAGCTCAAGGCCCAGGGCCACGAGATCCGGGTCTCAGATCTCTACGCGATGGGCTGGAAGTCGGCCACCGACCGCGCCGACTTCCCGCTCTTGCCGCCGGACGGGCCTCTGAACGTCGCCACCGCGTCTGGCGAGGCCTTCAAGACCCACACCTTGACCGAGGACGTCAGGGCCGAGCAGGACAAGCTGCTCTGGGCCGACGCGGTGGTCCTGCAGTTTCCGCTGTGGTGGTTCACGATGCCGGCGATCCTCAAGGGCTGGGTCGATCGGGTGTATTCCTATGGCTTCACCTATGGCGTCGGCGAGCACAGCGACAAGCGCTGGGGCAACCGCTATGGTGAGGGTGTGTTTGCCGGCAAGCGCGCGATGCTGGTCGTGACCACCGGCGGCTGGGAGGAGCATTATTCGGCGCGCGGCATCAACGGGCCGATCGACGATCTCCTGTTTCCGATCAACCACGGCATCCTGTTCTATCCCGGCTTCGACGTGCTGCCGGCGTTCGTGGCGCACCGGGTCAACCGGCTCGATGATGCCGGCTTTGCCGCGATCGCCGAGCGGCTGCGCGAGCGCATGCGGACGCTGTTCACGGATCAGCCGACCCCGTACCGGCGGCAGAACCACGGCGACTATCTGATCCCGTCGATGCAGCTTCGTCCCGAGCTCGGCGCGCCGGACGCGCGCGGCTTCGCGCTGCATGTCGACGTCGCGCGCTGACGCGGAGGGCGCGGGCTCAGCCCGCGCCCATCGCGACCGCAATGTGGTAGGTCGCGAACGCGGCCGCATAGGCGAGCGCGAACATGTAGAAGAAGGTGACGGCCATCCAGCGCCAGCTGCCGGTTTCTCGGCGGATGACGGCGAGCGTCGAGGCGCATTGCGGGGCGAAAATGTACCAGGCGAGCAGCGCCAGCGCTGTGGCGAGGCTCCATTTGCTGGCCAGCACCTGTCCGATCTGCTCGGCGGCCTCCTTGCCGCCCTCGATCGCATAGACGGTGCCGAGCGCGGCGACTGCGACTTCGCGGGCGGCCATGCCGGGCACCAGCGCCACCGCGATCTGCCAGTTGAAGCCGACCGGCGAGAGCAGAGGGGCGATCGCCTGGCCGATCATCGCCGCGAGGCTGTAATTGATCGCGGGCTCGGTCGCGCCCTCCGGCGGCTGCGGGAACGACGCCAGGAACCAGATCAGCACCATCATCGCGAAGATCGTGGTGCCGGCGCGCTGCAAGAACATCTTGGCGCGGGTGTAGACGCCGATCGCGATGCTGCGCAACCGCGGCATCTTGTAGTCCGGCAGCTCCAGCATGAACGGCGCCGGCTGGTAGTCGCGCATCAGGAAGAACTTCACCAGGAACGACACCAGCAGCGCGCTGATGATCCCGGCGGCGTAGAGCCCGAACATCACCAGGCCCTGCAGGTTGACCAGGCCCCACACCTTGGTCGGCGGGATGAAGGCCGAGATGATCAGCGTATAGACCGGGATCCGCGCCGAGCAGGTCATCAGCGGCGCGATCAGGATCGTGGTGAGCCGGTCGCGGCGGTTATCGATCACGCGCGTCGCCATGATGCCGGGAATGGCGCAGGCAAAGCTCGAGAGCAGCGGGATGAAGGCGCGGCCATGCAGCCCGGCGCCGCCCATGATGCGGTCCATCAGGAATGCGGCGCGCGCCATGTAGCCGAAATCTTCCAAGAGCAGGATGAACAGGAAGATGATGATGATCTGCGGCAGGAACACGATGACGCTGCCGACGCCGGAGATCACGCCGTTCTGCAGGAAGCTCTGCAGCAGGCCTTCGGGAAGCTCGTCGTGAACGAGCTGGCCGAGCGCATCGAAGGCCGCCGACAACACCTGCATCAGCGGCTGGGCCCAGGCGAACACCCCCTGAAACATCACGAACAGGATCGCCAGCAGGATCAGCAGACCGCCGACCGGATGCAGCGCGATGGCATCGATCCGGGCAGTCCAGGTATCGGGCCGCTCGGGCAAGCTGACCGTCTCCGCGATGATACGGTCGGCCTCGCGCTGGGTGGCGCGCAGCTCCGGGACCGTGAGAGGACGCCAGGTGTTGGCGCGCTCTCCGGTGGCCGCGGCCGCCCGGGCGAGGAGCTCGTCGGTCAGCCGCAGCAGGTCGTCGGTGCCGCCCTTCCGCACGGCGATCGACGTCACCACCGGCACGCCCAGCGCTAGCGACAGGGCGGGGACGTCGACCGTGACGCCGCGCCGCTTGGCGATGTCGAACATGTTGAGCACGAGCGCCAGCGGCCGGCCGGTGCTCTTGAGCTCGAGCAGCAGCCGGATCGTCAACCTGAGGTTGGTGGAGTCGGCGACGCACAACACCAGATCGGGCAGGACCTCGCCGGTGGCACGTCCCAGCACGAAATCCCTGGTGATTTCCTCGTCAGGGCTGCGACCGCGCAAGGAATAGGTGCCGGGCAGGTCGACCAGCGAGACCTGGCGGCCCTGCGGGGTGACGAATGCGCCCTCTTTGCGCTCGACCGTGACCCCAGGATAGTTCGCGACCTTCTGGCGGCTTCCCGTCAGCGCGTTGAACAGTGAGGTCTTGCCGCTGTTGGGCGTACCCACCAGGGCCAGATGCAGCAGAGGGCTTTCCATGACGACGCTTTCCGCGCGGCCTATGCCACGATGACGGCCATGGCCTCGCGCCGGCGGACCGCGACGGTGATGTTGTCGACACGCACGGCGATCGGATCGCGCCCGACGATCCCCTCATGCAGAATTTCGACCCGGGCGCCCTCGACGAAGCCCAGTTCGATCAGCCGGCTCTCCAATTCGACGTCCGGCAGGGACGAGCTCGCGCCGCCCGCAGCCAGATGCTGGATTGTTCCGGTATAGCCTCGCCGGGCGAGACCGAGCGGCTGAGGCGGCCTTGTATCGCAGATTTCGCTCATAGCCTGTATTTTCAATCGCGTGCCAAGAGGTCAAGCGCGGCATGTTAAATGCCGCTGCATCTTAGAGCGATTTTAAACAGGCCGGGCGGACCGCCGTCTGATCTGCCTCAAGGAGCCGCGGCGGCTGCCGTGTGCCGGGCGTCCACCGCCGTCTTCGGCTCGAGGCCGGAAGAAGCTGCGGCGCGGCTCTTGAAGTGGTCGAGCACGAACAGCCGGATCGCCGAGGACAGGTTGCCCTGCTGGCGATTGTTGTCGATCTCTCCGACCAGCTCGGACAGGGTCATGTTACGGAGACCCGAAATCTCCTTCATGCCGTTCCAGAAGGCCTCTTCGAGGCTGACGCTGGTCTTGTGGCCAGCAACCACGATTGAACGTTTTACGACGGGCGACTTCATCACGCGTCCTCGCCATTGATACGATGTTGATCGAGTAATTCGTTCGCGCGCTTGTCGCGTTGCGCGTCATTTGCGCGTTCGGACTTCGTCCTGCCGAAGCGAGCGCGGTTGCTTTCGGCGACCTTCGCTGCTTCATCGCGCTCCACGCGCTTTCTGGAACGTTTCAAGTTGATGACATCACCCATGCTTGCTCCAATCATCTAAGCCATCGAACGTCGTGACGAGAGCATGCGCATTGCGCGGATGAGCCCAGGCGTTCTCCAGACAATCACGTCATCGCTCCCTGATAGTTCGAGGGCCAGTCGCGTCGTTGCGAGCGGGATTTGTTTACTCACCAAACGCAGCAGAACTTGTAGTCGAGAGTATCCTTTAGGGGTTAACGGCGAGAATTGCATCACCCCCCGTAGTACTACGGGACTACCGTCAGGGTCGTCCGGGCCTCGTCATCTTCTCGGGTTGCACGAGGCGGTCGAATTCGTCCTCAGACACGAAACCGAGCCTTAAAGCTTCATCTTTCAGCGTCGTGCCGTGCTGATGCGCTGATTTGGCGACCTTGGCCGCATTGTCGTAGCCGATCTTCGGCGCAAGCGCCGTCACCAGCATCAGCGAGCGCTGCATCAGCTCTCGAATCCGATTCTCGTCGGCGCGAATTCCCGTCACGCAATGTTCGCTGAATGAACGAGCTGAATCACCTAGTAATTGTACGGACTGCATCATGCAATGTGCGAGCAATGGCTTGTAGACGTTCAGTTCGAAATGCCCCTGGCTGCCGGCCATGGTGATCGCCGTGTGATTGCCGAACACCTGGCAGCACACCATCGTGAGTGCTTCGCACTGCGTCGGATTCACCTTGCCCGGCATGATCGAGGAGCCGGGCTCGTTCTCCGGCAGGATCAATTCCCCCAATCCCGAGCGGGGGCCCGATCCGAGAAAGCGGATGTCGTTCGCGATCTTGAACAGGCCGGTGGCCGCCGCGTTGAGCGCGCCATGTACGTACACATAGGCGTCGTTGGACGCGAGCGCTTCGAATTTGTTGGCGGCGCTGGTGAAGGGCCAGCCGGTGATGTCGGCAACATGCTTGGCGAACAGCTTCGCGAATTTCGGATCCGCGTTCAGGCCGGTGCCCACGGCGGTGCCGCCTTGGGCCAGCGGCAAGAGATCTCGCGCCGCCGTCTCGATTCTTGCGATCGCGCTCTCGACCTGCGCGGCGTAGCCGGAGAACTCCTGGCCAAGCGTGAGCGGCGTGGCGTCCTGGGTGTGGGTGCGGCCGATCTTGACGATGTCCGCGAACGCGTCCTGCTTGGCGCGCAACGCCGCCAGCAGCTCCGACAGCGCCGGCACCAGATGGCCCGAGATCGCCCGTGCCGCGGCGATGTGCATCGCGGTGGGGAAGGAGTCGTTGGACGACTGGCTCATGTTGACGTGATCGTTCGGATGTACGGGCTTCTTGGTCCCGCGTTCGCCCCCGAGCAGTTCGCTGGCGCGATTGGCGATCACCTCGTTGAGGTTCATGTTGCTCTGGGTGCCCGAGCCGGTCTGCCAGACGACCAGCGGAAAGTGGTCGTCGAGCTTGCCGTCGATGACCTCCTGCGCCGCTTGGACGATGGCGTCCGCCATGCGCGGCTCGAGCAGTCCGAGCTCGCGATTGGTCTGCGCCGCGGCCATCTTCACGAGCGCGAGCGCGCGCACGATGCCGATTGGCATGCGGTCGTGGCCGATGCGGAAATTCTGCCGGCTGCGCTCGGTCTGCGCGCCCCAATAGCGGTCGGCGGCGACCTCGATCGGGCCGAAGCTGTCGGTCTCCGTGCGCGTCGATCCGTGCGATGATGAACTAGCTGAATGTGCCATGAAGCATGCCCGTCATTGGTTGCGAACCGGCGTCGACCGGTTCGAGCATGCTTCAATCTAGTGATCCGACCGTCGTTCCGCGCGGGGCGAATGCGCCTACTTCTTGCGGAAACGGTCCAGACGCACGACTTCGGCGCCTTCTCCTGGCGTGGCCGGCGGCAGCGGCTTGTCGTCGCCGGCTTCGGCCGGCGTCGCAGGCAACGGACCGGCAATGGCCGATGGCGCCGGCGCGGCCGGCAGTTTCGGCGCGGCCGGCGTCTCGGCAATCGCCTCCGACGGCTCGAACTGCAGTCCGAATTGTACGGACGGATCGAAGAAGCTCTTGATGGCGTGGAACGGCACCACGAGGCGCTCAGGGATGCCGCCGAACGACAGGCCGACTTCGAACCGATCCTCCGAAACCACCAGATCCCAGAACTGGTGTTGCAGGATGATCGTCATCTCCTCCGGATATTGCGCCAGCAGCCGCGGCGACAGCTTCACGCCCTCGGCCTTGGACACGAATGTGATGAAGAAATGATGCTCGCCTGGGAGTCCATGGGCGGCAGCGTCGCTCAGCACCCGGCGCAGCACCCCGCGCAACGCGTCGCGCGCCAGCACATCGTATCGAATATGATCCGTCGCCATGATCGGTCCTGTGTCGTGTAGGGCTGCGCCCGACGCTTCGGGCGGCCGCGCCCGGCAAGGCAGCAGCATTCCCGACTCGCGTCAATCACATCGTACCCGGCATCGGCGCTGAGGTCAGCAGCCATGCCGGTCGATCGCCAGATATGGGAACGGGTAGAAGCTGGCGGAAGTCCGGTCAACGAAGGAATGAATCGAAGCCGCGCCAAAAAGCTGGGGACAGCACGGCCCTGAAGCGGAGATGGGTTAAAGCGGAGACAGGTTAAAGCGGAGGAACGTGAAAGTGGAGGCTTCTGTTGCCAGGTGCCTCCGAACCCCGCCTAACGGAGCTTAACCCGTTAGGACTTTAAGGTGGTCTTTCAAACTGCGTTACGCAGCCTGAGCAACCGGAGCAAAGTTGTCGTTGGCAACTATTGCAGTAGCCCGATAACGGCGGAACAATACCGGGAAAAAGCTCGCCCTTTACGCCCTCGTCGATCCTATTTCGCCCCCGCCAAAACCCATCTGTCGATGGGCTTTGGTGGAGGCGCCGGGTACCGCCCCCGGGTCCGAATGGTTTATTTCGACGGCGATTTATTTCCATAGCCGGCAAGCCGGCAGGTTCTATATAGGCCCCCGGCCGGCGGATGCACAGGGCCGAAACGCCGCGGCACGCGACAAAAATGTGGGCGGCTGCCGGGAACCCTCTGGTTCAACCTTGGCATTCTGGTTTTTGTCCTCCTACAGTGCGGCATGCCTTCCGAAGTTGCGCTGGTTGCCTCTCCCGCGGCCGACATCGCCAAACACCCGCCCAACCTTCGCACGCTCTTCTTCGCATTCGCGAAAATGTCGCTGTCGGGCTTTGGGGGCGTGCTGGTGTTCGCCAGGCGTGCAATCGTCGATGAGCATCGCTGGATGACGGCGGAGGAGTTCAACGCGACCTTCGCGCTCTGCCATTTCCTGCCCGGACCCAACATCGTGAATTTCTCCGTGGTGTTCGGCGCGCGGTTGCGCGGTGTCCCCGGCGCGCTCGCTGCCTTTGCCGGCCTGCTCGGGCCCCCGGTGCTGCTGATCACCTCTCTCGGCGCCATCTACGGTCATTTTGGACAAGCCGACACGTGGCGACGGGGGCTTGCTGGCGTGTCCTGCGTGGCCGTGGGCCTGCTGGCGTCGGTGGTGTTTCGCATGATCTCGCCGCTCCTGAAGAAGAGCGACCTGGCGGGCCTCGTCGTCGTGGCCGGCGTGTTCGTGGCGATCGGGTTGGCGCGCCTGCCACTTCAGGAGGTTCTGCTGGTGGCCGTGCCGCTCAGCCTAGCCGTCACCTATGCCAAGACGCGGTGGGCACGATGAGCGGGGACGACAATCCGCTGTTCCAGCTGTTCTGGACCTTTGCGTTGATCTCGCTGTTTGCGGTTGGCGGAGCAGTGGCGGCGATTCCCGAACTGCAACGTGTTGCAGTCGAGGCCCGGCACTGGATGACGGACAAACAGTTCGCCGATCTGTTCGCACTCTCGCAATTGTCGCCCGGGCCCAACGTTCTGATCGTCACCCTGATCGGCTATTCGGTCGCAGGCGTGGCAGGTGCGGCGGTCGCGACGATCGCGATGTGCGGTCCCACCGCCGTGCTCTCCTATTTTGTCAGCCGCTGGCTCTCGAATGCGCGGGATGCGCGCTGGCCCGCCATGCTGCAGGCGACGCTGGTGCCGCTGTCGATCGGCTTGATGGCGGCGAGCGCATGGATTCTCGGTCAGGCTTCCGACCAGACGTGGCGGGCGTTCGCGCTGACGGTCCTTGCCGCAGTCGTTGCATCTATGACGCGACTCAATCCGCTCTGGCTGCTCGCCGCGGGCGGCTGTCTTGGTTTTGCTGGCCTTCTCTAGGGAAAGTCGCTAGGCAAAATAGAAGCGCGACCGGTTTGCTCCGGGCCGCCGAACGAAAACAGTGCCGGCCATCAAGGCCGATCGGGGAGGGCGAGGCATGGCCGAGACCACGGGCCAATTGTCGGGCGAAACGGCGGGCATGCCGGCTGCCCGCAGCGCGACCGGCGCATCGATCATTCTGGTCCTTGCCTTCGCGCCACAGATCATCGAACTGCTGATCGCCTTGGCTGGTCTCGTGGCGCCACTATCCGGACGCGGTCCGCTGCAGGTCATTGCGGCCCATGCGTCGGCCTTGTCAATTGCGATCCCGAGCCTGGCGCAGCAATATGCCGCAAGCGGCAAGACATCGCTGTCTTCCGATGTTCTGCTGGCTCTCATCTACACCTATCCGCTGATCGCGGTCGCGGTGTTCACATTCATGGTACGTCCACGCGCGCCGCAGGACTATTTCGGTGGTGTCGTGCTGATGGCGATCGCGCTGTTCGCGTTGTGGGCCTCCAGCGATCTGCAGGGCATGCGCGGCTTCTCGTTCGGTGCCGGAACTGCGCCGCGGATGTTCGGTCTGCTGCTGCTGGGGCTCGGAGCTGCCGTGGCCGTGATCGGCGTCGTGAGTGAAGGCGCGCAGCTTGCGACCTATCACTGGCGCGGACCGCTGTTCGTCTCGCTCGCGATCCTGACCTTCGCCGTCTCCATTCGCCCGCTCGGACTATTGGTCACGGGGCTTGCAAGCTTCCTGATCGCGGCGATCGGCAGCCCCGAGACGCGCTGGCGCGAGGCCCTGATCGTCGGCATCTGCCTGACCGGTGGCTGCGCGCTGCTGTTCCCCTACGTGCTGGGGTTGCCGATGCCGCTGTTGCCGCGTTTCCTTTTGCAGTGAGGGCGTGATGGATCTGTTTGCTAATCTCGCCCACGGTTTCGCCGTCGCGTTGTCGCCGATCAATCTGCTGATGTGCCTGATCGGCGCGCTGGTCGGCACGCTGGTCGGCGTTCTCCCGGGCATCGGGACCATCGCCACCGTCGCGATGTTGCTGCCGATCACCTTCGGCCTGCCGCCGGTCGGCGCGCTGATCATGCTGGCTGGCATCTACTACGGCGCCCAGTATGGCGGCTCGACGACGTCGATCCTGGTGAACATTCCTGGCGAGGCGACGTCGGTGGTAACCGCGCTCGACGGCTTCCAGATGGCGAAGCAGGGCCGTGCCGGTCCGGCGCTGGCGATCGCCGCGATCGGCTCATTCTTTGCCGGCTGCGTTGCCACCGTGCTGATTGCGATCCTCGGCGCGCCGTTGACCAGGCTCGCGCTGGCGTTCGGCCCAGCCGAGTATTTCTCGCTGATGGTGCTGGGCCTGATCTTCGCAGTCGTGCTGGCGAAGGGCTCGGTGCTGAAGGCGATCGCAATGATCGTGCTCGGCCTGCTGCTGTCGATGGTCGGCTCGGACATCGAGACCGGCGTCTCGCGCATGGCCTTCAATATTCCCGAGCTCGCCGACGGCCTGGGCTTTGCCACCGTCGCGATGGGCGTGTTCGGCTTTGCCGAGATCATCCGCAATCTCGATGCCGGCGCGGAGATGGACCGCGACCTCGTGCAGAAGAAGATCACCGGCCTGATGCCGACCCGGAAGGATCTGAAAGACTCCACGCCGGCGATCCTGCGCGGCACGGTGCTCGGCTCGATCCTCGGCATCCTGCCGGGCGGCGGTGCGGTGATCGCCTCGTTCGCGGCCTATACGCTGGAGAAGAAGCTCGCGCGAGATCCGTCGCGGTTCGGTCGCGGTGCGATCGAGGGCGTCGCGGCGCCGGAGAGCGCCAACAATGCGGCGGCCCAGACCTCCTTCATTCCACTGCTGACGCTCGGCATTCCGCCGAATGCGGTCATGGCGCTGATGGTCGGCGCGATGACCATCCACGGCATCGTGCCGGGCCCGCAGGTGATGCAGAAGCAGCCCGACCTGGTCTGGGGCATGATCGCCTCGATGTGGATCGGCAATCTCATGCTAATCATCATCAACCTGCCGCTGGTCGGCATCTGGGTGCGGCTCTTGCGCGTGCCGTACCGGCTGATGTTCCCGTCGATCGTGATCTTCTGCGCGATCGGGATCTACTCCGTCAACAACGCGCCGGTCGACGTCGTCCTGGCGGGTGCGTTCGGCCTCGTCGGCTACTGGCTGATCAAGCATGATTTCGAGCCGGCGCCGCTGCTGCTCGGCATGGTGCTGGGGCCGCTGATGGAGGAGAACCTGCGCCGCGCGCTGTTGATCTCGCGCGGCGACTGGTCGGTGTTCCTGACGCGGCCGCTGTCCGCCGTGCTGCTCGCGATTGCCGCGGGGCTGCTGGTGCTGGCGGTGCTGCCGACGCTGCGCCGCAAGCGCGACGAGGTTTTCGTGGAAAGCGAAGGCTGACCTCGCGGGCCAGCTCAACGCCGCCGCGGCCCAGGCGCTCGACGACGAGGGCGTCCGCAAGCGCCTGCTTGAGTTCGATAGCGTCATTCCCGGTGCTGCGGACCGCACGCCGGAAGCGCTGGCGGCGCTGGTGAAGGCGGAAATCATCAAATGGACCGCGGTGCTCAAGCCGGCGAGCTAGCGCGAGACGACCATCGAGGCGGAAGGGGCAGGGCGGAATGGACGGTTCCGCCCTTGTCATTTGCGGCGGCGGCCGACAATTTTCGGGGTATAATCGGCGACCGGGCCGAGTCGAGGCTAGGGCCGGGCGATTCCTGCCGTTAAATTCGCCGCCTTCTGCGAAAGGCCGCCAGCGCGCACCATGCACCAGTATCACGACCTGCTCGAACGCATCCTGTCCGACGGTGCCGAGAAACACGACCGCACCGGCACCGGCACGCTCTCGGTGTTCGGCCACCAGTTGCGCTTCAACCTTGCGGCCGGCTTTCCGCTGGTGACCACCAAGCGGCTGCCGCTGAAGGCGATCGTGCACGAGCTGCTGTGGTTCCTGAAGGGCGACACCAACATCAAATACCTTCACGACAACGGCGTCACCATCTGGGACGAGTGGGCCGATGCCAATGGCGATCTCGGCCCCGTCTACGGCTATCAGTGGCGCTCGTGGCCGACGCCGGACGGCGGCCATATCGACCAGATCGGAGGCGTGATCGACATGATCAGGCGCAATCCGGATTCGCGCCGGCTGATCGTGACCGCCTGGAACCCGGCCGATGTCGAGAAGATGGCGCTGCCGCCCTGCCACTGCCTGTTCCAGTTCTACGTCGTGAACGGCAAATTGTCGTGCCAGCTCTATCAGCGCTCGGCCGACGTGTTCCTCGGCGTGCCCTTCAACATCGCCTCCTACGCGTTGCTGACGATGATGGTGGCGCAGGTGACGGGATTGAAGCCCGGCGAATTCGTGCACTCCTTCGGCGACGTGCATCTCTATTCCAACCACATCGAGCAGGCGCGGCTGCAACTCACCCGCGCGCCCCGTCCGCTGCCGACCATGACGCTCAATCCGGACGTCAAGGACATCTTCGGCTTCCGCTACGAGGACTTCGCGCTCGCCGGCTACGATCCGCATCCGCATATCAAGGCCGAGGTCGCGGTCTGACGCATGCCACTGTCGATCCGCAGCGCCCGGCCTGACGACATCGGAAGCGTGTTCGCGCTGATCCGGGAGCTCGCCGACTACGAGAAGCTCTCGCACGAGGTTTCAGCCAGCGAGGCCGACATCGCCGCGGCACTGTTCTGCGCGCATCCCACGCTGTTCAGCGACATCGCCGAGTGGAACGGCGAGGTCGCGGGCTTTGCGATCTGGTTCGTCAATTTCTCCACCTTCGCCGGAAAGCCCGGCATCTATCTCGAGGACCTGTTCGTCCGCCCCGCGTTCCGCCGCAACGGCATCGGACAGGCGCTGCTCGGCCATCTCGCCCGCACCTGTGTCGAGCGCAACTGGGCGCGGCTGCAATGGTCGGTGCTCGACTGGAACGCGCCGTCGATCACCTTCTACAAGTCGCTCGGCGCCGAGCTGATGGACGACTGGAAGCTCTGCAAGGTCATGGGCGAGGCGCTCGCTCAGCTCGCGGAGAGGGCGCCGTGATCGAGATCGTGCTGATCGTCGCAGTCGCCGACAACGGCATCATCGGCGCCGCCGGTGCGATCCCGTGGCGGCAGAAGAGCGACATGCAGCGCTTCAAGGCGATGACCATGGGCCGCCCGATCGTGATGGGCCGCAAGACCTTCATCTCGTTTCCGCGCCGGCCGCTGCCGGGCCGCACCAACATCGTCGTCACCCGCGATGCCGAGTTTCGCGCGCCGGGCGCGATCGTGACCCATACCGTCGATGAAGCGCTCGGCATCGCGCGTGGTGATGCGCTGCGGCGTTCAGCCGCGGAGATCGCGGTCGTCGGCGGCACCGAGCTCTTTGCTGCGACGATGCCGATCGCCGACCGGTTGGAGATCACCGAGGTGCATGCGAGCCCGCTTGGCGATACCGTGTTTCCGGCGATCGACCCGGCCCAATGGGAGGAGGTGGCGCGGGAGCGCCATGCCTCGGGGCCTGACGATCAGGCCGAATTCTCCTACGTCACCTATCGCCGGCGGCGGTGAGCGTTCGTCGACGGGACCGGCGCGACGGCCGTTCAAGACCGTTCGTTAATGATGAAGCCGCGTTGTTTGGCCGCGTGGCGGATTTGAGGCCGCGGCAAACCGGCGCTTCCGGCCCTGTTTACATTGACAAAACCCGGTTCGGGCTTAGCTGGAGCGCTACGTTGTAAGGGGCGGGGCCGTCCCTTATAACCCGGCGACCGTCGGGGCCGGCGTTGGTGCACACTCAGCCTCTCGGAGGAGATCGATCGATGGCGTGGAAGAATCAGGGCGGAGGCCCGTGGGGTCAGGGTCCGAAGGGGCCCTGGGGCTCGGGACCGCAACCGGTCGGTCCAAGGCCGCCCGACCTGGAAGATCTTCTGCGGCGCGGCCAGGACCGGCTGCAGCAGTTCATCCCCGGTGGCGGCTTCGGCACCGCCGGCGTCCTGCTGATCGTGCTCGGCGCCATCATCATCTGGCTCGCCTCCGGCATCTACCGCGTGCAGTCTGAGGAGCTCGGCGTTGTGCTCCGCTTCGGCAAATATGTCCGCGATGAGCAGCCGGGCCTGCGCTATCACCTGCCTTATCCGATCGAGACCGTGCTGCTGCCCAAGGCGCTGCGCGTCAACTCGATCTCGATCGGCATCACCGCCAATGACGATCCCGGCCGGCGCGGCCGCGGCGGTCGCGATGTCCCCGAGGAAAGCCTGATGCTGACCGGCGACGAGAACATCGTCGACGTCGACGTCACCGTTCTCTGGCGCATCAAGCCGAAGGGCGCCGCCGACTTCCTGTTCAACATCCAGAACCCCGAGGGCACCGTGAAGGCGGTGGCCGAGAGCGCGATGCGCGAGGTGATCGGCCGGTCGAACATCCAGCCGATTCTCACCGGCGCCCGCACCGTGATCGAGCAGAACGTGCAGGAGCTGATGCAGAAGACGCTCGATAACTACGGCTCCGGCATCCAGATCACCCAGGTGCAGATGCAGAAGGTCGATCCGCCGGCCCAGGTGATCGAGGCGTTCCGCGACGTCCAGGCGGCGCGTGCCGACCTCGAGCGTCTCCAGAATGAAGCCCAGACCTACGCCAACAAGGTCGTGCCGGATGCGCGCGGTCGCGCCGCGCAGATCCTGCAGGTCGCCGAAGGCTACAAGGAGCAGGCGATCGCCGAGGCCAAGGGCCAGAGCGCGCGCTTCCTCAAGGTCTATGACGAGTACAAGAAGGCGCCCGACGTGACCCGCGAACGGATCTATCTCGAGACCATGGAGCGCGTGCTCGGCGGCTCGGAGAAGCTCGTGCTCGACAGCGGTGCCTCCGGCGGCCCCGTGCCGCTGCTGCCGCTCGGCGATCTCCTGCCGCGCCGTACGGCGCCGGCGGCTCAGCAGGGAGGCGTCCGATGAGGTCCCCCGTTGCAGGCATCGTCGCGCTCGTCGCCGTGCTCGTGCTCGTCGTCATCGGCTACAGCTCGCTGTTCACCGTGCAGCAGACCGAGCAGGCGCTGGTCGTGCGGTTCGGCAAGCCGGTCGACGTCGTCACCGAGCCTGGCCTGAACTTCAAGGCGCCGTTCATCGACAACGTGATCTCGATCGACAAGCGCATCCTCGACCTCGAGAACCCCTCGCAGGAAGTGATCGCCTTCGACCAGAAGCGGCTCGTCGTCGACGCCTTCGCGCGCTACAAGATCAAGAACGCGCTGCAATTCTACCAGAGCGTCGGCTCGATCCAGACCGCCAACGTCCAGCTCGGCACGCTGCTCAACGCCTCGTTGCGCCGCGTGCTCGGCGAGGTCACCTTCACGCAAGTCGTGCGCGACGAGCGCGAGGGCCTGATGCGCAAGATCCGCGATCAGCTCGACAAGGAGGCCGACGCCTATGGCATCCAGGTGGTGGACGTCCGCATCCGCCGCGCCGACCTGCCGGAGGCCAACAGCCAGGCGGTGTACAACCGGATGAAGACCGAGCGGCAGCGCGAGGCCGAGGAGTTCCGGGCGTTCGGCGGCCAGAAGGCCCAGGAGATCAGGTCCAAGGCCGATCGCGAGGCCACCGTGATCGTCGCCGAGGCCAACTCGCAGGCGGAGCAGACCCGCGGCGCCGGCGATGCCGAACGCAACCGGCTGTTCGCCGAGGCCTACAGCAAGGACCGCGACTTCTTCGCCTTCTATCGCTCGATGACGGCGTATGAGAACGGCCTGAAATCCGGCGACACCCGCTTCCTGCTGCGGCCCGATTCGGAGTTCTTCCGCTACTTCGCCAACCCCTCAGGGAAGCCGGCGGCGGAGACGTCGTCCACCGCCGGCTCGACCGCGGCCGTCGCGGTGCCGGCGCCCAAGCCCTGATGGCACCTGCCTTATGCCCAGGGCGGTCGATCCGGGCGAATAGGAGTTGACATGGACGGGGCGAAGCCGTTGCTTCGCCCCGTTACATATCAAGAAGGTCGAACGGGAGGTCCGGGTCCGATGAGGTCCATTGCGTTTTCCGATTTCCTCATCGGATTAGGTATCCTGTTCGTGCTCGAAGGCCTGATGTTCGCGGCCAGTCCGGAGTGGATGCGGCGGGCCATGAAGACTGCGATGACCACGCCCGACAACGTGCTGCGCGCGATCGGCATCGGCTCCGCGGTGGCCGGTTTGGTCCTGATCTGGGTGATCCGGCGACCGATCTGAGCGGCGGATTGTTGTGCGTTTGCGCGTTCGCCGAACGAGGGGCGGCCGCGGCAAACGACGGTCCGCCGGCCGGCCAACGCCATTGTGAGGCGATGGCTGCGCCATTTTGCCGTATTAGGTCGCCCTCAATGATGAATCTGCGGTCCGATCCGGCGTGCTTGCGTCCCCCGCCGGTTCCGGCGCACTGTAGCGGTTGAATTTGCCGACTTTTCTGGAGATCCGCCCGATGACCGCAACCCTTGCTTTCAGCCGTCGACTGCGCCCGATCCTGACCGCGGCGGTTCTTGCCGCGGGCTGGGCGCTCGCGCCGGCCCCGGCCTCGGCGCGGGGGCCGGAGGGGATCGCCGATGTCGCTGAAAAGGTGATCGACGCCGTCGTCAACATCTCGACCTCGCAGACTGTCGAGCCCAAGGGCGGCTCGTCCGAGGGGCGGAACGCCAATCCGCAGGTGCCGCCGGGCTCGCCGTTCGAGGAGTTCTTCGACGACTTCTTCAAGAACCGCCGCGGCGGTCCGGGCGGCCGGGGCGGTGCCGACAACTCGCCGCGCCGCACCAACTCGCTGGGCTCGGGCTTCATCGTCGACGACTCGGGCGTTGTCGTCACCAACAACCACGTCATTGCCGATGCCGATGAGATCAACGTGATCCTCAACGACGGCACCAAGATCAAGGCCGAGCTCGTCGGCGTCGACAAGAAGACCGACCTTGCGGTGCTCAAGTTCAAGCCGCCGCGGCCGTTGACCGTCGTCAAGTTCGGCGACTCCGACAAGCTCCGGCTGGGCGACTGGGTGGTCGCGATCGGCAACCCGTTCAGCCTCGGTGGCACCGTCACCGCCGGCATCGTCTCGGCCAAGAACCGCGACATCTCGTCGGGGCCCTATGACAGCTACATCCAGACCGACGCCGCCATCAACCGCGGCAATTCCGGCGGCCCGCTGTTCAACCTTGAGGGCGAGGTCATCGGCGTCAACACGCTGATCATCTCGCCGTCGGGCGGCTCGATCGGCATCGGCTTCGCGGTGCCGTCGAAGACTGTGGCCGGCGTCGTCGACCAGTTGCGCCAGTTCGGCGAGCTGCGCCGCGGCTGGCTCGGCGTGCGCATCCAGGGCGTCACCGACGAGATCGCGGAGAGCCTCAACATCAAGCCGGCGCGCGGCGCGCTGGTCGCCGGCGTCGACGACAAGGGACCGGCCAAGCCGGCTGGCATCGAGCCGGGCGACGTCGTCGTCAAGTTCGACGGCCATGACATCAAGGAGCCGAAGGACCTGTCGCGCATCGTCGCCGACACCGCCGTCGGCAAGGAGGTCGACGTCATCGTCATCCGCAAGGGCCAGGAGCAGACGCTCAAGGTCAAGCTCGGTCGGCTCGAGGATACCGAGAAGGTGCAGCAGGCGGCGATCAAGAAGGACGAGCCGGCCGAGAAGCCGGTGACCCAGAAGGCGCTCGGGCTCGATCTCGCCGCGTTGTCGAAGGACCTGCGCGCCCGCTACAAGATCAAGGACAGCGTCAAGGGCGTCGTCGTCACCGGCGTTGACCAGGCCTCCGATGCCGCCGAGAAGCGGCTGTCGGCCGGCGACGTCATCGTCGAGGTCGCCCAGGAGGCGGTGACCTCGGGCGTCGACATCAAGAAGCGCGTCGACCAGCTCAAGAAGGACGGCAAGAAGTCGGTGCTGCTGCTCGTCTCCAACGCCGACGGCGAGCTGCGCTTTGTGGCGTTGAGCCTGCAATAGGGTAGGAGTCCACGCCTCCACATCGCGGGGCACGGTGCGTAGGGTGGGCAAAGGCGCACCGTGACCTACGCTTGGTACGACGCTCTCTCGCGCGCCGTGCCCACCATGTGGCTCTGCGTTCGCGGCACGACGGTGGGCACGCTGCCGCCCTGCGGACGGCTGCTTTGCCCACCCTACGGCAGCTCCACACTCCGCTGTCGTCCCGGCCTTGAGCCGGGACCCATAGCCCCAGGGAGCAGTTTGGGCCGGGCTGATCATTGGCCGTTTGCTCGTCACGACGGCCGCGGCGTATGGGTCCCGGATCGGCGCCCCGACGCGCTGGCGCGCGCCGTGGCTTGTCCGGGACGACGACGGTTCGCAAGGCGAATTCACGGCTCAAACAGCAATCGACATAGCTTTGCAGTCTCGCGGCGCATCGCGCCCGAGGTCTGCAATCAGTTCGTCCCTCTCGAAATGCAGAGGGCGCAGGGAATGCCGGGTGAAGGCCTCACCCATGGCCCGCCTGCTGAAAAAATGCAGGCGGCAGGTACCACAGGCAAAGCCGATTCAACCGGCATTCCCTGCGCGGCGGTCTTCACGCTTATACGCAGTCTCCCTGGTGCGCCGGGCTTGTTGGCCACCATTGCCCATGCAATGCGAAGCATTGTCACGAGCGTGACACCAGCATCGGGGTGTCAGGACGCTGCGACTTCACGTCCGCGAGCGATCGTTCGTCCGCACTCTCATTGAAGAGAATGCTGCGATCTCTCGCGGCCACCGCTCCCCGCCTCGCGTGTCGTGACGATCGCGCGCTACGCCCCTCCGCAGTGAGGCGGGATGGCGCTAGACAATCATGAATTCTGTAAAATAGCAAGATATTTATTTTTTCCAGAATTAAACGGGCGGCAGCCGCTCCACGGCAGGCGCCGGCTCACAGCGACCGCTGGTTGACCCGCTTCGACAGCTCCTCGGCACTTTCCTTGCGCTCGGAATAGCGGTCGACCAGATAGTCCGCCCGGTCGCGCGTCAGCAGTGTGAACTTGACGAGCTCTTCCATGACGTCAACGACGCGATCGTAGTAGGACGACGGCTTCATGCGATCGGTGTCGTCGAACTCCGCGAACGCCTTCGGCACCGATGACTGGTTGGGGATGGTGATCAGCCGCATCCAGCGGCCGAGCACCCGAAGCTGATTGACCGCGTTGAACGACTGCGAGCCGCCACTGACCTGCATCACGGCCAATGTCTTGCCCTGCGTCGGCCTGACGGCCCCGAGCGACAGCGGGATCCAGTCGATCTGGGTCTTCATCACGCCGGTCATCGCGCCGTGCCGCTCCGGCGAGCACCACACCATGCCTTCGCACCAGGTCACGAGGTCGCGCAGCTCGCGGACCTTCGGATGATCCGGCTCGGCGTCGTCGACCAGCGGCAAGCCGTGCGGATCGAAAGTCCGTGTCTCCGCGCCATAGCGGGCGAGAATGCGCGCCGCTTCCTCGGTGAGAAGCCGGCTGAACGAGCGTTGCCGGAGCGATCCGTAGAGCAGCAGGATTCGCGGAGGGTGGGAGGAGAGCGCAGGCTCCAGCAGTTTGGCGCGGTCGATCGGATGGAAGGAGGCTTCGTCCAGCTGCGACATCTCATCGGGCACTGCGGCATCTCCGGCCTCGAGCGGCTTCCGGCATTCCCTGTGCGTGCAGGGCCTGACCGGGTCGCCATGCAAACGGCTCAAGCAAAATGGCCGCCCGGATCATGCCGGTCAACGGTGGGGGCATGCATAGATCGATGGAGCGCTCTCGGCTGCAAGCCCTGTCGCGCGCGAAGATGATCCGGCCAATTGCGCGATGTCAGGCCAATGCACGCGCAGGATGGTCTTGCCGCCGGCGGCCGGAATGTCCGTGCGACTGGTCTCGACGACGCGGCCGCCGAGCGGGGCATGAAAGCGGAGAGCGGCGATGTTGGCCTCGAAGACCCAAAGGTGCAGCGGGCTGGGCGTCTGGGCTGTCCGCGGAGCGGATGTCCAGGATCTTCACCACGCGCGACGCCACGCGTTTTCTCGGATAGGGAGCGCGGCCTCGCCGAGCGAGACGCGCGCTGCCTATGTGACGATGGGTTGCTCGCGTCGCTCAGTTGCGAACGCTGCCCACGGTGGTCGGAGCGACGAGAGCGGCGCTGCGACGGTGCTGGGCGAGCACGGCGAGCTGGTGCGGGGAGGCGGCGCTGTCCGCGGCGATGGTCTGCTGCGCGGCCGATGCACCGACGACAGAAAGCTGGTGCGGGGTGGCCGGCAGCGCGCCGACTTCGTAGCTCGGCAGCTCACCGGCGACAGCCGCGCCGGTCAGCAGCGCGAGGGCAAGAAGAGAGCCGGGAATGATGTGCTTGATGGTCATCGGGAGGTCCTTTTGTGACGATGATCGATTGCATCGCGTGCAATCGCTTTCGTTTCCTTGGACACTCCCTAGCCTTGTCAGCTTTATATGCGCTGCAGCATGATTTGACAATTCATCGATTGGTGATGCGGTTAAAGCGACACTGCGCGCCCCGCCTTGATGCGGAGGGCGAATGATCTGATCTGCGATCTGAGATGAGATTGGAATGAAGTTACGTGCGAGTGCATAGGATTGAAATAAAATCCTAATGATGTGCTGATCAGGCTTTTCGTAACGGCTTTGCTTGCCTTGCGTCCGACTCTGGATTGCTTCGCTGCGCCGCTGCGCTCGCAATGACGGCCTGGCGGCTGCCCATGAATGCGTCCTCTCTCACAACAAGGGGAGAGGGCGCCGTATTGCGCTTCGCTTGCACGCGTCGTTTGACATCCGCGCCACGGCGACGGCCTCGTCAGTCGACGAACTGATCGCGCGTGTAGCCTTGCGCATAGAGCAGGGCGGTGAGGTCGCCGTGGTCGATGCGGGCCGAGGCGGCGGCCGAGACCGCGGGCTTGGCGTGATAGGCGACGCCGAGGCCGGCCGCCTCGATCATGCCGAGGTCGTTGGCGCCGTCGCCGACCGCCAGGGTGTCGATCTCGTCGAGATCGAACGACTCGCGCAGCTCGATCAGGGTGGCGAGCTTGGCGTCGCGGCCGATGATCGGCTCGCGCACCTCGCCGGTGAGCTTGCCGCCATCGATGACGAGCTCATTGGCGCGGTTCTCCTGGAAGCCGATCTTGGCCGCGATGGCGCTGGTGAACAGCGTGAAGCCGCCGGAGATCAGGCAGGTATAGGCGCCGTGTGCGCGCATGGTCATCACCAGATGACGGCCGCCCGGCGTCAGCTTGATGCGTTTGGTCAGGACCTCGTCGACGACGCTCACCGGCAGGTCCTTCAGCAATGCGACGCGTTCGCGCAACGCCGGCTCGAACGCGATCTCGCCGCGCATGGCGCGCTCGGTAATGGCGGCGACACGCGGCTTCAGCCCGGCGAAGTCGGCGAGCTCGTCGATGCATTCCTGGCCGATCATGGTGCTATCCATGTCGGCGAGAAAAAGCTTCTTGCGCCGGACGGCTTCGGGCTGCACGACGATGTCGATCGGCATGTCGCCGCGCAGGTCGCGCAGGCGCGCCTCGAGCTTGTGGACCTCGCCGTCGTGGGCGAAGGGGATGTCGATCGCGACCTCGTCGAACAGCCAGCGCGGCGTGCCCGGCGAGGGCAGCACGGCCAGGAAGGCCTCCACGATCGTGGTATCAAGCGCGGGATCGGCGGGATTGCAGATGAAGGTGGCGACGAGAGACATCAGGTGACTTTGCCAGGGATCAACAAAGCGGTGCTTATCGCAGGGCCGACCGCCAGCGGCAAGTCGGCGCTGGCGGTGGAACTTGCGCAAAAAGCGGGCGGGGTCGTCGTCAACGCCGATTCCATGCAGGTTTACCGTGACCTGAGAATCCTGACGGCGCGGCCAACACCTGACGACGAGGCTGATGTGCCGCACCGGCTCTACGGCCATGTCGATGCAGCCGTGAACTACTCGGCCGGCCACTATGTCCGGGATGCCGCGGTCGTTCTTGCCGAGGTGCACGCGGCCGGGCGGCTGCCGATTTTCATCGGCGGCACCGGGCTGTACTTCAAAGCGCTGACACGGGGATTGGCGGCGGTCCCGCCCGTCCCTGACGAGGTCCGAGACGCGGTGCGCCTGCGGCTCGACCGCGACGGGGTCGAGGCGCTGCATGCCGAGCTGGCGCGGCGCGATCCGGCGGCGGGCGCGCGGCTGAACGTGCGCGACCGCACCCGCGTCGCCCGCGCGCTGGAGGTGATCGAAGCCACCGGTCGGCCATTGGCCGAGTGGCATGCCGAGACCACCCCGCCGCTGCTGCCGGAGGGCAGCTATCGGGCGCTGTTCATCGCGCCGGAGCGCGAGACGCTCTATGCGCGGATCGACGCGAGGTTCGATCTGATGCTGGATCGCGGCGCGCTGGAGGAGGTTGAACAGCTGGCGGCCCGCGGGCTCGATCCGCTGCTCCCGGCGATGAAGGCGCATGGCGTGCCTGCGCTGATCCGTTATCTCCGTGGAGAGATCACGCGGGAGGAGGCGGCCGTCATCGGCAAGGCCGACACCCGCCACTATGCCAAGCGGCAGTTCACCTGGTTCCGGCATCAGCTACCGGAGTTCGGGTGGATGACGCCGGAGCAGGCGCGGGCGTGGGTGGCAGCGTTGAGCGAGCTTTGATATCGTGATATCGTAATGGTGGAGGCATAGATGGCTGACATCCTGATCCGCAAAGTGGACGATGCGACCAAGGAGCTGTTGCGGCTTCGCGCCGAACGGCGTGGCAAGAGCTTGGAAGCCGACCTGAGGGAGACGCTCGAAAAGCTCGCGCGTGAGGAAGCATCGTCGCCTGATGATGCAGAGCCGTTTGGCACTTGGCTCTTTAACATTACGAGACCGGGCGTCGACCTCGATGCGGAGCTTGAATTGCTTCGGTCCGCACCTATTCGGCCTGTCGAGTTCGAATGATCCTGCTTGATACCAACGTTATCTCGGAGGTGCAGAAACTAGCGCCGGCCATGCAAGTGATCGGTTGGCTTGATGCAAACTTTGCGAATACCGCAATTTCGAGCATTACGATTGTCGAATTGGCGGCCGGGCTGGCGTTGCTCAATGACGGCCGGCGGAAAGACAGTCTTCAAAAGGCTGTCAGCAGGACGATCCGCCGCTTCGGAAGCCGGGTCTACGCGTTCGACGCTGCTGCCGCTCAATCGGCAGCACTGCTGCTTGCACAAGCGCGGTCGCGACGGCTGCCGTTGCATCAGATCCCGAACAAGCTTGCCGACCTGCAGATCGCCGGTATCGCGTCGGCCTATGGTCTCGATCTCGCAACACGTAACGTCGGAGATTTCGCCGGGCTCGGACTTACGCTGATCGATCCTTGGGAGTGACCCGTCGCGGGCACTCCTGCGGAACGATCGGGGTGGCCAAATTACCGCTCGCCGAACGGCAAATTCCGCGTTAATCTGACAAAATCGCGCTCATGAGCTCGCTTTGCCTTGACATCGGGGCATCCGTGGCTATGTTCGCGCAACCTTTGGGAAGTTCGATCGGCACCATGCGCAACATTATTACCGCCCTCCTTATTGTGGTCGTACCCAGGCGCATCGCCGGGGATGGCTAGCGGCCATCCATGATCCGAGCGGTGCGCAGGGCCTTCCAGGGCCCTTTTTTATTGCCCGGAAGCCGTCGAACCGACCAGCCGAGCCACTGACCGAAGCCATCCGCTAGACCCGACCGACCAAGACGACAAGCCGCTGACAGAAGCGATCCGGAGCCTGCCATGACCGACAAGAGCCACGATCCGAACCAGATGACCGGCGCCGCGATGATCGTGCGCGCGCTCATCGACCACGGCGTGCAGCACCTCTTCGGCTATCCCGGCGGCGCGGTGCTTCCGATCTATGACGAGATCTTCCAGCAGAGCGAGGTTCAGCACATCCTGGTCCGCCACGAGCAGGGCGCCGGCCACGCCGCCGAAGGCTATGCGCGCTCGACCGGCAAGCCCGGCGTCGTGCTGGTGACCTCGGGCCCCGGCGCCACCAACATGGTGACCCCGCTGGCCGACGCGCTGATGGACTCGATCCCGCTGGTCTGCATCACCGGCCAGGTGCCGACGCACCTGATCGGCAACGACGCCTTCCAGGAGTGCGATACGGTCGGCATCACCCGGCCCTGCACCAAGCACAATTGGCTGGTCCGCAACGTCAACGATCTCGCAAAAGTGCTGCACGAGGCGTTCTACGTCGCGACCACGGGCCGTCCGGGTCCGGTCGTCGTCGACGTGCCGAAGGACGTGCAGTTCGCGACCGGAACCTATCATCCGCCGCGCAAGTCGGACGTGCACATCTCCTACGCCCCGCGCGTCAAGGGCGATGCGACGCAGATCCGCAAGGCGGTGGCGCTGCTGGCCGGCGCCAAGCGGCCGGTGATCTATTCCGGTGGCGGCGTCATCAATGCGGGGACCGAGGCCTCGAAGCTGTTGCGCGAGCTGGTCGAGGTGACGGGCTTCCCGATCACCTCGACCCTGATGGGGCTGGGCGCCTATCCGGCGTCGGGCACCAACTGGCTCGGCATGCTCGGCATGCACGGCACCTACGAGGCCAACATGACGATGCATGATTGCGACGTCATGCTGTGCGTCGGTGCGCGCTTCGACGACCGCATCACCGGCCGCACCGACGCGTTCTCGCCGAACTCGAAGAAGATCCACATCGACATCGATCCGTCCTCGATCAACAAGAACATCCGCGTCGACGTGCCGATCATCGGCGATTGCGGCGATGTGCTCGCCGACATCCTGCAGGTGTTCAGGGCCGAGGCGAAGAAGCCCGACATCAAGGCGTGGTGGCAGCAGATCGCCACCTGGCGCGCGCGCAACTCGCTCGCCTTCAAGCCGAACCGCGACGTGATCATGCCGCAATATGCGATCCAGCGGCTGTTCGAGCTGACGCGCGGGCGCGACACCTACATCACCACCGAGGTCGGCCAGCACCAGATGTGGGCGGCGCAGTTCTACGGCTTCGAGGAGCCGCACCGCTGGATGACCTCGGGCGGGCTCGGCACCATGGGCTACGGCCTGCCGGCCGCGATCGGCGTGCAGGTGGCGCATCCCGACAGCCTCGTCATCGACATCGGCGGCGACGCCTCGGTGCAGATGACGATGCAGGAGATGTCGACGGCCGTGCAGTACGAGCTGCCGGTCAAGATCTTCATCCTCAACAACCAGTACATGGGCATGGTGCGGCAGTGGCAGCAGCTCCTGCACGGCAACCGCCTGTCGCATTCCTACTCGGAGGCGCTGCCGGACTTCGTCAAGCTGGCAGAGGCCTATGGCGGCGTCGGCCTGCAGGTGTCTAAGCCCGGCGATCTCGACGGCGCGATCAAGGAGATGATCTCGGTCAAGAAGCCGGTGCTATTCGACTGCCGCGTCGCGGCGCTGGAGAACTGCTTCCCGATGATTCCGTCCGGCAAGGCGCACAACGAGATGATCCTGCCGGCGGAAGCGTCCGATCCGGCCGCGGCGTTCGCCGGCGGCAAGGCGCTGGTGTGAGGACTGATCGTGAGGGCGATGCCAACCCAACACTCCGCTGTCATCGCCCGGCTTGCCGCCTTCGCTAAAGCTTCGGCGCGCCCTGAACGCGCGGCCTCGTCGAAGCCTTGGCGAAGACGGGACCGGGCGATCCAGTACGCCGCGGCCACCATGAGTCCTACGACGGCGACGGCGTACTGGATGCCCGCTTTCGCGGGCATGACAGCTGTGATCAGGAGGCGGCCGTGTTCACACTAGCCGAGCTCGAAGCCGCCCACGCCATCGTCGCGGCCGCGGTGCCGGCGACGCCGGCGCATGCGTGGCCGCTGCTGGCGCAGCGGCTGGGGACGCATGTCGTCGTCAAGCACGAGAACCACACCCCGGCCGGCGCCTTCAAGGTGCGCGGCGGGCTGGTCTATGTCGACAACCTGAAGCGCACGCATCCCGGCGTTCGCGGCCTGATCACCGCGACGCGCGGCAATCATGGCCAGAGCGTTGCGTTTGCCGGCCGTCGCAACGGCCTGCCGGTGACGATCTATGTGCCGCATGGCAATTCGGTCGAGAAGAACCGCGCCATGGCGGCGTTCGGTGCCGAGCTGATCGAGCACGGCAGCGACTTCCAGGAGGCGCGCGAGGAGGCTGGCCGCCACGCCGCGCGCGACGGCCTGCACATGGTGCCGTCGTTCCATCCCGATCTCGTGCGCGGCGTCGCCACCTACGCGCTGGAGCTGTTCCGCAGCGCGCCCGATCTCGACGTGCTCTACGTCTCGATCGGGCAGGGCTCGGGCATCTGCGGCTGCATCCTGGCGCGTGATCTCTTGGGCCTGAAGACCGAGATCGTCGGCGTGCAATCGACCGAGGCGCCGTCCTACGCGCTGTCGTTTGCGGCCCGCACCGTCGTGACGACCAACAGCGCCGATACGCATGCCGACGGCCTTGCCACCCGCAGTCCCGATGCCGATGCGCTGGCGATCATTCTTAAAGGCGCCTCGCGCATCGTGCAGGTCAGCGACGCCGAGATCGCCGAGGCCGTGCGCATTCTCTGGACCGACACCCACAATCTCGCCGAAGGCGCCGGCGCGGCACCGCTCGCAGGTGCGTTGCAGGAAAAGGGCAGGCTCGCCGGCAAGCGCGTCGGCCTGGTGCTGACCGGCGGCAACATCGATCTCGACCTGTTCAGGCGCTGGGTGCTGCCGGCGGCCACGCATGCCGAAGCGGGGGCCGCATGAGGAGCTCGCAACTCGCCACAAACACCGCCGTCATGCCCGGGCTTGACCCGGGCATCCACGAACCGCGCGCTCGACGCTCGACGTGGATGGCCGGGACAAGCCCGGCCATGACGGTTGAACTAGCACGGGGACACCAATGAACCAGCCAGCATCGGCCTATTTCATGGAAGAGCGTCACGATCCGAACGAGACGCACACGCTTGCGGTGCTGGTGCAGAACGAGCCGGGCGTGCTCGCGCGCGTCATCGGCCTGTTCTCGGGCCGCGGCTACAACATCGAGAGCCTCACCGTCTCCGAGACCGAGAGCCAGAAGCATCTGTCGCGCATCACCATCGTGACGACCGGCACGCCGATGGTGATCCAGCAGATCAAGCACCAGCTCGACCGCATGATCCCGGTCTACCGCGTCGTCGACATGACGCTGACCAAGCGCGCGATCGAGCGCGAGCTCGCGATGGTCAAGGTGCGCGGCACCGGCGAGCCGCGGGTCGAGGCGCTGCGGCTGGCGGATGCGTTCCGCGCCCGGGTCATCGACGCCACCACGGAAAGCTTCGTGTTCGAGATCACAGGCAATACCGACAAGATCAGTCAGTTCATCGATCTGATGCGTCCGCTCGGCCTGGTGGAAGTCGCCAGGACCGGCATTGCGGCGATCGGGCGGGGATCGGAAGGGATGTGAGCCATGCTGGCGCGCGACTGGTACTACAACGAACGCAACCGGATCGGGCTCGACCATGCCGTGGCCTCGATCTATGGCTCGGGCGATGATGCCGACGAGCGCGCGCGCGCAGCTCTGAAGATGCTCGGCGTCAAGCCGGGTTGGCGGGTGGCCGACATCGGCTGCGGCAACGGTGTGCTGGCGACAGAGGCGGCGCTGCTGGGCGCGGTGGTCGACGCCATCGACATCTCGCCGGCGATGCTGGCGCTGACCCGGATCTACAGCCGCGACCGCCGTACCGCGGTGCGGATGCATTCGGCGGGGCTGCTGTCGTTCGCCTATGAGGCTGCGACCTACGACCTGATCGCCAGCGAGTTCACGCTGCACCATCTGCCGGACTTCTGGAAGGCGGTGGCGCTGGCGCGGATCTTCGCGGCGCTGAAGCCGGGCGCGCAGTTCTTCCTGCGCGACATCGTCTATGTCAGCATGCCCGACGGCGCCGAGCGCTCGGTCGAGCAGTGGGCGGACTTCAACATCAAGAACCACGACCTCACTCGCGACAGCGTCATCACCCACATGCGTGACGAGAACTCGACCTTCGCCTGGGTGATGGAGCGCATGCTCGCCGAGGTCGGATTCGTGACCGTCTCCGCCGACTACCACGCGCCGATGCACGCGACCTATGTGCTGCAGAAGCCGGCGGGGCAGGGCTAGGCGCTGATGTTTTTGCACGACGGTGAGGTGGCCACGGTGCGACCCTCCCCTGGAGGGGGAGGGTCGGCTCACATCGCGCGAAGCTGCGATGTGAGCCGGGGTGGGGTGATGCCTCCACGCCGGAGCCGTGTCTGCGGCCCACCCCACCCCGATCGCGCATGGCATGCGCGATCGACCCTCCCCCTCCAGGGGAGGGTGAAGAGTCGTCGTGCGGGGAGAACTCATTAGAATGTCCCAGCAGCTCCTCATCGCCTTCGTCACCTTCGCGTTCGTGATGGCGTTCACGCCTGGGCCGAACAACATCATGCTGCTGTCGTCGGGCGTGACCTACGGCTTCCGCCGCACGGTGCCGCACATGATGGGCGTCAGCTTCGGCTTCGCCTTCATGGTCGGGGCCGTCGGCTTCGGCCTCGCCACGGTGTTCATCTCCTATCCGGTGCTGCAGGAGGTGCTGAAATATCTCGGCGCCGCCTACCTGATCTATCTCGCCGTGGTGATCGCGTTCTCCGGATCGGCCAAGCCGGATGACGACACGACGCCGCGCGGCCCGATGTCGTTCTGGGGCGCGGCGCTGTTCCAGTGGGTCAACGCCAAGGGCTGGGTGATGGTGATCAGCACCATCACCGCCTATGCCGCGATCGCCAGCTTCCCTGCCAATGTCGCGCTGCAGGTCGGGATCAGCTTCGTGATGGCGATCGGCTCGACCATCACCTGGACCCTGTTCGGGACGGCGCTGCGGCCGCTGCTGAGTTCCGAACGCGCGGTGCGCGGCTTCAACATCCTGATGGCCGTGCTGCTGCTCGCCTCGCTCTATCCCGTCTTCATGGACGCATGAGGGAGGCGGCCGCCATGCGAGATCGGGGTTTCCAACCACGCCCAAAATGCTCTAGACACGGGCCGGATTTCGTCCGGGCGCAGCCGCCCGTGCCTCACCCAAGCGTCTGACTTTTCAGCCAATTCCGGCCATCTCAAAGAGGAAACGACAATGCGTGTCTACTACGATCGCGACGCCGATCTGAACCTGATCAAGGGCAAGAAGGTCGTCATCGTCGGCTACGGCAGCCAGGGCCACGCCCACGCGCTCAACCTGAAGGATTCCGGCGTCAAGGACGTCGCGATCGCGCTGCGCAAGGGCTCGGCTTCGGCCAAGAAGGCCGAGGGCGCCGGCTTCAAGGTGATGGAAGTCGCCGAGGCCGCCAAATGGGCCGACCTGGTGATGATGCTGACCCCGGACGAGCTGCAGGGCGACATCTATCGCGAGCACCTGCACGACAACATGAAGCAGGGCGCCGCGCTCGTGTTCGCCCACGGCCTCAACGTGCATTTCAACCTGCTCGACCCGCGCCCCGATCTCGACGTGCTGATGATCGCCCCGAAGGGCCCCGGCCACACCGTCCGCTCCGAATACCAGCGCGGCGGCGGCGTGCCGTGCCTGATCGCGATCGCCAAGGATTCCTCGGGCAACGCCCATGACCTCGGCCTGTCCTACGCCTCGGCGATCGGCGGCGGCCGCGCCGGCATCATCGAGACCACCTTCAAGGAAGAGTGCGAGACCGACCTGTTCGGCGAGCAGGCGGTGCTGTGCGGCGGCCTGGTCGAGCTGATCAAGGCCGGCTACGAGACCCTGACCGAGGCCGGCTACGCGCCGGAGATGGCCTATTTCGAGTGCCTCCACGAGGTGAAGCTGATCGTCGACCTGATCTATGAAGGCGGCATCGCCAACATGAACTACTCGATCTCCAACACCGCCGAATATGGCGAATACGTCACCGGCCCGCGCATCGTCACGGCCGAGACCAAGGCGGAGATGAAGAAGGTGCTCGGCGATATCCAGTCCGGCCGCTTCGCACGCGACTGGATGCTGGAGAACAAGGTCAACCAGACCTCGTTCAAGGCGACCCGCGCCAAGCTCGCCCAGCATCCGATCGAGGAGGTCGGCGCCCGGCTGCGCGACATGATGCCCTGGATCAAGAAGGGCGCGCTGGTCGACAAGTCGAAGAACTGAGTTCGCGCAGGACTTGCTGAGAATTGAGAACGGCGGGCCGAGGCCCGCCGTTTTTGTTTGGTCGGTGAGTCCTTAGGCTGTTTCAGGACGTCGCGCGGCGTGAGGCCAGCGGCGCGAGCAGGCGGACGATCTCGCTGACAGCGACCAGGCCGACGAGCCAGGCGGCGCTGGTCAGGCCGAGGCGGGCGACGATCGGGAGCGTGAAGCTCGCGGCACCGCCGAGCGCGGGCGTGGCGGCCAGCAGCACCAGCTCATACGCCGTGTAGGCGCCCAGCAGGGCGGCGGCAAAGGCGAGCGGAGCCGGGCTTGCGCGCAGAGCCTGCAGCACGCCCCGGGCCGTGGCAGTGGCGCTGAGCACGGCGGCGCCGATCATCGCGCCCCAGGCCAGCGTGTTGGCATCGACCGGATAGTGCAGGGCGCCGAAGCCGATGCCCTGGTTGACCAGCCAGGCGCCGAGCATCACCGGCAGCGCCGTGCGCAGCGGAAGCATGGCGGCCGCAATCACGGCGAAGGCCGCAAACGGCGTCGCGCAGGCGAACACGAAGCTCGCCAGCGCACAAGCGGTCGTCAGCAGCGCGAAACAAAACGCGGCTGCATGCCGCGGCGGGACGGGCGCGAGGCGAGCCTCGGAACCAGAGGGGGCGAGGACGTCGAGAGTCATGGAACATCTCCTGTTGTTGCAATTGTAGTCCAGTTTTGAGGCGGCTGTCAGCCGCTTCGGGAGGTCTGCGTCACTGCACGCCGAAGCTCGCGAGCCGGATGCCGCCGAACACGCCGAAGCCGGGCGCCAGGAAGCCGGTCGGGTTCTGGGTGTGACGGTTGAACAGGTTATCGATCCGGCCAAACACCTTGACCTGGTCGGACAGCGCGTAGTCGCCGCGCAGGTTCACGAGCGCATAGCCAGGTGCGACGAGGCCGGTGGTCATGCCGTCGCGGCTGACATCGAGCCAGTCGCCGACCCGCAGCAAGGTGGCCGACAGGCTCAGCGCATCGATCGGCAGCCAGGTGGCGGTGGCGCTCCATTTCTCCTTCGGCCGGCGCAGCAACTGCTGGCCGGTAACCGCGTCGACGGCGCGGGTGAAGGTGTAGTCCGCGCGCAGCGATATCCGATCGGTGAGCCGCGCCGTCACGAAGCTCTCGGTGCCTTCGGTGGTGGCGAGGCCGACATTGGCGTAGGAGGTGAAGGTCGCGTTGAAATTGATCAGGTTGGTGATGCTGTTGTGGAAGTAGGTCGTGCCGAAGCGGACGCGATCGTCGAACAGCGGCTGTTCGAAGCCGGCATCGTAGCCGGTGCTCTGCTCCGGCCGGAGGTTGGGATTGGCGAAGAAGTTGAACGCCGGAAAATCCTGGTGCAACTGGCTCAAGGTCGGTGCCTTGAAGCCGGTGCCGTAGCTCGCCTTCAGCTTGGTCTCGGTGACCGGCAGGATCGCCGCCGGCGCGATCCGGTAGGTGCCATGGCCGCCGAACTGGTCGTTGACGTCGTTGCGCAGGCTCGTCACGACGAACCAGCGCTTCGCGAACTCGGTCTGCAGCTCGACGAAGCCGGCCTTGTTGCCGTTCTCGGCCGAAAGGTCGGTGGTCTTCAGCCGTTCGGTCTGCTGCTCCAGGCCGACGATCAGGTTGTTGCGCGGGGCGAGCTCGGTCACCGCGTGCCAGTCATATTTGATGCGCTCGCCGGTCGCGACCGCGGCAACGGGATTGCCGGCCGTCAGATCGGACGACCAGTTGTTCACATAGTTGACGCCGAAGTAGTTCCTGATGCGGCCGCCGAGCAGCGACCATACGGCTTCCTCGCGCGTCGCCAGTTGATGGACGGTGTGGTTGCTCTGGGCGGCGTCGGGAAAGCTGGGAAAGCCGCTGTCGCCGGTGAACAGCAGGGTGGCGTCGGTGTAGCGGACCACCGAATTGAGCGTCCAGGCCTCGTTGAGATCGACGCCGAGCTTGGACGAGGCGGTGACGTTGTCGTAGGCGTTGCCGATGGCCTTCTGCCCCGCAGGCAGCAATTGCCACGGGGTCACCGGAACGTCACCGGCGTGCAGATGCGCGACGTTGACTGCGTAGTTGACATTGTCCTGAGAGCCGCTCAGCCCCGCGCTCTGGTTGAAGGTCTTGAACGAGCCGCTCTCGACCGAGGCGGTCGCCCGCGCCGGTCCGTCGCCCTTGCGCGTGATCACCGAGATGACGCCGCCGATGGCATCGGAGCCGTACAGTCCGCTCTGCGGCCCGCGCAGCACCTCGAGCTGCTGGATGTCGGCGGCGAGCAGATGTGCGAAATCGAACGCGCCGTTGCCGTTGGTGACGTCGCCTGCGTCGATGCCGTCGATGATGAGCTTGGTGTGGTTGGCATTGGTGCCGCGCATGAAGACGTTGGTCTGGCCGCCCGGGCCGCCGGCCTGCACGATGTTCAATCCGGGGACCGTGCTCAGGATGTCCGGCACGGTGCGGGCCTGCTGCGCGGCGATATCCTTGTCGGTCACCACGGTGATCGCATTCGCGACGTTGGCGACCGGCGTCACAACGCCGGTCGGGCTGACGGCGACGGGGGCGCTGGCCGGCGCTGCCGGCTTTGCAGCCGGCGTCTGCCGTCGCGCGGCGTTGCGGGTTGGAGAACCGCCGGACACCGCCGGCCCTGCGGCAGCCGGCTTGCGCGGCGCGTCAACCTCGACCGGCGGCAAAAGGTTGGGGGAGGCGGATTGCTGCGCGGCTGCCGGGAAAGCACCGAGCAGCGCAAACGACGCGAGGACGCAGAACGACGACAGAACGGCGCGATGCCGCCTGGCATGGGGAACGGGAGACACGAGTGACCTCGGCATGACGTCAGTGGCACGTCACCGCGAACGAGGTCTCACGCAGACCTTTGCAGACCTGCCTGAAAACGATGCCAATAACGCCCCGACCGGCATCCTCGCGTGTGACCACGGCTGACGGCAGGTCTCCTGGCTCGCGGGTCATCACCTCCACGTCGCCTTCCCGGGACCGAGATTTCCCAGTGGCCTATGACGCGAGATTCGCCGCTTACAGTTGCGGGGGCAGCTGCGGCCTTCGATCACGTCTCTTGCGAGACGCATGCGGCACCGCATTCCCTTTTGAGCCCCGGTCGAGGGGCACCGTCACGATCACCGTAGGAGTGCGGGCGCACCAAAGTCAATCCGGCGCCCGGTGATCTCCTGGCGATAACGCTGGCCGGTCGGCTTGATGATGCCCGGCCGCCTGCGACAACCATAGCTGTCGTCCCCGCGTTCGCAGGGACCCATAGCCGCCGGCGGTCGTGTGGCGAAGGACGACGATCCAGACATTTTCCGCCAATTCACATCACGCTGTATGGGTCCCTGCGTTCGCAGGGACGACAGCGGAGTATGAGGAGGCTCGCGAGTCGTTGCTGATGAGGATTGCGTCTTGTGAGCACCCGCTCACTTCTCGACCTTGTTGTGTACCATCCAGAACCGCAGCGTGCGCTGGGCGGTGTCGAGCGACAGCCGGGCATAGTCGCGCTCGGCGAGCTTCAGGGTGTCGCTGTCGATGGCGTGCTTGATCGGCCGATGGGTCAGGATCTTCGCCACCACCGACCAGGCCAGCCTGGCGGTACGGCAGGGGATCAGCACGATGTCGGTGCGCGGGCCTTCGAGCACCTTGGCCATCATCTCGGTCGGCACGTTGTTGAGCAGGCCGAGTGCGGCGGAAACCTCGCCGAACCGGCGGGTCTCGGCGAAGAAGGCGATGGCGGCATCGTTGAGCTCGTTCAGCCCCTTCATGCGCTTGACGGCCTCTTCGGCCAGCGTGAAGTCGCGCCCGACCAGGCCGCCGTCGCTGCGCGCGACGTCCGCGATGGCCTTGAGGATCTTCTTGATCTCCTGTTGCAACGCCGGCGGCGCCGAGGACATCAGCTTGGCGCGCACGGCTTCGGTGGCGCGGCGCAAGAGGTCGCGCAGGTGCTTGGTGGGCAGGTCGACGCGCAGCCCGATGATCTCGGACAGCTCGTCGTCATCCGCGGCATGCGCCATCATCCCGGAATAGCCGGTATCGGAGAAGCGCGCGGTCTGGTTGTTGGCGAGCTTGCGGATGACCCGGCGCTCGCCGCGGTCGACGATGATGTCGGTCACCGCCTCGGTCAGATGCGGACGGCTGGAGATCGCCATCAGGTGATCCTGGCCCTTGGTCGCCGCGACCTCGACCAGCGTATGCTCGGTCAGCCGGCTCGAGTGCATCAGCACGCTCTCGGCCACCGAGATTTCGTCGTCACGGGCGAGCTGCTGGATCAATTCGACGGGCGCGTAGTCGACCGGCGCGAGATGCTTGGAGAGCTCGGCCCGCGCGCGGGTCTCTACTCGTGAGACCAGCATGCACAGCACATTGTCGAACACCTTGATCTGGTCCTCGGTGAGGCGTTCGCCGTCATGCAGGAACAGATTGGTGACCTGGCGCAGCGTGTTGACGCGCTTCGCCGAGGAGCCGCTGCGGACGGCCTCTTCGAGCTCGGTGATGATGGAGTGTTCTGAAGGCGGGAGCTGTTCTGGCTGTGACACGATCGCGCTCGTTTGTCCGGATGGCCGGAGCGACAGCGACGCGCTTGTGATCCCGCTGCAAGGCTCTCGGCCGGAGCAGTTTTCGGCACGGGCGATAACAACGCGTTAGGGTCGGAGGACGTAGTACCCCGGAGAAACACGGATACGGAAAATTAAGGCGATACGCGTAGAGGGGACGACGAGCTGGAGCGCGGTTTTCCGGAGATTCGCCGGACAGGCGATGGAATGAGGCCCGAACACCTCCCCGCGGACGCGGCGACGACAGGCCAGCGAAACGGAAAGGTTAATGATCTCATAAGGTCACGGACCTTCCTTCATCCAGTTTGCTCGCTGCCCTCGATCTCACGTCAGCTGTCATCCTCCCAAGCATTGAAACTTAAACCCCATTCTTGCCGCGGCCATTTTGCTGATGCGCCGTGCGCTGCGTGCGGTCTCCCGGTGTTCCAGGGCGGGCTCGGAAGAGGGATGATCTCGCGCGAAAAATCAGCGCCAGCATCGCGCTGCATCCCGTGCGATAATCGCCGCGCAAATCGTTGAGGTCGCCATGAAATCCGTCGTCATCACCGGCGCGTCCACCGGCATCGGCTTCGCCTGTTCGAAGCTCCTGCTCGCGCGTGGCTTCCAGGTGTTCGGCAGCGTTCGCAAGCAGGCTGATGCAGACCGTCTGCGCAGCGAGCTCGGCGCCAACTTCACGCCGCTGCTGTTCGATGTGACCGACGAAGCGGCGGTGAAGGCGGCCGCCGGCGAGGTGCGAGCGGCGCTCAAGGGCGAGACGCTCGCCGGTCTGGTCAACAATGCCGGCATCGCCGTCGCGGGGCCGGTGACGGAGCTGCCGATCGAGCAGTTTCGCCATCAGATGGAAGTGAACGTCATCGGTCCGGTCATTGCGACCCAGGCGTTCGCGCCGCTGCTCGGCGCCGATCCGGCCATGAAGGGAGAGCGCGGCCGGATCGTGATGATCAGCTCGGTCGCGGGCCGCAACGGCAACCCGCTGATGGCGCCGTATTCGACCTCGAAGCATGCGGTCGAGGGGCTATCCGAGAGCCTGCGCCGCGAGCTGATGCTGTTCGGCATCGACGTCATCGTCATCGCGCCGGGGGCGGTGAAGACGCCGATCTGGGCCAAGGCCGAGGAGGTCGACCTGTCGCCGTATCAGGCCTCGCCGTTCTTCCCGGCGCTGCAGAAGATTCGTGGCTTCATGCTGCATCTCGGCAAGACCGGGCTGCCGGCCGAGACCATCGCCGCGCGGGTGGCCGACGCCTTGACCCTGCCGGCGCCCAGGGTGCGCTACGAGATCGCGCCCGATGCTATCAGGCAATGGATCGTGCGGGTGCTTCCGAAGCGGACCGTCGATCGCATCATTGCCAAGCGGCTCGGCCTGACGCCGGTGACCAGGGCCTGATGCGGGCGATGACGACCATCGGCAAGACCCAGGCGGAGCTGACCCGCCTGGTCGAGGAGGAGATTCGCGCGCAGCCGGGGTGCGAGACGGCACGCGTGCCGGCCGTTCATGCGCTCGACGTGCGCAGTGGCCGCAACTGGGAGATCCCGCACGTCGTTCTCGGCGACAGCCTGATCAGCGACGTCGACCGCGCCGTGATGAGCGTGCAGCGCCGACTCGGGCGCGAGTTTCACCTGATCGATGATCCCGTCACGGAGCCAGCGTCGGAAGCCGCCGCGACGCCGCAGATCGACACCGACGACTCCTGACATTCCCTGCGCTGACGTGAGCGCTGCGGGCTCAGGTCAGCAGGCCCTGCCGCAGCGCCAGCCGTACCAGCTCGATGTCGCTGGCGACGCCGAGCTTGTCCTTGATCAGCGAGTGCAGGTTGGCAACCGTCTTCGGGCTGAGATGCAGCGCTGACGCGATCTCGTCGGTGGTCCGTTCGGCCAGCAGCATCTGCATCACCTCGAACTCGCGCGCGGACAGGACGTCGGCGGCCGCCCGCTCGCCGGACAGCCGGCTGAGCGCGAGCTCGTGATCGATGTCGGGGCTGATCGCGATGCGGCCGGCGAGCACGTCCATGACGGCGCGCACGAGCGTCTCCGGAGGGCTGCTCTTGGTGACATAGCCGCGGGCGCCGGCGCGGATCGCCTGCACCGCGAAGCCCGCATTCTCATGCATCGTGAAGACGAGGATGCGCGCGCTACGATCCCATTGCCGGATGCGGCGGATGCCCTCGATGCCGCCGACGCCCGGCATGGTCAGGTCCATGATAACGAGATCGGGCCTGACCTCCTTGAACAGCCGGTAGGCTTCGGCGCCATCGGCGGCCTCGGCGACCACGCGCAGCCCCGGCTGCTTCTGCAGCATCGACCTGTAGCCCTCGCGGACCACGGCATGGTCATCAACCAGCAGGATGGTGCCGGCGGGCGCCGTCATGCCGCGCAAGCCGTTTCCGGCTGGGTCGGCGAGAGATCGGGCAGGGCCGGCAGCGGAATCTCGACGCGGAGTCGCGCGCCACCGCCGGAGGTGGCCGCGAAGCTCATCTGGCCTCCCATGGAGGCGACGCGCTCGCGCATGCCGAGCAGGCCCATGCCCGGCTTGTCGGGAGCTTCACCTGCGGGACCGTCGTCTTCGACGGTGAGCACGGTCGCGCTCGCCGGCCCGTCCTGAAGCGTCAGCTGCAGCCGCACGCGCGTCGCTCCGGCGTGCTTGACGGTATTGGTGAGCGCCTCCTGGGCGATGCGGTAGAGGTTGGTGGCGATGATGCCGGGCAGTCGGTCGATGCCGCCCGACAGGCTGATCTCGAAAACGGTGCGGCCGTGCTGCCGCCTGTTCCATCCGGCGACGAGGCCTTCGAGGCTGGCGGCGAGGCCGAGCTCGTCGACATCAGGTGGGCGCAGCCGCATCAGCGCGCCGCGCAACTGGTCCATCATGTCGCTCGCGGTGCGCGCGATGCCGTCGCAATCGCCCACCAGAGCGGGGCAATCCTGCGCCGCGCTGTGACGGATCGACGCCGCGAGCGCCCGGATCGCCGCCAGCGACTGGCCGAATTCATCATGCAGCTCGCGCGCGAGGTTGCGGCGCTCGTCGTCCTCCAGGGCGATCAGGCGCCGGGTCAATTCGCTGCGCTGGGCCAGCGCTGTCTCCAGCCCCTCGGCGAGCTGGTTGAAGGCATCGCGGATCGCCGACAGCTCGGCAAGGTCGAACGGCGGCAGCCGTGCCGACAGATCATGGGCCGCGATCCGCTCCAGCCCGGCGCGGATCAGCCGGGTCGGGCGCAGCGCGCGGGCCAGCGCGGCGTAGGCCAGAATGCACAGCAGCGCCAGCGCCGTCCCGAGCACGGGCAGCAGCCGGCTGAGCTCGCGCCAGGCCTCCGCGGTCATGACGCCGGCATCGGCCCATACGACGGCATCGCCCGTCGTTTCGCCGCGAAAGCTGACCGGCCGTGCCGCTTCCCGGCCCGGATCGAACAGCCGCCGATACAGCATCGCGAAGGCGCGGGGCGGATCGTCCGTCTGCGCCTCGGCGCCGCCGCAGATGCGCTGCACGATCGCGCCGTCGACGCCGCGATAGGCGATGCACAGGCCCGGTCGCATCGCGGCGGCGGCGACCGCATCGAGGTCGGGAAAGCCGGCCGGTGGGCTGTTGACCCAATGCATCTTGCTTTGCTGCAATTGCAGCGTCCTGGCCGTGATCTCGGCGATCCGCTCATTGCGCGCATGCACCGAGCGGTCGGTGTCGAACAGCACATAGGCGCAGATCGCCCCAAAGCAGAGCGCCGAGACCACCGAGATGCGCAGGGTCAGACGGTATTTGAGGTCGTAGCGGGTCCACATCTTCGGCGCGTCCATGGTAGCCCTGCCCGCCGGCATTTAACGGCAGAACCGCCCGGACCAAAAGCGCTGCGGCCTGGTCGCCGTCACCGTCGTGAAATTTTCCCGTGCCGCGCCGGGACCGTGGCCGCTGCGACGATGGCACGGCGGCGTCTAGCTTTGGATCGCCAGACATCGCTGCAGGGGGATCCCATGTCGAACCGTCGCGTCGTCCGTTGTCTCGTTCTCGCGCTTGCTTTCGCGGCCGGTCCGGTCCGCGCCGCCTCCGGCGATGTCCCGGCTGTGCTGGTCGACGATTTCAGCTATCTCGACACGTCCGGCGAGCCGGTCGATCAGACCGCAGCGCATCAGCGGCGGCTGGATGCATTCATCGCCGCGCTCCGCAGCGACGTCGCCGCCGACGCGCGGCTGCGGCCGGTCAGCCCGTCCTGCGCGCCGTCCTGTCCCACCGATGCGTCCCCGGAGGCCCGGCTGCAGATGGCGGCCGCGGCCGGCGCAACCGTCGTGATCACCGGCGGAGTCCAGAAGCTCTCCACGCTGGTGCAGTGGGCGCGCGCCGCGGCCATCGACGTCGCCTCCCATCGGGTCGTCTTCGACAAGGTCTTCACCTTCCGCGGCGACAGCGACGAGGCCTGGCAGCGCGCTGCGATCTTCGTTTCGCGCCAGGTCCGTGACGCACTGGCGCCGCCGGAGCCGATCCGGCTGGCGCTGCTGCCGTTCGAGCTCGACGACACCAGCGCAGGCGCGGCGCTCGGCGAGACCGAATCCGACCAGAAGGGGCTGCAGGAGGCGACCGACGCGGTGCGGCAGCTGCTGGCGCAGTCCGGGCGCTATCGCCTGGTGGACGCGGCCGGCGAGATCAAGCCGGGGCAGCCGGTGCGTGAGTGCGACGATTGCGAGGCCCGGGCGGCCCGCGCCGTCGGCGCCCAGCAATCGCTGCTCGGCATCATCAGGCGGATCGGCCGCACCGAATACATCATCGGCTTTCGTGTCCGCCAGGCCGACAGTGGCGCGCTCGTCGCCGCCGGTGACAGCGGATTGCGCCTCGGCGCCAATTATTCCTGGAGTCGCGGCGCGGTGCGTCTGGTGCGCGAGCGGCTGCTCGAGACCGGCACCCAGAATTGAAAAAGGGCGAGGATCGGTACGCGAGGACGGCAGTGATGCCACCTCTCGTCGTGGCGCGAGACGACACGCCGCCCTCCGTGTAAATCCGGGCTGTTGTGATTTGTGACGATTTCATTACGGTCGGATGACAGGATAGGCTTCCTTGATCTGTCGGCATGCGCCGGCGAAGGGCGCCTGCATTCGACCGCCTGATGTCACTGACCCCGAACGACCAACCGATCACCACGCTCGCCGCGGCGAGCGCAACACGCTCCGCGGCCGTCCGGCTGTCCGCCGTCGCCGCGCCGCATGTCGCGGCGCTGGCTCTGATGCTGCACACCGAGACCGATTTCGGCTCGCGGCTCGGCTTCGTGCTGGCCTGGGGCATCCTGAACTGCTTCTGGCTGGTGCTGCTGCGGCGGCCTGCGGTGTCCGGCGCGTTGGCGTTGACCATGGTCGTGGTGCTGGTGCTGCTGTCGCAGCTCAAGCACGCCGTGGTCCAGATGACGGCGAACTTCGTCGACGTGATGCTGATCGATCACGACAGCGCGGCGTTCCTGTTCACGATCTTCCCGAACCTGAAGCTGTCGGTGCTGGTGGCTGCCGCCGTCGTGCTGCCGCTGATGGGGCTGCTGTGGTGGGCGGATCCGTTCCGGATCGCGCGGCTGCCGGCGCTGGCCGGCAAGCTTGCCTGCCTTGCTGCGCTCACGCTGTATTCGCTCAACTGGCGCGACGAGACCTGGCGCGGCTATTATGACGACGGCTATCTGTCGAAATTCGCCCGCTCCGGCGTCACGGCGGTGTCGGACTTCCTCGCCAACGGCTTCATGGAGTCGGACGCCACGGCTGATCGAAGTCTGGCTGCGTTCGTCCCGGATTCCTGTCATCCGGCCGGACGGCGCCCGAACATCGTGCTGATCCACGACGAATCCAGCTTCGACATCCGCTCGGCGCCGGGCATCAAGGTGCCGGATGGCTATGGCAGCCATTTCAAGTCGTTCGACGGCAAGGCGCGGCAGTTCATGGCCGAGAGCAATGGCGGACCGAGCTGGTTCACCGAGTATAACGTGCTCGCCGGCCTGTCGTCGCGCTCGTTCGGCCGCTTCGCCTATTTCGTGACCCGGATCGCGTCCGGCCGGGTCGAGCGCGGTCTGCCGCTGGCGCTGCGCAATTGCGGCTACGACACGGTGTCGCTCTATCCCGCGCAGGGTGCCTTCATGAGCGCGCGCAGCTTCCAGACCACGGTCGGCGTCGATCGTTTTCTCGACGCGCGCGATCTCGGCGCCAAGGGCGTCGAGCCCGACGGCTTCTTCTACGATGCCGCGCTCGATCTAATGCAGCACCGGCCGCGCGGAAAGCCGCTGTTCATGTTCGTCTATCTCGCCGCCAACCATTTCCCGTGGGAGACGACGTTCCGGCCCGACCTGACGCCGTCCTGGCGAGCGCCCGGCAATCTGCCTTCGATCGATGAGTATCTGCGCCGCCAGGCGATGAGCGCGACGGACTATCAGCGCTTCCTCGCCAGCCTGAAGAAGCGCTTCGGCGACCAGCCGTTCCTGATCGTGCGCTACGGCGATCACCAGCCGGAGTTCTCGCCGCACATTCTCGATCCCAAGCTCGACGAGGCCGGCATCGGCGAGAAGCTCGAGAGCTATGATCCGCGCTATTATCAGACCTATTACGCCGTCGATGCCGTCAATTTCGAGCCGCGCCAGAGCGCCGTCGTGATGGATCGGATCGACGCCGCCTATCTGCCGCTGGTCACCTTGGAGGCGGCCGGCATTCCGCTCGATCCGTCCTTTGCCGAGCAGAAGGACATCATGCTCCGCTGCAAGGGCGTGTTCTACGCCTGCGGCGACGGCGCCGAGGCACGCCGCTTCAACCGCATGCTGATCGACGCCGAGCTGATCCGGGGGCTGTGACCGGCCGACGCCAAGGTCGGCCGGGCAACGTGTTTGCAACGCCCGCTGCTACTCCGCCGCCGTGTCGGTGACGATGCCGCCGATGTTCTGCCAGTGGGCGCCGTCGAACTGGATCATCTGCAACTGCTTGTTGACGCGATAGTCCGTCGGCGAGGTCGTGATGCTGATGCCGGGCAGCAGCATGCCGAGCTCGACACGGTTGAGGTTAGTGGCCTGCTTCAGCACGTTCTCTCGCGTCAGCTCGTCGCCGCACTGCTTCAGCACCTGGACCAGGAGCTCAGCGGTGATGTAGCCATAGACGTTGAAGTTCGAGCCCTTGTCGCCGTCGGGATAGTACTTCTCCATGAAGGCGAGATAGCGCTGTACGCCGGGGTCGTTCTTGAAGCCTTCTTCGAGCGGATCCTTGACGTAGCCGACGCTGATCAGACCCTTGGCATTCTCGAGCCCGGCGGGCTTCAGGGTGGCGCCCAGCGAATTGGCATTGATGTCGACGATGTGGACCGGCTTCCAGCCGAGCTCGGCGACCTTCTTGATGGCCTGCGCCGCCTGCTTCGGCGTCGAGGCACTGAACAGCAGATCGGCGCCGGCGTCCTTCAGCTTCAGGATGTGAGAATCGATCGTCGGCTCGGTGATCTCGTACGACGATTCGGCGACGATCATCTTGGCGGCCTTGTCGCCCAGCCCGGCCTTCAGGCCGGCGAGATAGTCGCGGCCGAGATCGTCGTTCTGGTAGAGCACGCCGATCTTGGCGTCGGGATAGGTCTTGAGGATGTATTGGCCGTAGATGCGGCCTTCGACGACGTAGCTCGGATTGAATCCCATCGTCCAAGGAAAATGCTTGGGATCGGTGAAGCGCGAGGCGCCGGTGGCCGCGAACAGCTGCGGCACCTTCTTCGTGTTGAGATATTTCTGCACGGCGACGTTCGGCGCGGTGCCGATGATCTGGAACGTCAAGAGCACCTCGTCGCTCTCGACCAGCTTGCGCACCTGCTCGACCGTCTTCGGCGGCGAGTAGGCGTCGTCATACTGGATCAGGTTGATCTTGCGGCCGTTCACGCCGCCCTGGTCGTTGATCATCTTCATATAGGCGGCCTGCGCCTTGCCGATGGTGGCATAGGCCGACGCCGGGCCGCTCAGCGGCACGGTCTGCCCGACCTTGATCTCGCTGTCGCTGGCGCCGGTATCGTACTTCTTCTCGGCGGCCAACGCCGGCGCGGTTGCCGCGAGCGACAGCAGAGCAAGCGCGGCCAGCGCGGTGGTCCCAATCCTCATCACATCCACTCCCTGAATATCTTTTGTGAAACTCACTCGGCCTTGATGGCGGCGTCGCGGATGACTGCGCTCCACTTCTTGGTTTCGTCGGCGATGAACTGGCCGAATGCTGCAGCGTCGCGCGGCTGCGGATCGAGCCCCTGGGCGAGCAGCTTCTGCTTCACCTCGGGGGCTGCGAGATCGGCGAGAATCTCGCTCGACAGCCGGTCGACGATGGGCTGCGGCGTCGCGCCCGGCGCCATGAAGCCGTACCAGCCCGACGCGACCACGTTCGGCAGGCCCTGCTCGCGCAGGGGCGGCGCCTGCGGATAGATCGCGCTGGGCTCGGTGGCGGCGACGCCGAGCACGCGGAATTGGCCGGCCTGGATGTAGGGCAGCGCGGTGCTGATCGCGGTCAGCGTTGCATCGACGCGGCCGGCGAGCAGCTCGGTGTAGGCCATCGAGTCGCCGCGGAAGGGAATGTTGAGGCCGGTCACCTTGGCGTCGCGGAACAGCAGCTCGGCCGCGAGATGCGGCTGCGAGCCGGCACCCGGCGAGGCGAAGGTCAGGCCCTCGGGCTTGGACCTGCCGTAGGCGATGAGCTCGGCCAGCGTCTTGAACGGCGCGTTGGCGCTGATCATCAGGAAGATCGGCGCAACGACCGTGCCGGCCACGGGGCGCAAGTCCTTCACCGGATCGTAGGTCAGCTTGCCGAACAGCGCTTCGGCGGTGACGTAGGGCGCGGCGGCGTAGAGCAGGGTGTAGCCGTCGGGTGCGGCGCGGGCGACGAGGTCGTTGGCGATGCGGCTGCCAGCGCCGGGCTTGTTCTCGATGATGAACTGCTGGCCGAGGTGATGTTCGAACTCCGTCGCCAGAAGGCGCAGCGAGATGTCGCTGGCGCCGCCGGCGCCATAGGGACAGATCAGCCGCACCATGCGGGTCGGCCAATCGCCCTCGGCTCGTGCACGATGGCCGTAGCCCAGCGCCAGCGTGGCCCCTGCACCGAGCAGGCCGCGGCGCGTCATCGTCGGTTGTCTCATCGCGCGTCTCCCTGTCTGCTGCATCCCTTGTCCGGGCTGCTCCGGCGCGTTCTTCGCCGCGCCTTGTCGTCTTTGCTCGCGCCGCGTCAGATCACCTTCCTGCGGGCGAGATCGTCCATCTCCTGGTCTGATAGTCCGAGCCAGCCCTGGTAGATCTCGCGGTTGTCCTGGCCGACGTCGCCGGCGGCATGGCGCAGCGTGGCGGGATCGTTGCCAAAGCGCGGCACGACGTTCGACATCGCCACCGAGCCGAAATCGCGGTCGGGCACGCGCGTGATCATCTCGCGCGCGATCGCCTGCGGATCAGTCGCGATCTGGTCGATCGCGTAGATCGGCGCGATCGTTCCCTTGGCCGCGGTGAAGCGGGCGACGACATCATCCAGGTCATGCGCGGCGCACCAGGCGGCGAAGATCGCGTTGAGTTCGGCCGCATGCTTCACCCGCGACGCGTTGTCGGCGAAGCGCGGATCCTCGATCAGGTCGGGACGATCGATCGCGCGACAATTGGCGGCGTAGAGCGCGTTGGTCGAGCCGGCGAGCGTCACCCAGCGATCGTCGCGGGTGCGATAGACCGCGGCCGGCGCCGAGTAGCCGTTGGCATTGCCGATCCGGCTGCGGCTGAAGCCGAGCTGGTCGTGCTCGACCGGCAGCACGTCGAGCAGCCGGAACACGGCCTCCGTCAGCGCCAGGTCGATCTCCTCGCCCGGCGCCTCGGGGTCAACAGCCCGCTTCCACAACGCTGCCAGCACGCCGAGTGCGCCGAACGCGCCGCCGATGGCATCGCCGATCGGATAGCCCGGATGGGTCGGCTCGCCCTCGGCCTCGCCGGTGATGTAGGTGAGCCCGCCCATCGCCTCGAAGATGCGGGCAAAGCCCGGACGGTCGCGGTACGGCCCGTCCTGGCCGAACGCGGTGGCGCGCAGGATGACGAGGCGCGGCTGGATCGACCACAGCACCTCTTTCGTCAGGCCCCAGCGGTCGAGCGTGCCGGGGCGGAAGTTCTCCATCAGGACGTCGAAGCGCGGCAGCAGCCGCTTGAACAGCGCGAGCCCCTCCGGCGTGCGCAGGTCGAGCGTCGCGAGGCTCTTGTTGCGGTTGGCGGTCTTCCACCACAGCGGCTTGCCGTCCTTGAACGGCGGAAAGGTGCGGACAGCGTCGCCATGGCCCGGCATCTCGATCTTCAGAACCTCGGCGCCGTAGTCGGCGAGCAGCGTCGCCGCGAACGGTGCAGCGATGATCGTCGCGATGTCCAGAACGCGCAAACCCTGGAGTGGCCCGGCCATGTCGTGATGCACCTGTCTCAGCCGGCTTCGGCCGCAAGCGCCGGCTCCGGCGCGCGCCTGATGATCTCGGGCTCGGCTTCGTTGATGAGCGCCCGGATGCTGGCGGCGAGCGCCGTGATGCGCGGACCGATCTCGGCCTCGAGCTGACCCGGCTGCAGCCGGAAAGCGGGAATGCCGCAATTGATCGCGAAGGCGCGGCCGGAGCTATTCGCGTAATGCAGCGGCGCAGCGACGGCGTGAATCGCAGGCATGTATTCGCCGACACAGGTGCAGAAGCCGCGCTCGGCACATTGCGTGATGCCGTCGAAATAGAGCGTGCGGAAGCTGGCCCATTGCTTGGCATCGTCGGCGGCGAGCTGCGCGTCGAAGCGCGCGGCTTCGGCTGGAGGCAGGATCGCGGCCGCCGCGCGTCCCATCGCGGTCGCGACCACGGTGATCGGCATGCCGATGTCGGGAACGTGCGGCCCGACATCGCCGGAGCGCGCCGTCTCGACATACACCACGGCGTTGCCGTCGAGCAGGCCGATCGAGACGGTGCCGCGCACGCTGGCGGCAAAATCCTGCATCAACGGCCGTGCGAGCTGCCGGAACGGCATGTCGGCGAGCAGCGGATGCGCCATCCGCAGCGCGCGGACACCAAGGCGATATTTCGCGAGGTCCTGGTCGAAGGAGAGATAGCCGAGCTCGGTGAGCGTGTGGGTCAGCCGGGCGACCGTAGGCCGCGGAATGCCGGTGCGCACCGATATGTCCATGTTTCCGAGCACGGGAGATTCCGTCCCGAACGCCTCCAGCACGATGAGGCCCTTGGCCAGCGTGGTGGCAAAGGCGGCGTCGCCGGCGCTGTCGGCCAGCATCGTTTCGAGGGCGCGATTGCGGACGGCGAGGGCGGATCGTGGAGGTGCGGGCATGCGGCGGAGAATGATCCAGGAATTTTGGAGAGTCCATATATTTGTAGATGTGATGACTATGCGTCCACTATGTGGACAAATGTCGGACGTGCGGTGGCCACGCGGGATGCTCGCCCGATCGTGGCTTGTGACGCGGGTGGAGGCCCGCTACCGGTGCCGCCTCAACGTCCGGGAGGCCAATCGATGTCGACATCAGTCAAGCAGATGCTGGAAGCCGCCAACGCAGCGGTTCCGAAGATCACGCCGGCCGAGGCGCAGGCCATGATCGCCAAGGGCAACACCCTCGTCGTCGACGTGCGCGATGCGCCGGAGGTCGAGAAGAGCGGCAAGATTGCCGGCGCCGTGCACGTTTCGCGCGGCATGCTCGAATTCCGCGCCGATCCGGACTCGCCCTATCACGACAAGAATTTCGCCAAGGACAAGAGCGTGATCCTGTATTGCGCCTCGGGCGGCCGCTCGGCGCTGTCGGGCAAGACGCTGAAGGATCTCGGCTACGACAAGGTGTTCAACGTCGGCGCGTTCAAGGACTGGGCCGAGAATGGCGGCGCGGTGGAGAAGCCGATCGAGCCGGGGATGTGAGCGTGCCCAACTGATTGGGGCGGCGGTCGTCGCGCCAACCACCGCCGTTATTGCGAGCGAAGCGAAGCAATCCAGGGCTCCGCAAGGACTCTGGATTGCTTCGGCGCTACGCGCCTCGCAATGACGTGCTGCGAAGGCAGGGCTTACTTCGCGATCTTGCTCCACAGCCAGCGCGCCACCGCCTGCGGCGAGGACTGTGCGTCACTACCGGAAGCGCGCAGATTGGCCTGCTGCATGGTCGCGATGTCGATGCGGCCGAGCAGCGGCCGTAACGCATCCTGCAATGCGCGGTCCTCGGCGCGCTTCGGCGACAGCAGCAGGATCGCGTCGTAAGGCGGGATCGCCTGCTTGGGATCGTCGAGCACGACGAGGTCGTATTTCGCGATCAGCCCGTCGCTGGTGTAGCCGGCGATGACGTCGACCTCGCCGGAGGCGACCGCGGCATACATGAAGTCCGGCTGCATCTGGCGCTGGGCGCGGAAGGCGAGACCATAGGCGTCGCGCAGGGCCGCCCATTCCGGGCGCGAGAAGAACTCGTAGTCGCCGGCGATCGACATCTCGGAGGCATGGCGCGCGAGGTCGGCGGTCGAGCGGATGCCGAGGGCTTCCGCCTTCTTGCGCGGCATCACCAGCGCATAGGCGTTCTCGAAGCCGAGCTCGCCGAGCAGGGTGACCTTGTCCTTGGCGAGATCCTGCTTCAACGCATCGAGCAGTGCGACGCGCGGCAGCTGCTCCGTGTGGTGGAACTGGTTCGCCCACAGCGTGCCGGAATACTCGACATAGAGATCGATGTCGCCGCTCTTGAGCGCACCATAGATGACGCTGGAGCCGAGGCCGGCGCGGGATGTGGCCGTGAGGCCTGCCGCCTGCAGCCGCTCGCTGAGCAGCGCCGACAGCACATATTGTTCGGTGAAGGTCTTGGCGCCGATCACGTAGCGCGCGGACGTGCCGGCGAGCGAGGGCAGCAGGCTGGCACCGACCATCAGCGCGATCGTCGCGGTGCCGAGGCCCACGCGGGCGCGGCTGCGCATGCGCAAGCCATGCTCGATCAGCGCTAGCAACTGATCGACCGCAAGCGCCAGCACCGCGGCGGCGACGCAGCCGAACACGACCAGCACCCAGTTCTGGGTCTGCAATCCGGCAAAGATGTAGTTGCCGAGCGAGGTCTGGCCGATCGGCGTCGACAAGGTCGCGGTGCCGATCACCCACACCGCCGCGGTGCGGATGCCGGCCATGATGACCGGCAGCGCCAGCGGCAGCTCCACCATCGTCAGCGCCTGGCGCTCGGTCATGCCGACGCCCTTGGCGGCCTCAATCAGGCTGGCGTCGACGCCGTTCAGCCCGGTGATGGTGTTGCGCAACACGGGCAACATCGAATACAGCGCCAGCGCCAGCATGGCCGGCAGGAAGCCGAAGGCCGAGAACGACAGGCCGAACCAGCGCAAGCTCAGTGCCGCCAGCGCCAGCAGCAGCGGATAGAACAGCGCCAGCAGCGCCAGTCCCGGCACCGTCTGCACCACGCTGGCGACGCCGAGCAGCAGATTGCGCAGGGCAGGGCGATTGCGCGCGACGAGCGCGAGCGGGAAGCTGATGGCGAGACCGAGCGCTAGCGCCGCGATGCTGACGCGCAGATGGCTGCCGAGATAGTCGGCGAGATGCGACAGCGCCTCGGCGAAGCGTGGATCCGACAGGACGCTCATGCCGCCCCGCTGTCGGGCAGCAGCGCCACCAGCCGCGCCGCCTGCCGCCGCGGCGTCGTCATCAGCTCCGTCACGTAGGGGTCGCGGCTGGCCGCGAGCTCGGCCGGCGTGCCGATCTCGACCAGGCGTCCGCCGCGCATCACCGCGATGCGGTCGGCGAGCAGCAGCGCCTCGGTGATGTCATGCGTGATCATGATCGTGGTCAGCGCGAGCTTGTCGTGCAGCGCGCGATAGTCGCCGCCGAGCGCATCGCGCGTCAGCGGATCGAGCGCGCCGAACGGCTCGTCCATCAGCACGATGCGCGGCCGCGCCGCGAGCGCGCGGGCGACGCCGACACGCTGGCGCTGGCCGCCGGAGAGCTCGTGCGGCAGCCGGTCGCGATGCGCCTTGCGGTCGAGCTGGACGAGGTCGAGCAGCTCGTCGACGCGCGTGGCGATCTCGGCCGGCGGGGTCCCCAGCAGCCTGGGGGTGATGCCGATATTGGCGGCAACCGTCATGTGCGGAAACAGCGCCCCGTTCTGGAACACATTGCCAACCCGGCGACGCAGGCTGACAGGATCGAGGCCGGCGATATCCTCGCCGGCAATCCGGATCGTGCCGCCGTCCAGCTCGATCAGGCGGTTGGTCAGCCGCAGCAGCGTGGTCTTGCCCGAGCCGGAGCCGCCCACGATTGCCAGGAACTCACCCTCGGCGATCTCCAGCGATACGCCGTCGACCGCGGTCACAGCGCCTGCCGCGCCGGGGAAACTCTTGCGGACATTGGCGTAGACGATGAACGGCGTGCGCTGCATGCGGCCTTGTGGAACGGTTGGCCTTGGGCTCAGGCAGAACACCTAGCACGTCCGGCCGCCGCGTTGAACTTCGCCCCGCAAGCGGCTAAGCCGTCCCGGCCATTCTCGGGGGAGGAACTTGGACGTGACGATGCCCACGGCCGCCGCGGTCGCGCTGGAGCGAACGACGGTGGCATTCCGTCTCGCCGGCGGACGCACCTACACCGCCGTCGAGACGGCGGATCTCAGCGTCGCCGACGGCGAGTTCGTCGCCATCGTCGGGCCGACCGGCTGCGGCAAATCCACCCTTCTCAACGTGGCGGCGGGCCTGCTGAAGCCGGCGGCCGGCAGCGTGCGGATCTTCGGCCAGCCGCTGGCCGGCCTCAATCGCGACGCCGGCTACCTGTTCCAGGCCGATGCGCTGTTCCCATGGAAGACCGCGCTGGAGAACGTCGCGATCGGGCTCGAGGTCGCGGGCACGCCGTCGAAGGATGCGGCCGCCAAGGCGCAGCAATGGCTGACCTCGGTCGGCCTCGGCGCATTCGGCAACCGCTATCCGCACATGCTGTCGGGCGGCCAGCGCAAGCGCGTCGGCCTTGCCCAGGTGCTGATCCGCAATCCGCGCATCATCCTGATGGACGAGCCGTTCGGGCCGCTGGACGCGCAGACGCGGCAGATCATGGGCAATTTGCTGCTCGATCTCTGGAATGCCGACCGCAAGGCGGTGCTGTTCGTGACCCACGATCTCGAGGAGGCGATCGCGCTCGCCGACCGCGTCGTCATCATGTCGGCGGGACCGGCCTCGCGCATCATTGGCGACTGGCGCGTCACGCTGCCGCGCCCGCGCGACATCTTCGAGGTGCGCATGAAGCACGAGTTCCACGAGCTGCATCGCGAGATCTGGCAGACGCTGAAGGCCGAGGTCGAGAAGACCTACAAGCAGGCGGAGGCAGTGTGACGGGGCGTTTGCAGGGCTTGAGTTGTCGCGCGCTTCCTTCTCGGCCACGGCGGTGCGCTCCCTCCCCCCTTGCGGGGGAGGGTTGGGGTGGGGGGTACCCAGCAAAGATTGGTGCTCGTGGCACCCCCACCCCCAACCCCTCCCCGCAAGGGGGAGGGGAGCAGAGCGGCGTGAGAGGCTTCACCTTCGTACCCACCACACCGCATGGAGCAGCGTGATGTCGCGTCTCGGTCTGCTCGCGCTGCAATTGCTCGTCGCGATCATCGCGATTGCGCTGTGGCAACTGCTCGCCACCGTGCCCGTGTTTGGACGCATCTGGCTTCCGCCATTCTTCTTCTCCAACCCGGTCGACGTGTTCGCGCAGGTCGTCAAATGGTTCGCCACCGGCGCGATCTGGAAGCACCTCGCGATCACCTTGTGGGAGTCGATCCTGGCGTTCGCGATCGGCTCGCTCGGCGGCGTGCTGGTCGGCTTCTGGTTCGCGCGCAAGCCGCTGGTGGCCGCGGTGTTCGACCCCTACGTCAAGATGGCCAACGCGCTGCCGCGTGTCGTGTTGGCGCCGATCTTCACGCTGTGGCTCGGCCTCGGCATCTGGTCCAAGGTCGCGCTCGGCGTGACCCTGGTGTTCTTCATCGTGTTCTTCAACGTCTACCAAGGCGTCAAGGAGGTCTCGACCGTCGTGCGCGACAATGCCCGCATGCTCGGCATGAGCGAGCGGCAGCTGATGCGCCATGTCTACTGGCCGTCGGCGCTGTCGTGGATGTTCTCCTCGCTGCACACGTCGGTGGGCTTCGCCGTCGTCGGCGCTGTCGTCGGCGAATATCTCGGCTCGGCCGCCGGCCTCGGCTACCTGATCCAGCAGGCCGAAGGCATCTTCGACGTCGCCGGCGTGTTTGCCGGCATGTTCGTGCTGTCGGCGTTCGTCATCCTGATCGACATCTGCGTCACGCTGGTGGAGCGGCGGCTGCTGGTGTGGCGCCCGGATGCGGCGGATGGGCGATGACGGCCGTGCTGCCGCGCCACCCACCATTGTCGTCCCGGCGAACGCGGGGACACATAACCACCGGCTGTCGTTTGTGGCACGCGCGATGACCAGTCTTCTCCAACCGCGACATCACGCGGTATGGGTCCCGGCGTTCGCCGGGACGATAGCGGCAATTCGGGGCGGCCTTCTCATTCACAGCACACACGCCTAATCTGACCGATAACATGAACGGAGGAAATCAATGAACAAGATGTTGGGCCGGGTCACCGGCGCGCTGCTGGCGCTGACGCTAAGCACCGGTCTCGCCAGCGCTGCCACCAAGGTCACGATCGCAATCGGGGGCGGCGCCTGCCTGTGCTATCTGCCGACCGTGCTGGCCAAGCAGCTCGGCGAATACGAGAAGGCCGGGCTTGAGGTCGAGCTGGTCGACCTCAAGGGCGGCTCGGATGCGCTGAAGGCGGTGCTCGGCGGCAGCGCCGACGTCGTCTCCGGCTATTTCGATCACTGCGTCAATCTCGCGGCCAAGAAGCAGGAGATGCAGTCCTTCGTCGTCTACGACCGCTATCCCGGGCTCGTGCTGGTGGTGGCGCCGTCGCACAACAAGGAGATCAGCTCGGTCAAGGATCTCGCCGGCAAGAAGGTCGGCGTCAGCGCGCCGGGCTCCTCGACGGACTTCTTCCTGAAGTACATGCTGAAGAAGAACGGCCTCGATCCGTCGGGCACGGCCGTGATCGGCGTCGGTCTCGGCGCGACCGCCGTGGCCGCGATGGAGCAGGGCCAGATCGATGCGGCCGTGATGCTCGATCCCTCGGTCACCGTGCTGCAGGGCAAGCATCCGGATCTCAAGATCCTCAGCGATACCCGTACCCAGCACGATACGCTGGAGGTGTTCGGCGGCGAATATCCCGGCGGCGCGCTGTACTCGACGGCGGCCTGGATTGCCGGCCATGACAAGGAGACGCAGGCGCTGACCAACGCCATCGTGGCGACGCTGGGCTGGATCCATTCGCATACGCCGGAGGAGATCATGGCGAAGATGCCGGAGGAGCTGGTCGGCAAGGACAAGGCGCTCTATCTCGCGGCGCTGAAGAACACCATCCCGATGTACTCGCAGACCGGCAAGATGGACCCGAAGGGCGCCGACGCCGTGCTCGCGGTGTTCAGCACCGGCTCGCCCGACGTCGCCAAGGCCAATGTCGACGTCAGCAAGACCTTCACCAACAAGTTCGTCGAACAGGCGAAGGGCACGAAGTAGGGGGATGACCGAGGTCGTCATCCACCGCGTCACCGCGCTCGACCTCAAGGTCGAGCCATGGGAGTGGCCGTTCGCGAACCAGCGCCGCGACGACATCGCGGCGCATTTCGCCGAATGCCGGCGCGCCAAGCCGGGCCTGTGGAACGGCCGCGTGCTGCTAGGGCGCAACCCGCGCTTCGCGGACGGCCTGTTCGAAGCGAGCTATTTCGAGACCGATTTCGCCAGCCTGCTGGCGTGGCGCGACTGGGGCTTTCCGGATCGCTCCGCCTTCAACGGCTTCGGCATGGGCGCGCTGCGTGCCGCCGACGGCGCCTTCGTGCTCGGCGAGATGGGCGTGCATACGGCCAATGCCGGCCGGCTGTATTTTCCCGCCGGCACGCCGGATCTCGCCGACGTCAACAACGGCGTGCTCGATCTCGCCGCCAACGTCGCGCGGGAGGTCGAGGAGGAGACCGGGCTCGCGCCATCGGACTATCAGGCCGCGGCGCATTGGGACTGTGTCGTGACCGGCGCGTCGATCGCGCTGATGCGCGTGCTCGACGCCTCCGACATGGGCGAGGCTCTGCAGCGCCGCATCGAGGCCAATCTCGCGGCCCAGGACGAGCCGGAACTCTGCTCGATCCGGCTGGTTCGAAGCAGGAGCGATCTGACTGCGGCGATGCCGCGCTTCGTGACCGCCTTCCTCGAAACGCAATTCAGCCCCGGAGAGCCGTCCTCATGAGCAAGAAACCGCGCACGCTGGCCGATGAGCTCGATGGTTTCATCTCGCCGTTCCGGATCGATGGCGGGCACAGATTTCACCTCAAATCGCACAAGACCAAGGTCAAGGGCGGTCTCGACAAGGAGCAGGGCGAGGCGATCATCGAGCAGAACCGCCAGCGCCTCTCCGATTTCCAGGAGAAGCTGTACGCGCAGGACCGCTGGTCGGTGCTGGTGCTGCTGCAGGGCATGGATGCCTCGGGCAAGGACAGCGCCATCAAGAGCATCTTCGAGGGCGTCAATCCGCAGGGCTGCGAGGTCACCTCGTTCAAGCAGCCGACCTCGAAGGAGCTCGATCACGATTTCATGTGGCGCAGCGCCATCGCGCTCCCCGAGCGCGGCCGCATCGGCATCTTCAACCGTTCCTACTACGAGGAATGCCTGGTCACGCGCGTGCATCCGGAGATCCTCAAGGCCGAGAAGCTGCCCCCGAGGCTCGTCACCAAGAACATCTGGCGCGAGCGCTTCGAGGACATCTCCGCTTTCGAGCGTTACTTGTCGCGCAACGGCACCGTGATCCTGAAGTTCTTCTTCAACATCTCCAAGGAGGAGCAGCGCGCGCGCTTTCTCGACCGGCTGGAGGAGCCGGCGAAGAACTGGAAGTTCTCGATGGGGGACATCACCGAGCGCGCCAAGTGGCCCCGCTATCAGGCGGTCTATCAGGACATCGTGCGCCACACCTCGACGCCCTGTGCGCCGTGGCACGTCGTTCCGGCCGATCACAAATGGTTCGCCCGTGTCGTCATCGGCTCGACCATCGTCGCCGCGCTGGAAAGCCTGGATCTGCATTTTCCGCGCGTCGATGCCGCCTCGCGCGAGGAGTTCAAGGCGGTGCGGAAGGCGCTGGAGAGCGAAGGCAAGGGCGGCAAGAAGGGCGGCGGCTGAGACGCGAAGCCAAAGCCGCAATCACCCGGCATTGCCTCACGCCGCGCCGGCCTGCCGCCGGTCGGCGTCGTCCGCCACCAGGAACCGACGCTCGAAATCGGTGGCCGGCATCGGCTTGCCGAAGTGATAGCCCTGTCCCTGCTCGCAGCCGAGCCGCAGCAGGAACTCCGCCGTCGCCTCGTTCTCGATGCCCTCGGCGATCACGGACAGGCCGAGCTGTTTGCTGAGGCTGACCGTCGAGCCGACGATGGCCGCGTCGTCGGCCTGGGTCAGCACGTCACGCACGAAGGAGCGGTCGATCTTCAGGCCATCGAGCGGGAATTTCTTCAGGTAGCTCAGGCTCGCATAGCCGGTGCCGAAATCGTCGAACACCAGGCTGACGCCGAGCGCCTGCAGCCGGTTGAACGTCTGCAGCACGCCGGGTTCGTCGTGCAGCAGGATGTCCTCGGTGACTTCGAGCTCGAGCAGGCGCGGCGACAGGCCGGTCGACGTGAGCAGCTTGCTGACGAAGGCGGCGAGGTCGCCGGACTGGAACTGGGACGGCGACAGGTTGACGCCGACGCGGATGTCGTGGCCGGCGAGCTGCCATTGCCGCGCCTGCCGGCAGGCGGTGGCCATGACCCAGGTCGCAACCGCCTCGGACAGATGCGAGGTGTTGACGACCGGAATGAAATCACCGGGAGGCACGAGGCCGCGCGTCGGATGACGCCAACGGATCAGCGCCTCGGCGCCGATCACGCGGCCGTTCAACAGCTCCACTTGCGGCTGGTAGAACAGCTCGAATTCGTTCCGCTCGACGGCGAGCGCAAGCTCGGCCTCCAGCGTCAATCGCTGCTCGAGCTCGCGGCGGATGGCGCTCTCGAAGAGCACATGGCTGCCCGGCCGGTCCATCTTGGCGCGACAGAGGGCGAGGTGCGCGTTGCTGAGCAACTCGTCTGCCGAGTGCCCGCCCTCGGGATGCACGGCGACGCCGAGGGTGACCTTGACGCGCTGCTGACGCGTGCCCGCGTCCAGCGGCGCCTCGAACAGCTGCGACAGATGGTCGGCGAGCTCGGCCACGGTGCCGCCGATGGCGGAGCAGGGAATGGCGACGGCGAACTCGTCGCCGCTGAGCCGGGCGACGCGGCCCATGTTGCCGATCTCGGTGCGGAGCCGCTCGGCCGCCGCGCGCAAGACGCTGTCGCCGAAGGCGTGGCCGAGCATGTCGTTGATGCGCTGGAACGCATCGAGCCCGATCACCAGCAGCGCCACGCGGTCGGACGCGGCATCCGCGGTCTCGATCATGGCGGCGAGCTCGCTCTGCAGCGTGTTGCGGTTGATCAGCGCGGTCAGCGTGTCGTGCTCGGCGAGGTAGCGGATGCGCTCGGCCTCGCGCTTGCGCACCGAAATGTCGCGCAGGATCACGCCGTATTGCAGGCCGTCGGCGCCCTGCCAGGCGGAGAAGCTCGCCTCGACCGGAAACACCTCGCCGTCCTTGCGGCGGCCGTCGAACTCGATCGTGGATCCGCCGGGCATCAACGTCGCCGGCAGCGCCGCCTCCTGCTGCGGAAACAGGTCATGCGTGTCGCTGCCGTCGGCGCGCAGGCGCGCGAAGGGCTGGCCGATGATCTCGTCGGCACCGTAACCGAAGATCGCGACGGCGCCCGGATTCCACACCGTGATCCGCCGGTCCCGGTCGGTGCAGACAAGCCCGTCGCCGATCGACATCGCGATTCGCTCGAAGCGGCTCTCGGCAACGTGCCGCAGCAGGCCGCGGAAGCCGATCTCGTCGAGGGCCGTTGCCGCGAGATAGGCGACCAGCGCGATCTGCAGCAGCGAGGTGTCGAGCACCAGGGCATAGCGGTCGTGCAGCAGCAGCGCCGCGGCCTCGATCAGGACGCTGATCATGGCGATCAGCAGCGCGCGCCGCGCCGCCGAGAGCTGCCGCCAGCTCGCCAGCATGAGGATGACGATCAGCAGCAGGCCGGCCATTGTGGCCGTCGTCGATGTCGAGAGCAGGGTGCGATGCTGAATGATGGACTCGGCCGCCAGCGCCTGCAGCATGACGCCGGGCAGAACGCGGCCGTTCGGCACGCTGTAGTAGTCGCCGAGCTCGATGGCGGTCGCGCCGACGATCACCCGCTTGTCCTTGAGCCTGGCCAGCGCCGCCGTGTCGCCGCGGACGACGTCGACATACGACACCCTCGGCAGGGACGATGGATCGATGCCGTAGTCGACCAGGAACGAGCTGTGCTTGACCGCATCGCTTCCGGCGAGGAACGCTCCCATGGACTGCAGGTAGGTCTTCGCGCCGCCGGTCTCATCATTTTCGCCGAAAGCGTAGCTTCTGACGCGACCGTCGCGTGCCACCTCGATGTTCACGAAGGCCGACCATGCGAGCTGCTCGAACTGTGGCAGCGGTCGGTTGAGGTGAATGGCGGTTTCCTTCCCCGCCGCATCGAGCTGCCTGAAGACCGGCAGCACGACCGAGCTCTTGGCATTCTGCAGCGCGTTCAGGAAGGCCTGATCGCCGGCCGCGTCGGACGGCGTGCTGAAATCGACGTCGAAGGCGACGTCGCGGACACCGGCGCGCTGCAACTGCTCCAGCAGGTGCGCATACTGGGTCCGCGGCCACGGCCAAACGCCGATGGCTTCGATCGAGCGCGGGTCGATCGCGACCACCGCGATCTCGCCGCTGGCAGGGCGGTTGTCGAGGCGGAAGCGCAGATCGACGAGAGCTTGGCTCAACAGCTCGTGGCCGCCTGACAGGCCGACCGTCAGCAGCGCAACGACCACCAGAATATGCGGCATGAACCGCCTGAACATGCCCTCTCCCCAATGACTGCGTGCCACGTCGACGCCCGCTTTCGCGATCCCAATCTCATCCCATTCCGAGCGCAGAGCCATCAGGAACCCTGCTGGCCTGCGCTCCCCCACGACCACGCATGCCGGCGTGAAGCTCGATGGCGGATCCTCAGTTCTTGTTGTGACCGTAGGCGTGGGCATTGCCGTTGCCGTGGCTGCCATTGCCATGGTCGCCGCTATTGCCGTTGCCGCTACCGCTGTTTCCGTTGCCGCCGTTACCGTTGCCGCCGTTACCGTTGCCGCTGTTTCCGTTACCGCCGTTGCCGTTACCGTTGTTGCTGTGGCCGTTGTTGCTGTGGCCGTTGTTGCCGTGGCCGTTGTTGCCGTTGCCACTGCCGCCATTGTTGTTGCCGTTGCCGCCGTTGCCATTGCTGGCGGCATTGGCGCTGGCGGAGCCGCTCGGTGAGCCGATCGCTGCGGTGACGGCGGCTGCGATCGAGGAATCTCCCGACGTGCCGCTCGCGGTGGCCGAGTTGCTCGTCGCATTGCCGCCGTTGCCGCGCGCGTCATTCCAGGCGGTGCTTCGTCCTGCACCGGCGCTCGGCGTGTGGGCGCCATGGGCGAGGCCGCGCGTCGCCTTCTGGATGTTCAGGTTGACCTCGCCGATCGATGACGAGATCCGCACGACACCCGGCTTCGTGCCGCCGAGGCCCGTTGCAGAATGCTGCTGTGCGACGACCGTTGCGCCCGAGCCGTTGGCGTTCAGTGCGTGGATCACGCTCCCCTTCGCTTCGCGCGGCGGATGCAGGCCGTCGCGCGGCACCGGAACGCGATCGATCGTGGAGGCGCGCGGGCGACCGTGCTCGATCGGGCTGAAGGTGCCGGCGCCGGACAGGCTGAGGCCGGAGCGGCCGGTCGCAAAGGCGGTGGCGGCCTGGCCGGGCATCACCTGGGCGATCTGGCCGGTCTTGAAATCCGACACCTGCACCTGGCCGCGGCTGACCTCGACCTTGGTGCTGCGGCCTGAGATCGTGACGCTGAACTGCGTGCCCTTCACGACGGCGGCGAGATAGGGCGTCTCGACCTCGAAATGTTGGACATTGCGCTTCTCGACGTCGAGCAGGATCGAGCCGGCGCGCTGCAGGATGGTCGTCGCCATGCCGTCCTTGGGCGCGGCGGGCAGGCCGACTTCGGAGTTCGGCGCGATGACGATCGTCTCGGCGCCGCGTGTCAGCCGGACGCGGCCGGTCGGCCCGGTGCGGATCGTATCGCCTGGCTTCAGCGGGTCCTCGCGACCGAGCGACACCTGCGCTGCGCCCTGGGTGGTGACCCAGACCTCACCGGACGATTTGCTCACCAGCCACGGCTCACCGTCGGCCGCGAATGCGGCCGGCGTTGCACCGAAAAGGCACGCGGCGACTAACGCCGGTATCAGGAAGCGCTTGAAGGACATGGCACGAACTCGCGTCGTTGGCGGCTTTTGAAACTAATCGAAATGTTTCAAGAGACCCTTAGGAGTTGCAGCCGTGTTTGCTTCCCGCATTTACGCTTCATTGACCTTAACAAACTAAAAACGAGCCATGCGCGCTGGTTGTGTTGAGCGAACTGGGAGGGCTGCGGGTTGGCGCGACAGGGCCATCATACCGCACGCCTCGCGACGGCTGCATGGAGCCGCGCTTGCCGCCGGCATTTCCCTGTCGGCGGCGCTGTTTGCAGCGACGGCCCGCGCGCAGCAGGTCAGCCAACCGAGCTTCGATCCGCGGCAGACCGAGCGATATTTCGACGAGCAGCAGTCGCGCTCAACGCAGCCGGCGCCGCCGCGGCCGCGGGCGCCGCAATTCGCGACCCAGGGCGGCGGCGATCGCAAGCCCTTGTTTACCATGCGCGCCGTCACCCTGACGGGCTCGTCCGCGCTGCCTGCCGAGCAGCTCGCCGCGAGCTATCAGCCCTATCTCGGCAAGCCGGTGTCGCAGGCCGACCTCGCTGCCATCGCGACCGCGATCAGCGATCAGTACCGCGCCGCCGGCTATCATCTCAGCCGTGCGATCATCCCGCCGCAGGACATCCACGATGGCCGGGTGCGGATCCAGATCGTCGAAGGCAGCATCACCGAAGTGGCCTTGAAGGGCGCCGGCGCGGAAGAGTTCGGCATCAGGCCGATGCTTGGCCCCGTGCTGGCGGAGCAGCCGTCCCGCCTCGAGACTCTGGAGCGGCAGTTGCTGCTGATCAACGGCCGCGGCGGCGTCCGTCTGGTTGATTCCTCCTTGGAAGAGATCGGCGGCACCACCGGCCGGTTCCGCCTGGTGATCGAGCTGCAGACCTGGCACGTCTACGGCTTTACCGGGATCGACAATCTCGGCTCGTCGACGGTGGGCCCGTGGCAGAGCTATGCCACCGCCGCCTTCAACTCCTATCTGCTGCCGGGCGACACGCTCACGGCCAACATGTCGACAACTCCCGGCGATCCGCGCCAACTCGCGTTCGGGCGACTGTCCTACGACGTGCCGGTCGGCACCGACGGGGCGCATATCGGCGCTTCCGCGCTGTATAGCGAGGTGCGACCGGGCGACTGGAGACGGCTGTTCAACGACAACACCGTGACCGAGACGCTCGAGCTGCGCGGCGGCCTCGCGCCGATCCAGTCGCAGCGTGCCTCGCTGAAGCTCAATCTCGCGGCCGCCTTCAGCGACGTGACCGAGCGTGACCTGTTCGGCATCTGGTATCGCGATCGCATCCGGACGCTGACCTTCACCGCCGACTACCGCTGGAAGGATGATGTCGGCGGCGACAGCTATCTCACGCTGGCCTATCGGCAGGGACTGAACGCGTTCGGCGCGACGCGGCTCGACGATCCACTCGCCTCGCGCGCGGGCGCCTCGCCGAGCTTCTCGGTCTTCAACGGCTGGTTCGCGCGCTATCAGACCTTGTCCGAGGCGTGGTCGCTGAAGCTCGCGGCCGCCGGCCAGCTTGCGTCGGGTCCGCTGTACAATTCGCAGCAGTTCTATCTTGGCGGCCTCGCCTATGGCCGCGGCTATGGCATCGCCGAGATCAGCGGCGACAATGGCGTCGCCGGCACGTTCGAGGTCCGCTTCGAGCAGAAGCCGAACTGGCAGTATCTCACGAGCTATCAGCTCTACGGCTTCTTCGACGCCGGGCTCGCCTGGAACGATGGCTTCCGGCCGTCCGACGGCGTGGCGCTGACCTCGGCGGGCGCCGGGGTGCGCTTCACCTTCCCGAACGACTGGCGCGCCGATCTCGGCGTCGCCGTGCCGCTCAGCTACCGCGCACCCGACAATTCGACGCGCAGCGCGCGTCTGCTGTTGACGCTGTCGAGCGTGCTGAAGCTGTGCCCGCAGCGCGGGCAGGGCCCCTGCATCTGAGAACTTGCGCGCTTGGTGCGGCAGCAGAGGTCCACTTCTCCCATTGGGAGAGGACCGAATGCTATGGCAACCGCTGCAGCCGACCAACTCACGCGCTGGCTGTCGCGATGGTTCATTGCCTTGGATGGCGCGTACTGCGAGATCGGCGAGACCTCGTCCATATCGTCGATAACAGCTTCGTCGAGGCGCTGGGAGCACATTGGTATGCTCGGGCGGCGAAGTCTCAAGAACGCCGAATTCTTCTGCTTCGGGCTGACAGCAGATGTGCCATTCCTACTCATGTCGCCATACCTTCACCGCCGAAATCAACAGTATTGCGGCGAGCGTCGGCAGGAGGATGGCACTCGGGACGACGCCAAGTAGCAGGCCGCCAACAAAGGCGCCAACGATAGAACCGGCAGCCATTGCCAGCATGAATGACGCATTGTCTCGGACCACGACGAAGCTCTGATCTCGGCTGTAACGCGCAAATCCGACAAGCATCGTCGGAAGGCTGACTGCCAACGAAAGGCTTCCCGCCAGCTTTACATCAAGGCCGAACAGCAGGATCAGCGTGGGAATAAGAAACTCACCTCCGGCTACGCCTAGCAGCGAAGCGATCACACCGATAATGAAACCTGCCACTACGCCAGCGGCAACCAGGCGCCAGCCGGCGAACGGCGCGGTAGCCCCGGCAGAAGCGTCATGAACGAACAACAGCACGCCAGCTATAACAACCAGCAGCGTTGCAATGATTTTGTAGAGTGTTTCCGATTTCAGGCGCGTAGCCCATGAAGCACCGACATACGCCCCGACAAGGCTGCCGGCGAGAAGGTTCGCGATGATTGACCAATGCTCGCCGATCTCGGCAAAGGGCACTGTACGGGCACGGAACGCTAGCGCGGCCGCGACCACAATCAGGCTAGTGGCCTTGTTCAAGATGACGGCTTCGAGGCCTCGGAAACGAAATAGGCTGATCAGCAGCGGCAGCCTGAACTCCGCGCCACCGAGGCCGATTAGACCGCCTAGCGCGCCGATTGCAGCGCCAGCGCCGAAAGCGACTGGTCTGTTTCGCATTGGAACACGTGGGGAAGGGCGCGCAGGGCGGCCTGAACAATACTTGCCCGTGATCCGTCGCGGCGGCTGGCTTCACACCTGCTTACGGCAGGGCGTGGGGCTCAGGAACCCTAGTCCAGAACTCGGTCATTTGTAAATGTCAGCTTCGGTTGAAAAGCGGCCTATCGGTCCCGCTGCTGCCTGCTTCCGGTCGAGGCCCCGCAGCCGCCCTTGCGTGCACAGCCGCCGCGCCGAAAAAGTTGGCATCGCGACTGCGGTGGCCGCATCAGATCTAGACCGGCTTGCCGGAGCCGTGGAACAGCCGGCCCTTCTCGGTAATCAGCACGATGACGAGCGCGCTCGACGTGCAGGCAAGGAAGCCTGCCGCGAACGGCAGCGCGGTGCCGTCGAAGGCCTGGCCGACGACGGCGCCGGCGGCCATGCCGAGCAGGGTCGTGATCGAGCCGTAGAGCGACGACGCGGTGCCGGCATTCGCCCGCTGCGGCTCCATCGCCAGGGCGGTGAAGTTCGCGAACATCAGGCCGAACGTAAACATCATGCCGGCCGACAGCAGCATGAACAGCCACAGCGGCAGCATGCCGAGAATCGCCGCGCTGAAGCAAGCCAGCGCGATGACGACACTGCCGACCAGCGCGCCGTGCGAGATCATGCGCATGCCGAGCCGTCCGACGAGGCGGGCATTGAGGAAGCCGGCCACCGCAATGGTCACCGCGATCGCGGCGAAGGCGAGCGGGAAGTAGTGGCCGAGATGATAGACGCCGGTGAATAGCTGCTGCGAGGACAGGACATAGCCGAGGATGGCGCCGAAGATGCCGCTGGCCGCGAGCGCATAGCCCAGCGTCTGGCGGTTGGTGAGGGTGTTGCGGAAGGCGGCGGTGATCGCGGCGATCGAGAATGGCTTGCGCTCGCTCTCCGGCAGCGTCTCGGGCAGCCGCACCGCGGTCCACAGCAGCGCGACGATGCCGTACAAGGTCAGCACCACGAAGATGCCACGCCACTGCGTCAGCAGCATCACCGCCTGCCCGAACGACGGTGCGATCACGGGGATGGCGATGAACACCATCATCGCCAGCGAGACCACGCTCGCCATGCGGCGGCCGGCATAGCAGTCGCGCACGATCGAGGTCGCGATCACGCGCGTCGCCGCGGTGCCGAGGCCTTCCAGCGCGCGCGCCAGCAGCAGCAGCTCGAACGACGGGGCGGCGATCGCGAACAGGCTGGCGATCGCATACAGCACCATGCCGCCGATCAGCACCGGGCGCCGGCCGAAGCTGTCGGACAGTGGGCCGATGACGAACTGACCGAGGCCGAAGCCGATGACGAACGCCGACAGCACCGTCTGCAGCCGGTTGGCGACGTCGATGTGGAAAGAGGCGCCGATGTTCGGCAGCGCCGGCAGCATCATGTCCATCGCCAGCGGATTGAGCGCCATGATCGCCGCGACCACGATGACGAATTCGGTGAAGCCCATCGGCCGGTGACGGACGATCTCGATGGTGTCGGCACTGGTATCAGCCAAGGCGCGGGCCTTCCATGGTGTAGGGAAATGCGGAAATGGGCACCCATACGTATCGGCTTTGCTGCGTCGCACAAGGCGTGTTTCGGAATGGCTGGTCACCGGCGCCGGCCGTTGGCGCGATTGTGACCCGCCGTGACCCGCTGAAAATTGCGCCGGCGGCGACGCGATGGTAACGGCCGTGTGATCGACGTCCGGATCCAGGCCAGCATGAAGACCTACAAGATCGTCGTCTATGTCCCGGAAGCAGCGGGTGACGCCGTGCGCCACGCGATGGGCGAGGCCGGCGCCGGCCGCATCGGCAATTACGACCACTGTTCGTTTACCGCGAAGGGCGTGGGCCGGTTTCGTCCGCTGGGAGGCGCCAATCCAGCCATCGGCGCGGTCGGCCAGCTCGAGACGGTCGAGGAGGAGCGCATCGAGACCGTCTGCGCCGAGGACCGGCTGAAGGCCGTGCTACAGGCGATCCGCGCTGCGCATCCCTATGAGGAGCCGGCGATCGACATCTACCCGATCGAGGTGGTTGCGTTGCGATCCGCCGACAGTGCTTGATCTCATTGAAGACCCGTTCGACTTTGTTGCGTCCCCAGTCATTTCAGCGTCGATTTCGCGCTCGCTCCATTTGAGGTTTTCGGGCGCCCTTTGTGAGCTAAGGCAGGAGAGCCAGCTATCTTAGTTTGGCTTGTCAATCTGCCGCCTGATCTCGCCGATGAACGCCGCCAGATTCCGGTCCTCCGGCGTCATGATTGCGAGCCTTTCGGCGTAGCCCAGCGCCGCCTTTGCATCGCCTGTCGCGCGGCTGAGCGAAACCAGAGCGGACAGCACATCCCTATCATTGGGATGGCTTTCCAGAGCTTCCTTTAGGACCGTCATTGCTTCGTCGGCTCGCCCGCCGGAATGCAGCGCCACCGCGTAGACATAGATATAGCGCGCGCGACCCGGTTCGAGTTCTGTTGCTCTGCGCAACTCGGCGAGCGCCTCGTCGTGCCGCTTCAGCCGGGTCAAGGTCAGGCCGAGTGCGTGATGCGCGGCCGCGTCGGCAGGTGATGCCGCAATTGCTCCGCGCAGAACAGCTTCTCCGTCGCCGTCGCGGCCAATTTGGCGATAGAGGTCGGCCAGATTGATGGCGGCCGCCGCATAGTGCGGGCTGAGCCTGAGGGCTGCCTTGTACTCGGTCTCCGCGTCCCCGGTCCGTCCGCGCAAGGCCAGGAAGTTTGCCAATGCGGTGCGGGCCTCGGGCCGTTCGGCATTGGCGCGCTGCGCCGTGATGAATTCGCCTGCCGCCTGATCGAAGCGTGCGCGATCGGGCAGCGGCTGGCTTGCAGTCGGAACGGAAGCGAGCAGGGAGGCGACCCTGATCCGCACGCCACGCACGGGATCGGTGAGCAGCGGCGAGACCAGCGGCCAAATCTGGCCGGCAGGCACGTTTTCCAGCATGTCCAGCGCGCCGATCCGCACCATGGGATCGGGATCGGCCAGGCCTGCCCGTGCGGTCGCAATGTTCGCCGGAGCGATGCGCGAGGCGAGTTCGCCGAGCGCGCTCGCACGCGCCACAGCCGGCGCGTTCCTGTCCGCGGCCAGAAGGTCAAGCAGCGCGGCGGCGTCGGCCTGGTCGCTGCGTGCTGCGCGGAATGCGGGCCCATAGGTCTGGAAGCCCTTTCGGTCGGGCCCGAACCATTGCTCGATCGCGGCGGCGGCCCATTGCGCCGGCTTGTCGCTGTGGCAGTCGTTGCAGGCGTTCGGCGTCTCCAACTCGACCGAAAGATCGGGTCGCGGAACGCGGAAGGCGTGATCGTGACGCCGGTCGATTTGCATGTAAGTGCGCGCCGGCATGTGGCACGACATGCAGGTCGGCGCCGGATCGGCTCCCGCGTGATGGCGATGCTTCGCATCGGCGTATTTTTCGGACGCATGGCATTGCAGGCAAACGCCTTCGCCGGAGACTCGGAGCTTTGCGCCGTGCGGCTCGTGACAATCGCTGCAGGTAACGCCGGCCGCAAACATCTTGCTCTGTTTGAACGGCGTATAGTTATAGGGCTCCTCCACATCGCGGATCTGGCCATCGGCATGATAAGTGGTCCGCGCGAGCGCCTCGACCATATGGGTCTGGGACAGCGATTGACCGGGTGCCCAGTCCTCGCTGAAGCCGGCACGGCGCGCGTGGCATAGCCCGCACGTCTCGATCTCCTTTCGCAGCGCGGCCGGCGCGGCTGAACGCATCGCATTTCCGCTCCGCGGATCGATCGGCCAAGTGACGCCGCGCCGTTCATCGAAGCGGACCAGCAATCCCTTGCTCGGATCCTCGTGCTTGCCGAACGGCCACCAGCGTTGCTTGTCACGCGCCCAGGCGGCGTGGGCGGAGCCCTGACCGTGACAGGTCTCGCAACCGACGCTGATTTCCGCCCATGTCGTCGCGAAGCGATCCGTCGCGGCGTCGTAATGCTTGCGCAGGCCGGTCGAGTGGCATTCCGCGCACATGAAATTCCAGTTCTGGTTCAGCTTGGTCCAGTGCAGGACGTCGTCGTGCTTGATCTCTTCCTCGGGATGGAGATGGAACCAACGCTGGCCGCCGTTGTCCTTGGGCCGGCCGTCCCATGCGATCGGCAGCGCCTGGATGCGCCCATCTGGAAATTCAACAAGATATTGTTGCAGCGGATCGATACCGAACGTGTACTTCACCTCAAACACGGCAAGCTTGCCGTCGGGCCCGTCGGTTTCGATCATGAATTTTCCGCCATCGCGGAAGAGGCGGGACTGCACACCGAAATAGTCGAAGCTCTTGTTGAAATCGCCGAGCACGGTCTTGTCGGTCGCGTGCGCCATCGCGGCCTTGTGCTGCGAAATATCCCATAATTTGGCTTCTGCCTGATGGCAGCCGGCGCAGCTTTCGCTGCCCACATAGGTGGCGACGAATGAGGCCTGCGCCGTGGAGGCCGGTCCGCCGGCCTTGAGGAGATGAAAAACCATGCCGACCACCAGCACGAGCGCGATCGTGACCGCTACTGCAATCCAGGTCGCGCGCCTGGAGAAGGCCGTTTCGCCGGAAGCAAGCCGATCCTGCGGCGCAGCCGGTGATGGGGCCGCGGCGGATCCCTTCCGCGATCCCTTCGTGCCGGCTTTTGGCCGCCTGCGTGTCAACGCTTTTACCTCACGGCCCAATTGGTCAGCTTGCGATCAAGCTGCTCCGTCGGTCATTTCCGCAAATGCAGGAATGTTTGCCAAGGTCGCTTGACCTGCATCAAGGCGTGCCTCCCGGAGGCCCCGATGATGAGCTGTTCGATGGGAGGATGCCAAGATGAAATTATCAATTGCCCTAACAGGGCTGTTGCTGGTGACGGGGTTCGTAGCCGCGAGCACTGAAAGGGCTAGTGCAGTGGTGTATTGTCAGTATGTCGAGTATCCCGTCGGCTGCGTCGTGAGGCCCGGCGTCGTGCTGCGGCCCCGCCCGGTGGCGCGCGCCGTGGTGACCCCAGGCGTGCGCGTGCGGGGAACGCCGATGAATCGAGGCGGGCCGGTCAATCGCGTCGGCAGACGCTAGAATTTTCGCTTCTCCTTGAGCCGGTTGGGCTGGCCGAACGTCATTGCCCGCGCCGATGATCGCGATTTGCGGGCAGGAATTGTTCCGGCAGCGAGAAGCCGTGTCAAATTGTCTCATTTGAAGGCAGTGATCATGAAGCAAATAGTGAAGTTGGCTGTGTCGGCGCTGTCGTTGACGACGCTACTCGTGCTTCCAGCATTGGCCCAACAGTCGGCGCCGCCGAGTGCTGTGTTGCCGACCGAGCGATCGGTTCTGCCGATTCCTGAACCGCACCCTCCACACAGCACCGTATTCGATGCGCGCGATGCGACGCCGCCGCCGCGGTTTGAAGTCAAGGCGCCGGCCGGTGCACCCAATGTACTGATCGTGCTCATCGACGACATGGGCTTCGGCCAGTCGAGCGCGTTTGGCGGCCCAATCAGGATGCCGACGGTCGACCGCCTCGCCAACGAGGGTCTCCGCTACAACGAGTTTCACACCACGGCGCTTTGTTCGCCGACCCGCGCGGCGCTGCTCAGCGGCCGCAACCATCACATGAACAATTTCGGATCGATCGCGGAAACCGCGACGACCTTCCCGGGGCAGACCGGCCAGCGTCCCAACAATGTCGCGTCCGTCGCGGAGATGCTGCGGTTGAACGGCTACAGCACGGCGCATTTCGGCAAAAATCACGAGACCGCGGCATGGGAGGTCAGTCCCTCCGGCCCGACCGACCGCTGGCCGACGCGCCAGGGCTTCGACAAGTTCTATGGCTTCATGGGCGGCGAAACCAATCAATGGGCGCCGCTGATTTACGATGGCATGACCCAGGTGGAGCCGTCGAAGGACCCGAACTATCATTTCATGACCGACATGACCGACAAGGCGATCGACTGGATGCGGTCGGAGAAATCGCTGACGCCGGACAAGCCGTTCTTCATGTATTTTGCACCCGGCGCCACCCATGCCCCGCATCAGGTGCCCAAAGAATGGATCGCCAAGTACAAGGGCAAGTTCGATCAGGGCTGGGACAAGCTGCGCGAGGAGACGTTGGCGCGGCAGATCAAGCTCGGCGTGGTGCCACCCGATACCAAGCTCGCCCCGAAGCCGGACGCCATCCAGGACTGGGACAAGCTGAGCGCTGACGAGAAGAAGCTGTTCGTGCGCCAGATGGAAGTATTCGCTGGATTTGGCGAATACACCGACACAGAGATCGGCCGCCTGATCGACGCCATCAAGACAACGGGCCAACTCGACAATACGTTGATCTTCTACATCGTCGGCGACAACGGCGCGAGTGCCGAAGGCGGCGCGAATGGCCTGTACAACGAGATGACCTATTTCAATGGAGTGCAGGAAACCGTCCAGGACGTCTTGAAGCACTATGACGAACTCGGCGGTCCCAACACCTACGGCCATTACGCCGCCGGCTGGGCGGTCGCTGGCGACACTCCGTTTACCTGGACCAAGCAAGTGGCCTCGAGCTATGGCGGCACCCGCAACGGCATGGTCGTCCATTGGCCGAAGGGGATCGCGGCGAAAGGCGAGCTTCGCCCGCAGTGGCATCACGTCATCGACATCGTACCGACCATTCTCGAAGCAGCGAAACTGCCCGAGCCCAAGAGCGTAAATGGAACGGTCCAGACTCCCATCGAGGGCGTGAGCATGGCCTACAGCTTTGCCGACGCCAAGGCGCCGAGCAGGCATGCGACGCAGTATTTCGAAATCTTCGGCAACCGCGCGATCTACAGCGACGGCTGGCTGGCCGGCACGGTGCACCGGGCGGCCTGGGAAACCAAGCCGCGGCGGCCGCTCCAGCAGGATATCTGGGAGCTTTACGATGCGCGATCGGACTTCAGCCTGAGCAACGATCTGGCGGCCAAAAATCCGGACAAGCTGAAGGAGATGCAGGAGCTGTTCCTGAGGGAAGCCGTGAAATACAACGTGCTGCCGCTCGACGACCGCACCCTGGAGCGCGCCAACGCGGCGCTGGTCGGACGTCCCGACCTGATGGCCGGCCGCACCAGCCTGACGGTCTACGAAGGCATGATCGGGATGACGGAGAATGTCTTCATCAACCTGAAGAACCGATCGCACACCATTACTGCCGATCTGGATATCCCGAAGGGCGGGGCCAATGGCGTCATCATCGCCCAGGCCGGACGGTTCGGTGGCTGGAGCTTCTACCTGAAGGACGGCAAGCCGACCTACACGTATAATTTTCTCGGTCTGCAGCGATACACCGTAACCGCCAAGCAGGCTCTTCCGGCAGGCAAGGCCGCATTGCGCTTTGAGTTCGCCTACGACGGTGGCGGCCTGGGCAAGGGTGGCGTGGGCACGATCCTCGTGAACGGAAAGACCGTCGCGACCGGCCGGATCGAACGAACCCAATGCTGCTTCTACTCCGCGGACGAAGGCGCTGACGTCGGCGCCGATGAAGGCACGCCTGTTACCGAGGCCTACAAAATGCCGTTCAAGTTCACAGGCAAGATCGGCAAGGTGACGATTGATCTAGTGGATATGAAGAAGGCCGACACTGAAGAAGCCGTCCAAGCCCGCAAGGCAGCGGCGTTGAAGAAGGGACTGTCCGATTGATGCGCTCTTCGCGCTCGCCAGGTCAGTGATCGGTCCCTTGAGAAGGAGCGGCAATGAAGACAGCCATTCTGGCGACGATCCTTCTGGCCTCGAGCCTAGGGGGAGCGGTCGCGCAAAATGCAGGCACCGCGGAGCCCGAGGTTCTCGCTGACGGCAACGGCGCTGTCAGCAGGCGCTTCGATAACACCAGCAAGGTTCGTTTCATCGAGATCTTTCTCGCAGGTCGCGATGCGAAGACGGGGAAGGTGGTTGCCGCCTGCCACAACAGCATATTCACCTCGAAGGGAATCCCCGCGTCGAGAGACACTGCCCCGCAAATGTTGGTCGAAGGCCTTGATTTCGAGGCCATGAAGAAGGACTTCGGCGTGCTCGGCGCATCGTTGAATGGTCCGAAAATCTGGCTGCCGGATTGGGTCGAGGTCACCGTCGGAAAGCAAAGAGAGTTCAACGGAATCGCCACCGCATGGGTCGCCCAGTTGAACCTTGGCAGCAACGTGAGCGTCTCGGAAACCACTCCGTACAAGCCGATCACCATCGCGCGGGAGAGCGGGCTCGGTTGGAAAAAGGGCGCCCTGGCGCTTCTTCTCGACGATGCCGAGGGCAATACCTGGATCATGAAGGGATTCCAGCTAGGCCTCAAGCCGCAGCATACCTTCGAACAATTCGTTGCCGCAGGAGCAAGCAACTTCAAGCAGCTCCCGCCCGGGTGGAAGTTCCGGATCAAGACGCTTGAGAAAGATCTGACCGAGGTACCCAAAAGTGGTATCGCTACGATCATGTCGGACGAGTTTTTCAATGTCTACGACAAGACCGGACCTGGGATGAGCGACTACAAGCCGTAGTCGTCGACGACAACTCAGGCATGCCGCCTGAAATGGGAGCGTGGGGGGTACGATTGCAGCGCGATAGATCGGGACGCAGGTCCGGCTTCCTGCGATTGTGGCTGAGCGGCGTTTTCGCGTCCGCCGCGTTCGCTTCGTTTTCGCCTCTGGTCGCCCATGCCGATGAGAGCGGCATTTCGTTCTGGCTGCCGGGATTGTACGGCAGCCTCGCCGCAACGCCTGCCACGCCGGGCTGGTCGGTGGCTGCCATCTACTACCATACGAGCGTGGGTGCCTCAGGCGCGGCCGCGGCGTCGCGCGAGTTCCAGGTCGGACGATTTTCTCCGACCGTCAACATCGATCTCAATCTGGCTTTGCGCGGCCAGGCCGATCTGATGTTCATCGCGCCGACCTACACGTTTGCGACGCCCGTACTCGGCGGCCAGTTGTCGGCGACGCTGGCCAGCGTCTACGGCAGAAATTCCGCGAGCATCGCCGGTACGTTGACGACGGTTGCCGGTCCGATCGTCAGCACGCGCACCGGATTCCTCGAAGACGCACTCGTCTCTTACGGAGATCTCTATCCGACCGTGAAGCTCAAGTGGAATAACGGCGTCCACAATACCATGGTATATGGCGCCGGCGATATTCCCGTCGGCGACTACAGTCGGAACCGGCTGGCCAACATCGGCATCGGTCACGGCGCCATCGACTTTGGCGGCGGCTACACTTATTTGAATCCGACGACCGGCACGGAATTTTCGGCCGTCGGCGGCTTGACCTACAATTTCAAGAATCCCGATACCCAATACCAGAGCGGCATCGATTTCCATCTGGACTGGGGCGTGTCGCAGTTCCTGTCGAAGCAGGTCTTCGTCGGTTTCGTCGGCTACGCCTATCAGCAGATTACCGACGACTTCGGTCAACCCGCCGTTCTCGGCGGCTTCCGCTCGCGCGTCCTCGGCGTTGGCCCGCAGATCGGATATATTTTCCAGATCGGCAGCAATCAGGCGTTCCTGGGGCTGAAGGGATATGGCGAGTTCGACGCCGCCAACCGACCGTCGGGCTGGAACACGTGGCTGACGTTCTCGATCTCGGAGGCCGCGCCCGCCAGCACGGTGGCGCCGACTTGGCACAAAGTGTCGAAATAGAATAGAGAAGTATCGACCTCCCGCATTGGACTGAATTCCGGCATTGTCATATCGGGTGGTTCCGCGGCGGTGCAGCACGTCCGTCGCTTCGGACCGAAACGGCGATCGAGCTGCGCTTACCCACTCCGGATTGATGAGTACGTGTCCTAGCATGCGGGAGCTTCGTTTCACGTTGCGCGGCTTTGGCGCGGTTTTGGTTGCAGCGCTGCTGGCGCTGTCGGCCCATGCGGCATTTGCCGGCGACGCCGTACCGGCCGATCAGATCTCGGCGTTCCGGCTCGCGCATGGCGAAGGCCGCGTGACGCGCGACGCGACGCTCGACCGCATCGCGATGGAGCAGGCGCGTGCGATGGCCGACAAGGACGATCTCAGCCACGAGGTGCTCGGCCCGTTCACGCGCCGCGTGGCTCCGTCGAAGGCCGGCCGCGCGGCCGAGAACATCGCCTACGGCTATGACAATTTCGACAAGACGCTGGGACAGTGGATCAACTCGGCGGGTCATCGCAAGAATCTGCTGCTGCCCAAGGCGACCAAGGTCGGCATCGCCAGCGCAAAGAATGCCAGCGGCAAGCGCACCTATTGGGCGATGGTGATCGCGGGCGACTACGACGCCAACAAGCCGAAGGGCGCTCCGAAGAGCAAGGCCAAGGCCGTCGTCGCGCAGACCGCGACCCGATCCGAGAAAGGCAACGCCACGCCGGCGACGCGCTGGGGCGCCAAGCCGCCGACATCCTCCTCCAAGGACTGCCACCTCAGCATCAAGGTCATCGGTCTCTGCATCTGAGCGCCGGGACTCGCAGCCGTGGCTGGGACGCCATGCCTTCCGCGCGATCACGGCGTTGTGCGAGCAGGCTCGTTGCCGAGGCGAGTCTAATCAGATATGCAAGTTTTGGTTGTCTTTTTGGCAGCCGGTACTGTGAAGATTTTTCATCTCATTTTGAACGGAGACCATCATGGCAGTCATTGAGCAGACCTCAACCACCAGCACCAACCCGCAGACCGCCTCGGCGTCCTTCCAATGGTCGCTCACGTCCTACGAGGAACAGGGCAATCTGTGGCTCAAGTGGAGCACGAACGCCCCGTTCCGCGCGCAGCAGGGGCAGATCTCCGTCTACAGCGGCAGCAGCTTCCCTTCCGATCCGAAGAAGGACCGCAAGGCCTGGTCGTGGGACAACGAGCATGGCGGCGGCTCGGGATGGGACACGGGCCTGCGCTACGGCTCCGACTGGTACTGCGCCTGGATCGCCGAGAAGAGCCCGAACGGGCCGTACGCCTACGCGGTCACGCTCGTCACCAAGCTCGCCTGAGCTGACGCGCCGTAAGAGGTGGGATCTACGATCCCACGCGATTGGCCGCGCTGAGACCTGTGCCTCAGCGCGGCTGCTTCTTCAGGTGCAGATAGCCGGGATCGAATTCGCCGATCGCGCATAGCCGCGTCCAATCGTGCACCGTCAGCATGCCGCTGCGGAAATCGACGGCGCGGCTGGCGCGCAGATCGACCAGCGTGCGGTTGACCGTCGCGATTGCCATGCCCAGCGCCTCGCCGAGCTGCACCAGGCTCACCGGCAACGGCAACTGATCGTCCCGGACGTGGCCGAGCGTCCTGGCGCGATAGAACAGCTCGCAGAACAGATGCGCCATGCGCGCCGGCTTGCTCCGCGCGCTGTTGTTGGTGACGGCCTCGCGGAAGATCGACGCATCGATCAGCGTCTCGCGCCAGATCGCAAAGCCGAGCGCCGGCCGCCGGCTGATCGCGCGGATCAGCTCCTTGTGCGCAATGCTCGCCACCACCGCCGGCCCGATCGCGCAGACGGCGTGATCCATGCGGTCGAGGAAGATGGCCTGGGCGTCAGGCCAGTCGCCTGGCATGTGGAAGGAGAGATATTGCCGTGCGCCGCTCGGCAGCAGGTGATAGCGCGCCACCCATCCGGACAGCACGACGACGGAGCGGTCCGGCTCGTCGCCCTGGCGGATCAGGTCCTCATGATCGACCAGCTCGCGCGGGGCGAAGCTGAGCGTCTTGATCTCGGCGACGTCGTCGTTCGAGAGCTGCGAATGCTCCTTGAGCTTGGTGATGACGGTCCGGTTCGCTTCCATCGCAATCGTGCCCGTGTCGTCCTCTCGCATATCAAATGAGATGATGCCGCCGGCAGTTCCGAACTAAAGTTGAGCGCAGAAGATGCGGGTAATGTCACCGGGCGCCGCCTCGGGAGAACAGTCATGCCCCACATTGCGTTCCTCGACCTGGTCCGGCGCTTGTTCGGCGGTGCAGCTGCCGATGGCGAGAGCAGCACGGTGGGGAACGACGGCCGCTCCGATCCGTTGGTGCATCCGATGTCGGATCAGGAGCTCTCGCGCGCCATCCGCGATCTGCGCCGCCATCGGCCATCCGAGACCGCGCCGAACAGACCCGCACAGCGTTCGTCGGCTGCGCGGCGCGATCGCTCGTGACTAGACCGATCGCGCCGGCGCCGTGTCCTGCTCCATCAGAAACAGCATCAGCCGCACCAGCTCGTCCTCCAACTCGCGTGTGCCGACGAGGCGATGCTCGCGCATGACGGCGGCCCGGATCGGTCCCAGCGCAGCGCGCACCAGGATGAAGCGGCGCGCGGCCGGCATCGTCTCGCTCCGCAATCCCGCCGCCTCGATCAGCCGCTCGGTCATGCGGTCCACCATCTCGTGCAGCGCCTTCTGCAGCTCCGCGTCATGGCCCAACAGGCCGAGAAGATGGCGCCGCACATGGTGGCGGCCGGCGAACGGGGCAAAGCCCTGGCACACCGCCGCGCGGACGATCGCCTCGCGGCCGAGCCCGCGAGGCGCCTCGAGCGCGTCCGCGAACTGCGCCTCCTGGCGGGCGAACTCGCGCAGCACCAGCGCACGCAACAGCGAGGTCTTGTCCCTGAAGTAGCTGTAGAGCGTGCCGATCGAGAAGCCCGCGCGCTCGGCGATGGCGTTCGTGCTCAGGCCCTTGCCGCCGCCGCTCTGCAGAAGTTGAGCGGTCGCCTCGAAGATCACGTCCAGGGTCTGCCGCGTGCGCTTCTGCACCGGGGTTTTTCGAAGCATTTCAGGAGCTTGCTGCACGGTCTGGACCTTGGCTGGCGGACGGGCGAAATCGAGTAGGCGTTGCCGCCGGCTCGGGTTAGATCAGAGCCCGCATGCGGGCGGCCGGACAATGAGTGGATGGGCTCCGGGCCGAGCCTGCTTGCACCGGGCTGAACCTCATTTGAACGAAGGACTGATTGCCATGCTGCGCGTCGCATTCCCGTTTGTCACAATCATCGCCATCTCCCAATGTCTTCTGTCGCAGGCCGCGCTGGCCGGCAACCGCGCCGCCGCCGACAGCTGCGCCGCCAAGCTGTCGCCGGTGGCGAAGCAGATCTACGACGTGACCGCGCCGGCCATCGGCCCGGACAGCGTCGTCAAGGACGCGATCGTCGAGCGTGTCAGGCCGCTGGTGATGGCCGGCAAGTTCGATCGCGACACCGCCCGCGCCAACGCCACGCCGGCCGGCGAATGCCTGGTGCTGCTGAAGTAGGTCGCGCCGCGCCCCATAAGGTTTGGAGGCTGCGACGGGACATGAGGCCGCAGCCTCCCAGGGCAGGCGGAGTCGCTCCGGGACAACCCGGCTTGGCAAGTTCAGCCGACTCGCACGTCAATAGGTAATGCTGGACCTTCTCATCCGTCACTGGGTTGCCGGTGCCGCGTTCATGGCCGCAGCGCTGCTGGCGGCCTGTCGCTGCTGCTGCACGTGATCATCGCCGCCAACGCCGTCCGGCGCGCGTCGCATGCCCGCGCGGTCGCCTGAGCGCGCGTCCTCATTCACCCGGAGCGAGCTGGATCGTCCGTGCCGGCTCTGGCCGACGGCGCAACCGTCTGCGCGAGACGTAGAGCAGCACGCCGGTGATCCCGAACAGCGGCATCAGCGCGGCGGCGAGCATGAAGACGAATTGGCCGGGCCAGCCGAGAATGCTGCCGCGGTGGATATCCAGGATCCGCGCCAGGGCGCGCTCGCCCACGGTCTTGTCGGCGTAACGCTCGGCCGCGAGCAGCCGGCCCGTCGCGCCGTCGATGCGGAATTCGTCGCGCCTGCCGTCGTGCGCCTCGCTCGGCCAGGTGCGCACGCGCACCGCCGTGCCGACGCCCGTGGGCAAGGTGAGCTGCATCACGGCAAAGCGATCCCCGATCTGTTCGCGCAACGTGGCCCACACTGCGTCGAGCGCGACGAGCTTGGCCTGCGCTGTGGAATCTGCGCGGCCGTCGCGTGAGGCCTTGCCGGGCATCGGGGCGGGCGACGAGGACGGCGCGAGCAGCCAGGTCAGGCCGTCCTTGTACCAGGCGTAGGAATAGGACAGACCGGTCAGCGCCATCACCAGGTAGATTGGCAGCATCCACGTGCCGATCACGCTGTGCAGCGAGCGATGCAGGCCGCGACCGTTCAGGCCGAGCTGCGGCTTGAGCCACAGCGTCGCGCTGCCGGCCCGTCGTGGCCAGCGCAGCACGAGGCCCGTGATCAGCAGCACCACGAGCCCGAGCACCGCGGCGCCGGTGATCTGGCGGCCGGCGCCATTGCCGTCGCCCGGCAGCAGCAGCCAGCGATGCAGCCGGCGCACCGTGGCGAAGAACGCCTCGCCGCTGATCGGGCCGAGCACGCGGCCGTCATAGGGATCGACCAGCGCCGAGGTTGGCCGTCCGCCGTCCTCTCCGCGCGCGAAGCGGATGCGCACGGCGGCGGTGGGATCGCGCGACAGCGTGATTGCGGCCACCTTGCCGGCCTCGGGATCGGCCTGCAGCCGCGCGACGAGCTCCGACGGCGCGAGCCGCGCCTCCACCCGCGGAGCGACGTGCGCCAGCGAGGCGTTGAGGCCGGCCTGGATCTCGTCCTCGAAGCTCATGACCGCGCCGGTGAGGCCCATCAAGGCGAGGATCAGCGCCGCCGCGAGGCCCAGGACGGAGTGGATCTGCAGCAGCGCTGGTTTGATGCGCATTGGCGTCAAGCGGCGTCCTCCCTGCCTCGTTGCTAGAACTTCACCGTCGCCGACAGCGACACCCGCCTGGCATCGCCGACGGCGACGTTCAGCGCGCTCACCGCCGACGGATAGTAGACGTTGTCGAACAGGTTCTTGACATTGAGCTGATAGATCACCGGCAGGTTCTGGTGCCTGGTCTCATAGGTCGCGAAGAGGTCGGCGACCACATAGGACGGCAGCACGAAGCTGTTGGCGGCATCGCCGGCGCGGTCGCCGACATAGCGCGCGCCGCCGCCGAGCCGCAGCTGGCCGGGCAGGGCGGTGCCAAAATCGTAGACCAGATACAGCGAGGCGGTGTTGAGCGCGACGTTCTGCAGCCGCTTGCCGGCATACACCGGATCCTCCGTGACCCTTGCGTCGGTGTAGCCGTAGCTGCCGATCATGCTCCAGTGATCGGAGAGCTTGCCGGTGACGTCGATCTCGGCGCCGCGCGAGCGCGCCTTGCCGGCGGTGGTGTATTCGACCACGTTGCTGGCATTGGTCTGCGAAACCAGCACGTTGCGCTTGTCGATGTCATAGACGGCGACGGTGCCGGACAGCCGCTTGTCGAGGTCGAACTTGAAGCCGGCCTCCCAGGCCGTGCCTTCTTCCGGCGCGATGCTGGAGCCGAGCACGACGCCGCCGCTGAGCGGGGCGATCGTCGAGTTTGGCTTCAGCGATTGCGTGTAGCTGGCATAGAGCGAGAGCTGGTCGCTGAGCTTGAGGATGGCGCCGCCGAGCGGCAGCACCTTGTCGGCGGCGACATCGGTGTTGGCCTTGAACGGGCGTCCGCGTCCGGCGATCTGCTCGTAGTCCATGTAGCGCACGCCGCCGACCAGCGCGAGCTTGTCGGTGAGATGCAGCGTGTCCTGCAGGAACAGCGAGTAGGTGCCGAGCTTGTCGGTCTGGTCGCTGTCGGTGGCCGAGATCGTCGTGCCCGGCTGGATCAGCCCATAGACCGGGTTGTAGATGTTGAACGTCGAGACCTTCTGCCGGATGAGGTCCTGGCGATAGATGGTGCGATATTGCGCGTCGCCGCCGACCAGCACCTCGTTGCGCAGGCCGCCGATCCAGAAGCCGCCCTGCAGGTAGGACGTGCCGTAGCTGACGCGGCTGAGCGAGCCCCAGGTGCCGTCATTGCTGCGCGTCTCCGCGCCGGTGGCAGCGTCGATCGAGGTGATGCGTAGCTGGTTGGCGCTGTAGGTCTCGGTGTTGTAGCTGTAGGCCGCTGTCAGCTTCCAGTCCTCGTTGAGCCTCTGCTCGACCGAGGCCTGGACGAGGTCGGATTGTCCCCACATGTTGTTGTAGGGCTCGTCGAGCCGCCGCGTCGCGGGGATCGCCAGCGGCGCGCCGTTGACGAAGGCGGTGCCGCGATCGAACGGGCTGATGAACTCGCGGTGCTCGTAGGTGAGCTGGATCGTCGTCATGTCGCCGTACCAGGCGAGCGACGGCGCCACCAGCATCTCGCGGTGGCGGCCGAAATTGCGCCAATAGTCCTCGCTGACGCCGTAGCCGACGAAGCGATAGGCGAGCCCGCCATCGCCGATCGGGCCCGTCACGTCCACGGTGCCGTCCGCGCCGGTCTTGTCGTTGGCATAGGCCGAGCCGAGCAGCGTGACCGAGCCGTGCTGATACAGCTCCGGCCGCTTGCTGATGGTGTTGACGATGCCGCCGGGATCCATGATGCCGTAGAGCAGCGAGGCCGGCCCCTTCAGCACCTCGACGCTCTCGACCGCGGCGGTGAGGCTGCGCCCCTGTACCAGCGGCATGCCGTTGCGCATGATCGAGCCGTCGCGGTTGTCGCCGAAGCCGCGCCGCATCACCGCGTCCTGGGTGCCGGCGAGCGTGTTGGTCTGGGTGACGCCAGAGATGTTGGCGAGCGCGTCGTCGAGATTGCGCGGCAACTGATCCTTGATCACCTGCGCGGGCACGACATTGACCGACTGCGCCGCATCGAGCGGCGAGGCGCCGCTGCGCAGGGTCGTCGCGCTCGGCATGGCGCGATAGTTGAGCTTGGCGGCATCGAGCACCGCGGCCTCGGCTGCGGCGCGCTCGGCGCGCGTCGGCATCGGCGGTGGTTGCGCGGCGCGCCGTGCCGGCTGCGCCTGGGCGCGGCGCTGTGGCGCGTTAGAGGTGGCTTGAGGTTTACGCTTCGGTGTCGACGAGTCCACCGTCACCGGCGGCAGCTCGGATTGGGCATGCAGTGTGGAGGAGCAGAGCAGGTCGGCGGTCAGGGCACTCAGGATTGCAATCGTGTGACACATGCCGGAGCGCGGATCGCGCCGGCCTTCCATCTTCGTCATCGTTTACTTTCACTTCCAACGTCGCGCCGTTCAGGCGAACGGTTTGCATGACGTGGTGTGTAGCAACGAGGTCGAGCGATGAACACGCCGCGTGTCGTTGAATTGCTCTAAGCAGCGCGGCGCCGAAATGTTCTGAATTGGTTCGGACATGCGCGCGCACGCGGCGGCTTTGCGGCCTCGCGCGCGAACTGATCATGGCGTGCGCAGACCGATGCACGAACGTGCAGACGTTGCGCATGCGCGGCGCTTCTTCACCCGCTTTGGCGAATGAAGCACCGTCGGTCTCATTTTTCGGGACTCGGCGCCGACCCTTGTCAGCGCATCGGATTCGTCGTGCCGGAACGCGCGCTCGTCGTGCCCCATCGATGCGCGCGATCGGCCGGGACTATTGTGCCGCGGCGAGCTCCAGCTCCGCCGGCTTGCCGGGCCCGATCAGCGGAATGTCGAGCGTCACGCGCGTGCCCTGCAGCGGCTGGCTGTCGAGCTCGATGCGGCCCCCGAGCGTGGACGCGACGAGGTTGAAGGCGATGTGCAGGCCGAGGCCGGCATTGCCCTTCTCGCGGCGCGTGGTGAAGAACGGATCGAACACCCGGCCGCGCACGTGGTCGCGCATGCCGACGCCCTGGTCGGCACAGACGATGCGCACCGAGTCATCGCTGGTTTGTGCGACCTCCACGGTGAAGACGCCGCTGATGTCGCCAGGATAGGCATGCGTCGCCGCATTGAAGGCGAGGATGCTGATGACCTGTCCGAGCGCGCCGGGGTAGCTGGTGAGCACGATGCCCTCCGGGCAGGAGAGCACGACCGTCAGTCCCTGACGCGCCAGCAGCGGGCGGAGCTTGGCGACGTGATCGCTCATCCAGCCCAGCAGTTCGAACGTCTGCAGCGTTTCGTTGGCCTGGTCGACGGCGACCTGCTTGAAGCTGTGCACCATCTCGGAGGCACGGTGCAGGCTCTGCGTCGTCAGGTGCAGACCCTGCTGCAGCCGCTCGACCCCCCGCGCCAGATCCGAGCGCCGCACCGGGCCGCCGCCGAGCATGCGGGCGATCGCCTCGACGTCGCCTTCCATCGCCGTCGACGTGGTCAGCGCGAGGCCCAGCGGTGTGCTGACCTCGTGGCCGACGCCGGCGACGAGCTGGCCGAGCGAGGCCAGCTTCTCGGCCTGCACCAGATGAGCCTGCGTGGCATGCAGATCGCGCAACGAGGCCTCGGAGCGTTCCTTCTCGCGCTGCAGCGCCTCGGCGGTGCGGAACTGCTTGCGTGCCTGGTACTCCCGCGCCCCGACGGCATAGAGCGAGAGCAGGCAGGCATTGCCGACCAGCGAATGATCGATGAAGCGCAGGCCGGGCGGCAGCGGCTCGGTCGCAAGACTCTCGGCCACCGCCAGCGCGCTCCAGCTCGTTGCACAGAAGATCGCGTAGGAGCCGGTGCGCAACGGCAGCATGGTGGAGACGAACAGGATGACGATGATCATGCCGGCTGCAGAGTAGGTGAAACCCGACGGCAGCACCCAGTAGATCGTCGGCAGCACGCAGCCGGGGATGACGCAATAGATGAGATGGATCGGCTCGGCCCATCGGCGGGCTGATGTCGACAGCAGCGCCGTCAGCGGCAGCAGCACCAGCACGGCGGTGCCGCCGCGGATCGCGAGCGTCGTCGGCACGATCTCGGGATAGAGCACCCAGTCCCACAGCGTGTAGCCGGCAAAGGTGAAGGCGCCGAGCAGCATCGCGATCTGCGTCCAGGCGGTGCTGCCGCGGACGTAATGGTCGACGAAACGCCGCTCCTCGACGGTATCCTCGAAACGGAGACCCAGACGCTCCAGCAATCTCAACATTATGCCACCGCAATCGAAAAACGATCCCCCGCCGCGGAGTGAGAGCCTCGGCGGGAGGGCAGACATACACGAGATGCGTTGGTTGAGAAAACGACGGGAGATCGCATCCGCCGCCCGCGGCACGCAGAGCGCTATGAGAACTGTTCCAATTCTCGCCGTGCGGCATGTCTCCGCCCAGCCGAACGGAGCCGATCAGTGCTGCAGCATTTGCGCTCGACTTTCGTCAGGCTGCGCAGAGCCGCCGAGGACTCATGGCGCCGCATGACCCTCGACCACTACGTCCTTGCCGTAGCGGCCCTTCGTCTTGAACGTCACCTTGTCGCCGTCGAAGCTGAGCCGCCAATTGCGCTCCTCGCCCTGGCCAATGAACTGGGCGTCGATCACGAAGGTCGTGGCGTCGATCCAGCTGCCCTTCATGGCCCGGTAGGTGAAGGGCTGCCAGGGATGGGGCGGCGCGGTCTTGCGATAGAGGCCATCGAGGCCGATCGGGCTCTGCAGATGCACCGTTCCCCCGGCGCGGTCCCGCGAGGGGATGTCCCAGGTGACCTGCGGTTCCGGTCCCGTGAGGTCCAGCTTGATCGTGTTGATGCCGAGCGGGCCGGGCGGGAAGCTGTAGGTCTTGCCCGAGACGGAAGCCGCCATCTCCGGCACGGCTCCGACCGGGCCTCGCGTTTCCGTCGCGACCTCGCGGACATCAGCGGCGAGCGCGGCTGCCGCTTCCGGCGCCGCAGGCAGGGCGCTGTCAGATGTCACAGTGGCCGAAATGGTGTTGGCGAGCTTGCGGAATGGACAGAACTCGCGCGCGGTCATCACCGCCACGATGTCGCGGTCGGGCAGCACCATGATGACCTGGCAGTGGTAGCCGACCGCCATGAACACGTGTTTGTCCGGCAGGGCCCAGAACTGATCGGCGTAGGAGAGCCCCGGATCGAACTTCGCATTCATGCTGACGGTGGCGTGGTTGACGGCTTCGATCCAGTCCGGCGGCAGCAATTGCTGCTCGCCCCAGCGGCCGCGCCGCAGATAGAGGTAGCCGATCTTCGCCATGTCGCGCGGCTTCAGCGCCAGCCCGAAACCGCCGGCGGAAATTCCCTGGGCATCCTTGAACCAGGCGTGCTCGGTGATCTCGAGCGGCCCAAACAGCCTCTCCTTGGCGAAGTCCTCCGCGCTCTTGCCGGTGAGCTTCGTGACGATCGCGGAGAGCAGATGGGAGTTGCCGCTGTTGTAGTAGAACATCTCGCCGGGCGCTTGCGCCATCGGCCGGTCAAGGATGTACTGCACCCAATCCGGGCTCCGGCCCATCTCGTAGAGGGATGTCTCGGCGCCGCCGCTATAACCCTCGTCCCAGTCGAACCCGGAGGTCATGTTGAGCAGGTGCTGCACCGTGAGCGCCTGCTTGCGCGCGTCGACATTGTCGATCTTGCGATCCTTGAAGAAGTCGAGCACCGGATGATCGAGACTGTCGAGCACGCCGTCCTTGAGCAGCATCGCAATCAGCGTCGAGACCACGGCTTTGGTCGAGGAATTGATGATGTGCGGCTCGTCGGCCTTGTAGGGCGCGTAGCTGGCATCGAGCACGATGCGGCCATGGCGCGTGATCAGCAGGCTGTCGAACCTGAACGTCTTGCCCGCGGCGACGAGCTTCGCCAAGGCCGCCGAATCCATCCCCTCATCCTCGGGGGTGGCGATTGGCCAGTCGGATTGCGGAAAGCCGGCTCGGCTCGCCTCATCGGCGGCCGCGTGGGGCGTGAGCGGACAGACGAGCAGCAGGGCGACGGCAAACCAGAATCCGGTCCTGACACGCAACATGGCATTCCCCCGGCGAACGGGGCGTAGGACATGCTATCAGAGCGCGACAATCAATCAAAGATTGCGTGATGATCGCCGCGCGCCGTCATACTGCCACCGGCGCTCGCCTCATACCCGGTGTCGTCCCGGACAAGCGCGCTCCCGGCAACGCGCAAGCGTTGTCCGGCAGCGCGCGCCGATCCGGGATCCATAACCCCAGGGAGACGTGCGAGGCACGATGGCTTCACACGGCAATCATCCTCATCGGCCCTCTCGGTCGGACCAATGCGCCCGCAGCGCGGCGGCAATGCTCTGCGGCCGCTCGACGATGCTCCAGTGGCCGGCGTCCTGCTCGACATGAAGCTGGGCGCCATGGCGCTGCGCGAAGCGGCTGAGGGTGTCGAGCGACATGTAAGGATCATGCGTGCCCGAGATCACGAGGCCGCGGCGGGGCAGATTCGCCAGCCGTTCGATCCAGTCACCGCTGAAGCGAAGCGCGTTGGCGGAACGATACAGCGCGAGGATCGACCGGCGCATCGGTGCCTGCCATGCCGCGGCTTCGTGCGCAGCAAGCTCTGCCGGTAGGCCGCTCTGGCGGAACGCACGCGCCATCATCCGTTGTGACGACAGCGCCATGAACAGCTCGCCCAGGATCGGCGTGTTCCAGATCCGCGCGATCAGATGTCCGCGATAGTCCGCATCGAGCGCCGCGCCCGCGATGGCCCAGGAGCGCACCAGCTCCGGCCGCAGCGACGCCGCCCGCAGCACCAGCAGCGCGCCCCAATCATGCCCGACCAGATCGATCGGCCCGAACGCCGCATGCTGCGCCTCGATCAGCGCCAGGAGCCAGTCCGCGTAGGCGTCCTTGGTGCCTGCGAAGCCCGCGGGCGGCTCGCCGCAGAAGCCCGGCAGGCAGGGCACGGCGACGGTTTCGCCGAGCGCTGCGATCAGCGGGCCCCAGATCGCGGGCGTATCGGGGACGCCGTGGAGAAAGAGGCGGTTGGTCATGGCTCGTGCCTATCACAGGCCGTGTCGCTGCATTATGCACAAAAATTCTACTTTCTTTTTTTCAGAAATCATGATTGTATGCGCCATCCCGCCTCGTCGAAGAGGGGCGTACGCGTCGTCACGATACGTGGAGTGCGGGGAGCGATGGCCGTGAGGGTGCCGGTGGACGACCGGCACGTTTGCGGACGGCGAAGTCGTGTGGTTCTGGCACCCCGATGCTGGTGTCAAGCCGGCGCTGTTCATGACGAGCGCGCCGGTGACGGGGGCAATCAAGCCGGTCCCCGAGGAGAGCACGAAGTAAGTCGTAAAGCCGTTGCGCAGGGGAGGCCGGGATGTCCTGGCCGTACCTGTGGTTCCTGCCCCGTGCACTTCTTCACGCACGGGGGCCGCGGGTGTCGGCAGACGCCCGGTCTTCCCTGCACCCTCGATTGACGAGGGCTTTGATGCTGATGATCAGCCTGGGCACGGTCGTGCTGCGGGGATGATGAGGTGCGTTCTGATGCAGGCTGTTTGGCCGAGGTCTGATGAGAGTGAGGCGCGCGGATGTTGCGTCAATCACGAGGGGGGAGCGCGTCGCTCCACCCCAACTGTCATCGTCCGCGAAAGCGGACGATCCAGTATTCCAGGGACGGTTGTGGTTCAGCCGAGAGGCCGCGGCGTACTGGATACCCGCTTTCCCGGGTATGACAGCGGTGGGCGGGGCGGGACCTCGCCGCTGGGCAGTCCCCCTCAATACGTCACCCCTCCTGACCATTATTCGGCGTTGCGAGACCCTCCCATTCCCAGTAAAAGCGCTGTCGAGAGCACCTCGGCAACAAACCGTCAACGGTTTTGCCGCACAGTTTTCGTGTTCTCGCAAAGGGTTTGGCAATGCTGATTCGCAGCGCAGAGATCGAGGCCATCGCCGGGGCAGACGCCCGGACGATCGCGCTCGCCGCGCTGCAGCCCGCCGACCTGATCGGCGCGATCGAGCTTCTGCTTCTTAGCTGCCCCTGAGGGCCGGCTGGGCGGGATGCGCCTGGGCACTCAGGGGGCTGCTTCGACACCGAAACACCCTTCAGCGCCTCTGGAAGCCACGCGCACCATCCGAAAAGTTCGAGGAAAGCAGATGTCCAATCCCGTTCAGTCCGACAAGGACCGCGTCGTCATTTTCGACACCACCCTGCGCGACGGCGAGCAGTGCCCCGGCGCCACCATGACGTTCGAGGAGAAGCTCAACATCGCGGCGATGCTGGACGACATGGGCGTCGACATCATCGAGGCCGGCTTCCCGATCGCCTCCGACGGCGACTTCGAGGCGGTCAACGAGATCGCCAAGCGCTCGAAGAACGCGGTGATCTGCGGCCTGTCGCGCGCCGGCGCCAAGGACATCGACCGCTGCGCCGAAGCCATCCGTCCCGCCAAGCGCGGCCGCATCCACACCTTCCTGTCCACCTCGCCGGTGCACATGAAGTACAAGCTGCAGATGGACCCGCAGCAGGTCTACGAGCTGGTGATCTCCTCGGTGACGCGCGCGCGCAACCACACCGACGACGTCGAATGGTCGTCCGAGGACGGCACCCGCACCGAGTTCGACTTCCTGTGCCGCTGCGTCGAGGCTGCGATCAAGGCCGGCGCCACCACCATCAACATCCCAGACACCGTCGGCTATGCCGTGCCGGAGGAGTATTACGACCTGTTCAAGCGCGTGCGCGAGAGCGTGCCGAACTCCGACAAGGCGGTGTTCTCGGTCCACTGCCACAACGACCTGGGCATGGCGGTCGCCAACTCGATGGCCGGCGTGCGCGCCGGCGCCCGCCAGATCGAATGCACCATCAATGGCATCGGCGAGCGCGCCGGCAACGCGGCCCTGGAAGAGGTCGTGATGGCGATGCGCGTGCGCAACGACAAGCTGCCGTACTGGAACAAGATCGACACCACGCAGCTCACCCACGCCTCGAAGGTGGTCTCGGCCGCGACCTCGTTCCCGGTGCAGTACAACAAGGCCATCGTCGGCCGTAATGCGTTCGCGCATGAGAGCGGCATCCATCAGGACGGCATGCTGAAGAACGCGCAGACCTACGAGATCATGCTGCCGGAGACGGTCGGCGTGAAGCAGACCTCGCTGGTGATGGGCAAGCATTCCGGCCGTCACGCCTTCGTCCACAAGCTGGAGGAGATGGGCCACAAGCTGGCAGGCAACCAGGTCGAGGACGCCTTCGTCCGCTTCAAGGCGCTGGCCGATCGCAAGAAGCACATCTACGACGAGGACATCGAGGCCTTGATCGACGAGGGCATGGTCAGTGCCCATGACCGGATCAAGCTGCTGTCGCTGTCGGTGATTGCCGGCACCCGCGGCCCGCAGCGCGCCACCATGAAGCTCGACGTCGACGGCGTGACCAAGATCGAGGAGAGCGAGGGCAACGGGCCGGTCGATGCCGTCTTCAACTGCATCAAGTCGCTGGTGCCGCACGAGGCCAAGCTGGAGCTGTACCAGGTCCATGCCGTCACCGAGGGCACCGACGCGCAGGCCGAGGTCTCGGTCCGCCTGTCGCAGGATGGCCGCTCGATGACCGCGCGCGCGGCGGATCCGGATACGCTGGTGGCATCTGCGAAGGCCTATCTGGGTGCGCTCAACAAGCTGGTCATGAAGCGCCAGCGCGACGTGGCGCAGGGCGCGGGTACGGCGGCCGCAGCGGCGAGCTGAGCTCACGATCGTCGATTGGGGCCGAACCTTGCTTCGTCATTCCGGGGCGACGCGCAGCGTCGAACCCGGAATCCCGAGCTTGGCTTGCGCCAGCGCCAATAACCTCCGGATTCCGGGCTCAGCCGCTTGCGCGGCTGCCCCGGAATGACAGTCACTACCATTTTTGCGTTGCAGCACGGGAATCCCCGCCTCTGCGGCTAACGGTCAATGGCATTCCGGCCGGCGACCCGCTAACAATGTCCTTGGCATACAAAGCGGGGGCGTCATTGCAATGTCCCCCGAAACGTCGGGAGGACACCTTGCACTTGAAGTTTCGCCATGTGATCGCCACCGCCGCCTCGCTCGCGGTGCTCGCTCTGGCCGGCCCGGCCCTCGCTGCCGACAATCCGATCGTGATCAAGTTCAGCCACGTGGTGGCCTCGAACACCCCGAAGGGCCTCGCCGCCGACAAGTTCAAGGAGCTGGCCGAGAAGTACACCGACGGCAAGGTCAAGGTCGAAGTCTATCCGAACTCGCAGCTCTACAAGGACAAGGAAGAGCTCGAGGCGTTGCAGCTCGGCGCGGTCCAGATGCTGGCGCCGTCGAACTCGAAGTTCGGCCCGATCGGCATCAAGGAATTCGAGGTGTTCGATCTGCCCTACATCCTGCCCGACCTCGCCACCTTGCGGAAGGTGACCGACGGCCCGCTCGGCGCCAGGCTGCTGAAGCTGCTCGAGCCCAAGGGCATGATCGGCCTCGCCTACTGGGACAACGGCTTCAAGCAGATGAGCGCCAACAAGAAGCTCGTCGATCCCGCCGACTACAAGGGTCTGAAGTTCCGCATCCAGTCTTCGAAGGTGCTGGACGCGCAGTTCCGGACGCTCGGCGCGATTCCGCAGGTGATGGCGTTCTCGGAAGTCTACCAGGCGCTGCAGACCGGCGTCGTCGACGGCCAGGAGAACACGCCCTCGAACATCTATACCCAGAAGATGCACGAGGTGCAGAAGTACATCACGCTGACCAATCACGGCTACATCGGCTACGTCGTGGTCGTGAACAAGAAGTTCTGGGACGGCCTGCCGCCGGATATCCGCGCCGCCTGCGAGAAGGCGATGAAGGAAGCGACCGCCTACGGCAACAACCAGTCGGCGAAGGAGAACGACGACGCGCTCGAGGAGATCCGCAAATCCGGCAAGACCGAGCTGGTCAAGCTGACGCCGGCCCAGGACGAGGCGATGCGCAAGGCGATGATGCCGGTGTACAAGGACGTCGCGGGGCGCGTCGGCCAGCCGCTGATCGACGAGTTCCTGAAGGAGACGCGCGGCACGACCAACTGATGGCGTGAGGCGAGCGGTGCGCGGGCCATGGTCCGCGCATCGAGGGGGTGAAGCACTCGGCGCGCAAGAAGGCAGACGGCGCAGCCAAGCGCCGCGGACGTTTGATTGTGGGGGTAGGGGACTTGGGCTTTCTGTTGCGCATCCTCGATCGGCTCGAGGAGATCCTGATCGCATTCCTGATCGCGGCGGCGACCTCGATCATCTTCGTGGCCGTGCTGCACCGCTATCTGGTCGGCGTGCCGCTGTTCTATCCGCTGCTGTTCCCGATCGACATGTCCTGGGCGCAGGAGCTCTGCATCTACATGTTCGTGTGGATGGCGAAGTTCGGCGCCGCCTATGGCGTGCGCACCGGCATCCATGTCGGCGTCGACGTCGTCGTCAACATGATGCGGCCATCGCTGCGCAAGGTGACGGTGCTGTTCGGCCTGCTGTGCGGAGCGCTGTTCACCTCCATCATCGGCACGATGGGCGCCAAGTTCGTCTACGGCCTGTCGCAGACCGACCAGGTGACGCCCGACATGGAGCTGCCGAGCTGGCTGGTCTATCTCTGCATCCCGCTCGGCTCCTATCTGATGTGCTTCCGCTTCCTGCAGGTCGCCTGGCACTATCTGCGCCACGACGAGCTACCGCATCATGATCATGCGGCCGTCGAGGGCATCGAGACGACGGGTGTGGAGGCCGCGCGATGAGCAGCCTCCTCATCTTCAGCCTGCTCATCTTCCTGATGCTGACGGGCATGCCGATCTCGATCGCGCTCGGCTTGACCGTGCTGTCCTTCGTCTTCTTCATGACCAACGTGCCGACCGAGTCGGTCGCGCTGAAATTGTTCACGGGCATCGACAATTTCGAGATCATGGCGATCCCGTTCTTCATCCTGGCCGGCAACTTCCTGACCCATGGCGGCGTCGCCCGGCGGATGATCAATTTTGCGACCTCGATGGTCGGGCACTGGTATGGCGGCCTGGGCCTTGCCGGCGTCATGGCCTGCGCGCTGTTCGCCGCCGTCTCCGGCTCGTCGCCGGCGACCGTGATCGCGATCGGCTCGATCATGCTGCCGGCGATGGTCCGCCAAGGCTTCCCGAAGCGCTTTGGCGCCGGTGTCATCACGACGTCAGGCGCGCTCGGCATCCTGATCCCGCCCTCGATCGTGATGGTGGTCTATGCGGTCGCGACCGGCGGCAGCATCGCGCTCGATCCGGCCGGCCACCGCGTGTCCTCGGCCTCGGTGGGGCAGCTGTTCATCGCCGGCGTCATTCCCGGCCTGATGCTGGCGAGCCTGCTCGGCTTCACCACCTTCTACCGCGCCTGGAAGAACGACTACCCGCGGATGCCGCGGGCGAGCTGGGCGGAACGCTTCGTCGCCTTCCGCAAGTGCATCTGGGGCCTGCTGCTGATCGTGATCGTGCTGGGCGGCATCTACACCGGCAAGTTCACGCCCACGGAGGCTGCGGCCGTCAGCGCGGTCTATGCCTTCGTCATCGCCGTGTTCGTCTATCGCGACATGTCGCTGAAGGACGTGCCGAAGGTGCTGCTCGGCTCGGCCAATATGAGCGCGATGATCCTCTACATCATCACCAATGCCGTGCTGTTCTCGTTCCTGATGGCGAACGAGAACATCCCGCAGCAGATCGCCAACTGGATGGCAGGCGCCGGCGTCAACTGGGCGGTGTTCCTGCTGGTGGTGAACATCCTGCTGCTGCTCGCCGGCAACGTGATGGAGGCGACCTCGATCGTCTTGATCATGGCGCCGATCCTGTTCCCGGTCGCGGTCAAGCTCGGCATCCATCCGGTGCATCTGGGCATCCTGATGGTGGTCAACATGGAGGTCGGCATGTGCCACCCGCCCGTCGGGCTCAACCTCTACGTGGCCTCCGGCATCGCCAAGATGGGCATCACCGAACTGACCATTGCCGTCATGCCCTGGCTGCTGACGATGCTGGGCTTCCTCGCGCTCGTCACCTACGTGCCGGAAATCTCGCTGTGGTTGCCGCGCATGCTGGGGATGCTTTGAGGCGCGGCAACAAACTGAAACTGATTTGCAAAAACAGAAAGGTATTTGAAGCAATTACATCTTCGTAAGGTCGTACACTCTGTCCAAACTGTAAGTTGAAGGCGCGGAACGGCAGGCTCATGCTGATCCGACTTTCCAAGGAGGTTGGCATGAGAAGGTTCACCATCGCCGCTGTCGCCGTGCTCGCCATCGCCGGCTCGACCGCGGTCTACGCCCAGCGCGGCTGGTTTCATGATCACATGCACCATGCGCGCATGAATCCGGAAGATCGCGCCGCCATGCTCGATGCGCGCATCGCTTCCGTCCATGCCGGACTGAAGCTGACGGCGGACCAGGAGAAGTTGTGGCCGCCGGTCGAGAGCGCGGTGCGCGATCTCGTCAAGCTGCGGTTCGATCGTGCCAACGCGCGGATGAAGGCCGCCGACGAGGCGCAGGACAAGGATGTCGATCCGGTGGCGCGACTGCGCGAGCGTGCCGACACCATGGCGGTCACGGCGGATGCGATGAAGAAGGTCGCCGACGCCGCCGACCCGCTCTACAAGACGCTCGACGACGGCCAGAAGCGCCGGCTGTCGATGCTGACCCGGCCGATGGGGCGCATGATGGGACCGGACGGTCCGCGCCATCACCGCTGGATGGAGCGCGGCGAGGGCGGCACGGAGGATGGTCCGGGCTTCGGCGAGCATCGCTTCGGCCCGGGACCGATGGGCCGCATGGGCTGGTCCGAGGAGGAACGCGAGTCCGGGCGGCTCTGACAGCCGTTTAACGATCCGTCTGATTTCATTTGGGGAAAACCGCCGCCCGCCGGCGGTTTTTCTGCATCGAAAGTGCCGAAAAATCCTCAGGGATCGCTGGACATCCTGGAATCGCTTTGCTAAACGACCGGCTCTCGCGGAAGGCTTTCTCCGGATGCAAGATCCGGGCGCATAGCTCAGTTGGTAGAGCAGCTGACTCTTAATCAGCGGGTCCTAGGTTCGAGCCCTAGTGCGCCCACCAAGCCTTTCAAGGATTCTTGGCTGATCCCGAATTGGCTGATCCCGTGAAGCCATTCCGACAAGCGGTCATTTGGGAAGATGCCGACCCCCCCGGTGCGGCGCTTGATCTCGCCATTGAGCCGCTCGATCGGATCGGTCGAATGCAGCTTGGCGCGATGCGGACAGGACCTTGCTGACTGAAGCCTTGATGTCTTCATCCGCGTCGGAGATCACAAGTTTGACGCCGCACAGCCCACGGCGGGCGAGCACGTGCAGGAACGCCGTCCAGAATGTCTCGGAGGGACGATGTCCATGCCGAGAACCTCGCGGCGGCCGTCGCTGTTCAGCTGCTCGCCTTCCGGAGTGACCTAGAGCATGCTGTTTTTATACGGAAACATATCCTGAGTTTCTGAGATAGTTGGCGCACTCCTTTTCCGAGAAGAGATCGAGGAGATCTCCAGCTTTTCGCCAAGTCGCTTCGATGGTGCGAGGTTCTGCATCTCGCATCAGGTGCTTGAGTTTGGCGAAGACCTGCTCGATCGGATTGAGGTCGGGACTGTAGGGAGGCAAGAAGAGCAGGTGCGCTCCTCTTGCACGGATGAGGTCGCGAGCTCTTCTTCCTTTGTGGCTTCCGAGATTGTCGAGGATCACGGCATCTCCCTTGACCAAGGTTGGAGCCAGCTCCTTCTCGACATAGAGGGCGAAGAGTTCGCCGTTGATCGGGCCATCGATGACCCAGGGTGCCGAGATCCGATCGCAGCGCAGTGCTGCGATAAATGTCATCGTCTTCCAGTGACCAAACGGCACAGATGCCTCAAGCCGCTGCCCGCATGGTCCCCAACCACGCAGCGGGGCCATATTGGTCTTGATCCAGGTCTCATCGATAAAGACCAGGCGAGACACATCGATCTTGCCTTGGTGAGCTTTCCAGCGCGCTCGTTTACGAGCGATATCAGGACGATCCTGCTCCGCCGCCCGCATCGTTTTTTTTGAAGCTCAGGCCTTCGGCGTGGACGAAGGTCCACACGGCCCGCACATCAGTCCTGATGCCACGCTCGGCCAGCTCAGCTGTTAACTTGCGCAAGGTGAATGGACCGGAACGGATACGTTTGCGAAGCCATTCGGCATGGGCCCCGGATAATGTCCGCTTCTTGTGGCCACCGATTTTTCCCGGCGCGACGCCTCCAGTCTGCTGTCTGAGGTTCTTCCACTTGCTGATGCAGGACGGGCTGATCCGAAGCGCCTGCGCTATCGAGCGGACCGTCTCGCCTGCATCCGCGCGCGCCAGAGCGCGTTCGCGAATGTCTTCCGAATAGGGCCGTGTCATCCGTGCTGGCCTCCGGCTCCAGCATGGAATCTGAATCAGAAGTTCACCGACTCGGGAATCCTGATTCCGGCAAAAAACATCACGCTCTAGCGGCCGTCGGTCTGCCGGCCTGGCCTCCCGTCGTGGACAGGTGAGGACGCGCCCGGTTTTTCGTATTCTCATCACATGCAATGCGTCGAGCCTACCGCGCCGGGTTTTTTCCCTTTTTACTCGCACTTTCTTCAACCGGGCCCAAGGCTTGGAGGGAAAAGCGGGCCTGGAAACCACTCTGCGCTCCAGGCAACGGAGATGTTAGAATAAGCTCGCCGCCAACGCCGGAGGCGATGGCTCTTGCAATGGCCAGGCCCAGGCCGGACCCTTCTGCATCAGTACGACCGCGCTCGAAGGGGCGGGACAGGCGCGTCAGCAACTCTGGCGGAACGGGCGGTCCTTCGTTGGTCACCGTGAGCACGCCAATGTTTGAAAGTGTCACTGTGACCGGAGCGTCCGACGCTCCGTGCTTGAGGCCATTCTCGATCAGGTTGCGCGCCAGAATGGCAAAAGCATCGGTATCAATATCCAACAGAACCGGCGTCGCAGGAATATTGAGAACAAGCCGGCCGGCCGTGGCCGGATCGCGCATTATCTCGTCTGAGACTAATTTCAGCACGGATGCGATGTCGATCGTCTCCTTGGCTTGAAGGCGCCCGCCCTCGGCCTTTGCCAGTTGCATCAACTTTTCAGACAGTCGCCAAAGCCGCCGCAGCGCCGTCTCGATCTGCTGTGCCCGACTTTGCGCCGCAGCGTCCTGCGTCTCCGCGATCAGCCGCTGTGTCTGCGCCAACGCGGCGGCGATCGGTGTACGCAGTTCGTGCGCAGAGTTGGCAGTAAAGCTTCGCTCGGCTTCCAGTGCACGCCGAAGCCCTTCCAAGAGGTGGTTCACAGCGTCGGCAATCGGTGCGATCTCGGAGGGCAGGTCTGCGACCGGAATCGGAGACAGGTCGCCGCTGCCGCGCGCCTCTATACCCCTCCCCAGGCGCCTGACCGGCGCCATCGAGACGCGCACGACGCCCCAAACCGCCACAAGACCGAGAGGCACCAAGAGGCCGAGCGGCAGAGCCAGGCCGAGGAGAGCCTTGTTTGCGACCTCGCGACGGTGGGCAAGCGGTTCTGCCACGGCGATCGTCACCGTGTTTCGCAGCGCGGCGTCGAAGTAGAGTCGGTGGGTCGCTGTGTCGACGAACCCCGTCTTGGCGAAAGGCGGAAATATCGCGTCGTCAGCGCGGTGCGAGCGCAGCAGCACGGACCCGCGCGCGTCGCGCACGATATAAGTGAAGTACTCGTCATGCTCCCTCAGGGTCGCAATACGCTGCGACGTGTCGCCGTCCTCGCGGTCCAGGATGTCGAGCACTGCGAGCGGAAGAAGGCGCTGGGCTGTTTCCTCGAGCGCACTATCGAAAACCCTGTTCATTTCGTGGCGCAGCCTTTGAGCTGTCGCGACGGCTGCGACGATCCAGAGAAGTGCGATGCCGAGTCCTAGCCACAGCGAGATGCGCCACTGCAGGCTGCGCGGCGGCATCATGCGCTGTGTCCCAGTCGGTAACCGAGACCACGCACCGTCTCGATGACGTCGTGTCCGAGCTTCTTGCGAAGCCGACTGACGTGCACCTCGATGGTGTTGCTCTCGATCTCTTCTCCAAATGAATAGAGCCGTTCCTCAAGAATGGTCTTTGACAGGACCCGACGCGGTCGCTGCACGAAGGTCTCGAACAGCACCCATTCCCGTGCTGTCAAGTTGATGTTCTTTCCTGCACGGGTGATTGAGCGGGCGGCCAGATCGATCTGGAGATCGCCGATCCCGACAAGGGGATTCGGATTGCCGGAATAACGACGCGCGACGGCGTTCAACCGCGCCGAAAGCTCCGAAAGATCGAAGGGCTTGATCATATAATCGTCCGCGCCGGCGTTGAGGCCTTCAATGCGATCGGAGAGTTGATCGAGTGCCGTCAGGATGATGACCGGCGTCACCGTGCCCTCGGTGCGGAGATCGCGCAGGAGCTTGATACCGCGACCGTCGGGCAGCATCAGATCCAGTAGAAGCAGGTCATAGGCCGTGCTGCGCAGATGGTCCTGCGCGGCATCAAGGCGGGTAACCCAGTCAACTGAGTGTCCATCGGAGACGATCTGGTCGCGCACCGCAGCGCCCAGAATCGTGTCGTCTTCAATCAGCAATATCCGCATCGCCTCATTCCGCCCACCCCCCATCCATCTCGGATCATAGATAGTCATAGAGGGGAATCTGACGTTGACCTGACGCAAAAGCCACAGCGTCTTCAGGTCGCCGTCAGGAAACCGGCTCACAAGGACGACAGGTTGAGGCTTCGAACGGGAGCAGGAAACGTGAAAGCGATAGCAGTGATCGTGGCCATTCTGATGGGCACTCTGGCGCCGGGTCTGGCGGTGGCTGATAATGACGACTGCAAGGTTCCCATGGCCCAATGGCAGCCGCGCGAAGCAGTCGAGCAAATGGCAAAGGCGCGCGGCTGGACCGTGCGAAGGATCAAGATCGACGACGGATGCTTCGAGATTAGAGGGCAGGACGAGAACGGTCGTGAGATCGAGGCAAAGGTAGATCCCGCATCGCTCGCCGTGATCCGCGTGAAACAGAAGCGTGGAGAGCACGGCAGGAACCGCGATGATGAGGAAGACGGTGCCCGGCGTGGTGGACGCTCCGGGCCGGGGGGAGCCCCTGAGCCAGCGGGAGTACCGCCTTCCAACGGGCTTTTTCAGGGCGGTGCCGCCCCCAAGGCCGAAGTCAAGTGATGCCGTGGTGCGGAGTCCATCTCGTTGGAGCCGTGATCAGAGAAGGTGAGAGTCGGCGCCATTGACTTCCATTGCCTGAGGCGAACGAACACATCGCGTTCAAGTGCGCCCCGCCTGCTGCGGGGCGTTTGCCGTTTTTGAAAAGGTCCAACCTGACGGCTGCCTGAAGCAGATTCCTATCGACCTTCAGGAGCACGTCATCTGCGGTCTTCAGTCTTGGTGCGATCAATACGCCACTGCTGGAGACCAACAATGAAATCGCTGCTCGCCGTCCTTGCCGTCACCACCGCGCTGACCGCTCCCGGGCTCGCCATGGCGCGTCCTGTCACGCTGACCACCACGCTCAGCAACTATGGCGGGAACGGAGCCTATCTCGCGCTTTACGTGACCGATTCCACGGGCGCCTATAAAGGCACGCTGTGGGTGGCGGGCTCAAAGTCCAAATATTACAGCCATCTCAGCGGTTGGAACCGAGGATCCCGCGGAAACCCCGCCGAAATCAACGGCATTACGGGTGCCAGCGTCGGTGCCGGCCGGACGCTGAAAGTCACGCTGGACCTCGCGGATGCGCTCTTTGATGCAGGCTACAAGCTCCACATCGATGCCGCCGCCGAGGACATGCGGGACAGCCCGTCCGAGGTGGTCGTTCCGCTGACATCCGCGGGAGCAAGTCGGCCCGCGGCGGGCCGAAGCTACGTCCGCTCCTTCACCTACGCCATGTAGGCCTATGGACAGGGATGGATGTCATGCTGCGCTGGATTCATCGGATTCTAGGCCTTTTCGTCATCATTCCGCTGATGGCACTCGCGATCAGCGGTTCGGTGCTGTCGGCGATTCCGGCCTGGGATCGGGCTGAAGCAATTTCGCCAAGCAGTGTCACCGTCGCCGCTTTGGCTGGCCGAGTCGTCGGCACCTATCCTGGTGTGGAGGAGCTCAAACGCCTGCCCTCCGGTAAGATCATCGCCTTCTATTCCGGGAACGACGGCCCGGCCGCGAGCGTGGTGAACCCTGTGAGCGGTGAATTCGTTTCGGACTACACGCGCTCGGCATTCGAACGCTGGATGACCAACCTGCATCGCTCGTTCTTTCTCGGCGATAGCGGGCGCATGGCCGCGGGCGCCGGCGCGCTGGCGATGCTGGTCCTGCTGCTGTCTGGCCTGCAGATGACCGCCCGGCGCATGGGAGGATGGGGACAGATTCTCAGCCGGGCGCGCGGCAATGGCATTCAGCGACTACATACCGACCTCGGCCGGCTGGCGGCTGGTGGGCTTCTGCTGTCAACTCTGACGGCGCTCTATCTGTCGCTCACCACGTTCGGACTGATTTCGGACGGCATGTCGCAGGCGCCCGCTTTCCCGACGGCGACGACCCGCGGCCCGGCTCTTCCCGTCGAGCAAATCGCTGCCTTGCGCGGCATCGATCTTTCCCAGCTCCGAGTGCTGACTTTTCCCAACCCGGCGAACCCGGACGACCTCTTTCACCTGACCACCGCGACCGGCGAAGGATATGTCGATCCCGCGGGCGGAGGCCTGCTGGCTTGGCACGACCATTCAATCGCCCGGCAGATCTACGAATTCATCTACATGCTGCACACCGGCCAAGGGCTGTGGTGGCTCGGCTTGCTGCTGGGCGTCAGTGCCCTCAACGTTCCGGTACTTGGCTTGAGCGGAGCTGTGATGTGGTGGAGCCGGCGCCGTGCATATGCTCCAATTGCTGACAACGTTGTCGCCAAGAACGCCGACACCGTGATCCTGGTCGGGAGCGAGGGTGGCAGCACATGGGGCTTTGCCCGCACGCTGCACGCCGCCCTGACGGCTAACGGACACGGGGTTCATACGGCCTCGATGGATAGCTTGTTGCGATCCTATCCATCGGCGCGGCGCATGTTCCTGCTGGCCGCGACCTATGGCGACGGCGCGGCTCCCGCGACGGCCAGCGTGTTCCTCAAACGCCTTGACGGGATCACAGAGCCGCCGCCTTTTCCGATCGCGGTCCTCGGCTTCGGCGACCGGCAATTTCCGCAATTCTGCCGTTTCGCTCGCGATGTCGAAGCGACGTTGGCGCGGAAGGGCTGGGCGTCGCTGATGCCGCTCGAGACGATCGACCGCCAATCCGAGCAGGAATTCGCCCGATGGGGCGAGGCGCTGTCTCAGGTCATGGGCGAAGAGCTGGCGCTGCTGCATGTGCCGGAGCGGCCGCGCACGCATACCCTGACGCTTGTCGACCGCGTCGACTACGGCGCGGAGGTGCAGGCGCCAACCTGCGTGCTGCGCTTCGCGCTGCCGAGGAGCCACATGTTCGCGCGCGTCGCAGGGGGCGGCTGGCCGCGCTTCACGGCAGGCGACCTCATAGGCGTCGTGCCGCCGGGCTGCAGCTCACCGCGCTATTATTCGTTGGCCAGTTCGACCAGCGATGGATTTGTCGAGATCTGCGTGCGCAAACATCCCGGCGGGCTTTGCTCGGGCCTGCTTCACGGGCTTGAGCCGGGCGACAGCGTCGAGGCCTTCGTGAAGGCCAATCCAGCCTTCCGTCCGGCGCGCGGACGAAAGCCGGTCATCCTGATCGGCGCCGGCACCGGCATTGGTCCCCTGGCGGGATTGGTCCGCGCCAATTTCTCGCGCAGGCCCATGCATCTCTATTTCGGCGGTCGCGATCCAGCCTCGGACTTCCTCTATGAGCGCGAGATCGCCGGCTGGCTGAATGACAGACGGCTGACGAGCCTCGCCACCGCCTTCTCGCGCGTGAAAGGCGGCGGCTATGTGCAGGATCGGCTGCGCAAGGACGCCGATCGATTTCGTGCCCTGATCGCCGGTGGTGCGCAGGTCATGGTGTGTGGTGGGCGCGACATGGCGGCGGGCGTGACGGAGGCCATAGCTGATGTGCTCGCGCCGACCGGCCTGACGCCCATGGTGCTCAAGGCCCGGGGGAGGCTTGCTGAAGATGTCTACTGATCTTGTTCGCCACGCATTGAGCGGCGCCACGATGGGAACGCGCTGGTCGGCGCTGGTCTATGCTTTTCCTGACACCGACATTGCCGCACTGGAGGCCGCCCTGGCTCGTGCCGTCGATCGCGTCGACCGCCAGATGTCCACATGGAAGCCGGACAGCGATCTGATGCGATTGAACTCGGCCGCGCAAGGCGTCTGGGTATCCCTACCTGCCGAGATCATGCAAGTTCTGCAACGGGGCGTGACGATCGGACATGCATCGGGCGGAGCCTTTGACATCGGCCTGGGGCACCTGGTCAATGCCTGGGGCTTCGGACCTGCTGCCTCTGCTCCCGACAAGGACGCGATCCAGATGGCGCTTCGTGAGCGACTGCCGCCAACCCATACGGTTCTAGAGCTGGATGTGCCGGGAAGCAGGGTGCGCAAACACGCGCAGTCTACGTTGGACCTTTCAGGAATCGCCAAGGGTTTCGCCGTGGACGAGATGATGCGAACGGTCGAGGCCCTCGGTATTTCCAATGCGCTGGTCAGTCTGGATGGAGAGCTGAAAGCACGAGGCGCCAAGGCGGACGGAACACCTTGGCGCGTGGCGGTAGAAAAGCCTGACTACGAACAGCGCGGTCCGCTTGGCGTTATTGAATTATGGGACGCGGCGGTCGCTACTTCAGGCGATTACCGGCATTGGATCGATCTCGGGCGAAAACGTCTGTCTCACACCATGGACCGGTCACGCGGCGGTCCCATCGACAACGCAATCGCCTCAGTCTCCGTCGTCGCGGCAAGCTGCATGGATGCTGACGCATGGGCGACGGCATTCATGGTCCTCGGTCCGGTGCAGAGCAAGGCGCTGGCGCAGGAGCAGGGCCTCAGTGCCCTGCTTATCCAGCGAGGGAACGAGAGGTTGGTCGAGATTCCGGTCGGTCCGGCGTTCGAGGTGCCTTGGGCAGCGTCGGCGGAGATGAGGCGGCAAGATCTATCACATGGGTGAGGTCGATGTGCACGCGCTCCGCCTAGCTGCCTAGGTACGGCGGCAAACGGCCATGCGGTGGATTGGCTCTCGATGCTGGATCTTGGTTCCGACAAATCATCGTGATGCAGCCGGATGGAGAGGTTTGACCAACATCAAGCTCGCGCATCGTCGCCCATTTAGCTTCCTCTGCGAATTTTTCGTCCGCGACGCAGAGGAGATGGTCATGAAGGCGCTCGTCTATAATGGTCCGGGAAAGAAGGCCGTTGAGGAAAGGCCGAAACCCGAGATTTCGGCTCCGACCGACGCCATCGTCAAGCTTGTGAAGACGACAATCTGCGGGACTGACCTCCACATATTGAAAGGCGACGTTCCGACCTGTGTACCCGGCCGAATTCTTGGCCATGAGGGCGTCGGCATCGTCGACAAGATCGGCGGCGCCGTTACCGCCTTCAGGCCGGGCGATCACGTCATCATCTCCTGCATTTCCTCCTGCGGGACCTGCGACTATTGCCGGCGCGGAATGTATTCCCATTGTGTGAACGGCGGCTGGATCCTTGGCAACCGAATCGACGGAACGCAGGCGGAATACGTGCGTACTCCGTTTGCTGACACCAGCCTTTATCATGTGCCGGCCGGAACCGAAGAAGACGCGTTGGTGATGCTGAGCGACATTCTTCCGACCGGCTTCGAGTGCGGCGTGCTCAACGGTAAGGTCCAGCCCGGCTCGACGGTGGCGATCGTCGGCGCCGGTCCGATCGGCTTGGCAGCCCTGCTGACGGCCCAATTCTACTCGCCGGCCGAAATCATCATGATCGACCTCGACGACAATCGCCTGGAGATGTCGTCCCGCTTCGGCGCCACAACTGTCATCAACAACAAGGATGGCAAGGCTGTTGAAAAGATCATGGAGATGACGGGCGGTCGCGGCGTCGACACCGCCATGGAAGCGGTCGGTGTGCCGGCGAGCTTCATCGTCTGCGAGGATATCGTTGCGCCCGGCGGCGTCATTGCCAATATCGGTGTTCACGGCGTCAAGGTCGATTTGCACCTGGAGCGACTGTGGGACCGCAATATTGCGATCACGACAAGGCTCGTCGACACTGTCACCACGCCGATGCTGCTTAAAACGGTACAATCTCGCAGGATCGACGCGAAGAAGCTCATCACCCATCGGTTCAAGTTCGAAAAGATCCTGGACGCCTATGAGACCTTCGGAGCAGCTGCCAGTACGCACGCCCTGAAGGTGCTGATCGAGTTCTAGTACCCGGACTCATGGCCGGGGGATACGTCGGCCTTTGAAGGGGCGCTGGCTAACCTTTTTCTCGATCCAGACGAAGGGTTCAGCTCTGTCGTCGCAGGCTTGGACGAAGGCATCGATCGCACGACTGCGACATTTTGGGAAAGACGCGCGTAACCTACGGACTGCCGAGCTTCAGCGCTGATCGCCGAATGTGACACTTCGATGAATGATCCAGCGCAACACTGCACCGTTCGCCGGCTGCTACGAGGCCGTTATCAAATTGCGACGTGCGCCGATGAAAACTGAAATTGTCAGAGAGCTCGGACAACCCGACATCCTGCTGCCGCAGCTCGTGGCAGAGGGATTGGCCGCCAACGATCGCATCAAGCTCCGCCTCAGCGCGCTGCAGGCCGCGGTCCAACATGCAAGACAGCCGCGCGCGAACGTGCCTGATCTCGCGATGGAGAGCCGCGCTGCCGGGCTGGCGCCTGCGGCGCTCGTCACACTGATCGGCGGAGCACATCTGGCTGGCGACGACAAGGTGGTGGCACCGGGACTCGCTCCTCTGCTGAAGGGCATCGAGGGCGATATTCTCGCGATGATCGGTGCCGCCGCCGCAGGCAATCCGTCGGAAGGTCAGCAGTTCGAAAGACGCCTGGCCTCGATCCGCAGCGCGGGTCACCTCGAAGCGACGCCGGAGATCGAGATCGCCCGCGTCGGTCGGCTGACCGGGGTCGAGCATGACGGACCGGACAGCCTGCATCGGCTGGTGATGGACCTGCACAAGGCATTGAACCGTCTGGCCGCGAGCAACTCGGAGGAGGTCATCGCCGGCGCACATGTCTTCGGCGTGCAGGACGCCGATCGCGCACCGATCGCGAGCTTCATGCGCGGGCTCAACGAGACGAGACCGCTCAAGTTCAATCATCCCGGGCTCGATACGACCGCAATCCGGGCGGGCGACCGGCTGGTCATCCAGAACGACATCGGCACCACCGATGCGCATGTGATCGTCATCGTGGTCACGGCGAGAGCCGTGACCATCACCTATACCGACGTTCATCTGGCGCGCGCGAAGTTCTTCGTATCGCTGTTCGACGAGTGTTCGCTGAAATGGAGCGGCCTGGACAAGCATGCCGCCGCGGGGCTCGAGGACGACGGGACGTTCTATCTCGTCACCGGATCTCATGAGTATGGAGCGCCCGACGATCGCGACGAATTGCTCGCCGCCATCGGATCTTCGCTGGTGTTCCTGATCGACTGGAACAAGGCGCGCAAACTGCTGCGCAGCTGGGTCGCCAAGACCGATGCGGTTCGTATCCTGGAATGGGCGGCGCGGCAGCGTGTCGGTCACCGCGGCTTTCTGGAGCTTGGCGGCAGCGAGCTGCTCGGCGCAGCCGTGCGCAGCGCGGCACCGACGCGCATCGGCTTCGGCGAGCGGCTCGACCAGGTGCTGGGGCGAGAGGCAGCGATCGGTTTCCTCAAGACGTGCCTGCAGGTCTCGACCGAGGCTTTGCGCGAGGGGCAGTCGTCCCGGCTGGCGCGGGACCGGATCGGCGCCGAGTTGGTCAGGCATCTCGATCGCGTCGATAGCGGATTGCTCGCGATGGTGCTCCGACAGATCGGCCTGGCGCGCGATGTGGCGGCGCTGGTCCAACAGGCCGTGTCGATGATCGAGCCGGAGCCGATGTTGGTCAGGCAGCTCGCGGAGCGGGCGGGCCGGATCGAGCGGAAGGCCGACAGGATCGCCATCGAGGCGCGTGCGGAAATCGCGCGGCTCGCTGCGCGGCCGGTGATCGGCGACCTGGTCGACCGGATCGAGCAGGCGATCGATGAGTTGGAGCAGGCTGCGTTCATTGCGTCGCTGGCGCCGGGCGCGCTGAAGCCCGAGATCAGATCCGCACTGGGGGCGCTCGCGTTGGTGGCGGTGTCGGCAACCGAGCACGCCGCGTCGGGTCTCGCCGCCGCTGCCGAGGTCCAGGAAGGCCGCCGAGCAGATTCGGAAGATGCGTTGGCGGCGGTTGCCCGGCTGATGGATGCCGAGCACCAGGCGGATGCCAAGGAACGCGAAATCACTGCGAGCGTGTTCTCCGGCGGGCTCGATCTGGCAGCCTCTCTTGGCGCTCTGGAGCTCGCGCGGGCGATCGAGCGCGCGACCGACTGCCTGGCGAGCTTCGGCCATTTGCTGCGGCGCTACACGATGAGTGACCTCTCGGCCTAGGGAACGAAGTGATGATGATGGTGCGGATCGGGGATGGCCGGCGCGAGCTGCCTGGCGCCGAAGAGGTCGGGGCGAAGGCGGCAAATCTCGCACGGATGGCGGCGCTGGGTCTGCCGGTGCCGCCTGCATTCGTGCTGCCGGTGCAGCTCTGCGCCGACGTGGTGGCCGGCAAGGGGCAGGCAACGCGTCAGCTCGTTGACGGACTGAAAGGAGGGATCGCCTTTCTCGAGCAGGCGACCGGAAAGTCGTTCGGCTGCTCGCGCAATCCGCTGCTCGTGTCCGTCAGGTCCGGTGCGGCGCGGTCGATGCCGGGCATGCTGGATACCGTTCTCAATGTCGGCTGCACGTCGCGCGCCGTGCGCGGTCTGGTGCGCGCAACGGGGCGGCCGCGGCTGGCCTGGGACTGCCGGCGGCGCCTGCTCGAGAGCTACGCCGAAACGGTCATCGGGATCGATCCCGCCCCGCTTGCCGAGCGATTGAGCCAGATGATTGCCGCCGAAGGCGTCAGCAACGAGCGTGAGCTGGACAGCGAGGCGCTCGAGCGGCTGGTTTGCGACGAACACAAGCTTCTGGAAGAGGCCGATGATGACGGATGGCTCGAAGATGCCGCGGTGCAGCTGGAACGCTCGGCGCGGGCCGTCTATCGATCCTGGACCAGTGAGCGGGCGCGGACCTATCGCCGGCTCGAGGGCCTCGAGCATCTCAAGGGCACGGCGGTCACGGTACAGGCCATGGTGTTCGGCAATGGCGGTATGTCGTCCGGTGCGGGCGTCGCATTCTCGCGCGATCCCTCGACGGGAGCGGACGAGCCGGTCATCGACGTCATGTTCGATTCGCAAGGCGAGGACGTCGTCTCCGGCCGAAGGACGCCGGAAACCGAGGGGGCCCTGTCACGGGCGCTGCCGGATGTGGCGCTGGGGCTGCGTGCAACTCTGAAGCGGCTGGAAAGTGAATTTCGCGATGTGCAGGACATCGAATTCACCATCGAGGAAGGCCGATTGTGGATCCTGCAGACAAGAGCCGCCAAGCGCACCCCGCGCGCCGCGCTCCGCATCGCGGTCGACCTCGTGCACGAAGGATCGATCACGCGGGAAGAGGCCCTGGGAAGACTTGAAGGCATCGATGTCGAGGCACTCACGGAGACCTCGCTCGTTTCGGCCGGCCAGCCCGCAGCCGTGGGAGTTGCGGCTTCCGGCGGTGTCGCAACGGGTCGGGCTGCCTTCGACAGCGCGTCCGCGGAACGCCTCGCGGCGGCAGGTGATCCGGTCATTCTGATCCGTCACGACACCAGCACCGCGGACATCGCCGGCTTCGCCGCGGCCTCCGGGATCGTCACGGCCGTTGGCGCCCGCACCGCGCATGCCTCGCTCGTCGCCCGTCAGATGGGCAAGCCCTGCGTGGTCGGTTGCGCCGCGATCCGGGTCGATGGTGAAGCGCAGCAGGCACGTATCGGCGCAGCGGTCGTGTCCCCCGGCGACTGGATCACCGTCGACGGCAATACGGGCCGTCTCTACCTGGGGCGCGGCGAAATCGTCGCACAACGGCCCGAGGCTGAGCTTGCGGAGCTGTCGACATGGCGCTTTCCGCGCGATACCGGCCCTGGGGGCGCAATCGCTGAAGCGCCCGCGGCCTGACCAGTTGCCGCTGGTCTAAGCGAAGGACCGGATCATACGCCGCTCAATCAGCAGGTCGCAGGTGCGCCCACCAGGCCCCCCACCAAGCCTTCCCCGGTTTCTCCAGGGATCGATGCCCGGGCGAGCTCTTCCAGGGCCCGTCGCACCGACTCGACGAGGTCCAGCGCCACCGGCGAGGGGCTGCGCTGCGGCGGAAACACCGCGGCGAATTCGAAATCGATGCGCGGCGTGAATGGCCGCATCACCACGCCGCGGCCGTCGAATTCGCGCGCGGTGAACGGATCGCAAATCGAGACGCCCAGTCCCGACGACACCATCCCGCACATGATTTCCGACAGCGTCGTCTCGACCCGCAGCACGCGCCTGACATCCTCGCGATGGAAGATCTGATCGATCAGATGCCGGCTGGTGGAGCCTGACGAGAGCGAGATGAAGGTCTCCCCCTCGAAGTCGCGCGGCACCAAGATTGTCTTCGCACACAGCCGATGGCCTGCCGGGAGGACGGCGACGCGCGCCAGCGCCGGCAGCTTGATGCTCGGCAGGCCGGCATGGGCGATCGGCACCTCGGCAAATCCGACGTCGCATTGCGCGTTCAGCACCCAGTCGATCACGATCGGCGAGATCACGCCGAAAAATGCGAGATTGAGATTGGGCCGCTCCTGCAGGAAGCCGCCCGCCAGCCGTGGCAGATAGCCATTGGCAAGAGCGGGCAGGGCGGCGATGCGCAACGTGCCGGTGCGCCGGCCGCGAATTTCCTCGGCTGCTGCAGTGATGCGATCGAGCCCGACGAAGGAGCGTTCCACCTCCATGTAGAGCGCCGTTGCCGCGGCGGTCGGCACCAGCCCGGTGCCGCGCCGTTCGAAAAGCTCCATCTTGAGCAGCGCCTGAAGGTCGCGCAGCAGCCGGCTGACCGCCGGCTGCGTCACCGCCATCAGCTTGGCGGCTTCGGTCACACTGCCGCTCAGCATCATCGCCCGGAAGGCTTCGACCTGCCGCGAGTTGATCCGCGCCATCAGTCCTCCAATCCATAACATTTGCGTATGAACAGGGTGCCATTATTCATTGGACGATCAAAGCCTCTGCTGCGATCTTTTTTGGCAGGGTGAGGGGTGGCTCGTTTTTTAGGCTCGTCAGCTCCGGGTTTTCTGGACTGCGGATGCATCGGCCAAGCCCGATCTCCCTGGGACGGTTATTTAATACCGTCTCATATCCAAGATGATGGAGATCGGTCCGATGAAGCACCCTAAACTCCTGATGGCGGTCAGCGTCGCCGTCCTGGCTTCAGCCTCCCAGGTCTGGGCTCAGCAGAAGACGCTCTATGTCGCCGGCTATGGCGGCTCGTTCGAGAAGACCATCCGCGAGGAAGTGATCCCGCCGTTCGAGCAGGCCAACGGCGTCAAGGTCGAATACGTCGCCGGCAACTCCACCGACACACTCGCCAAGCTGCAGGCGCAGAAAGGCAATCAGCAGATCGACGTCGCCATCGTCGACGACGGTCCGATGTACCAGGCGATCCAGCTCGGCTTCTGCGACAAGGTCACCGGGCTGCCTGGCGATCTCCTCGATGTCGCGCGCTTCAAGGACGACAAGGCGGTCGCGATCGGTCTCGTCGCCACCGGCCTGATGTACAACAAAAAGGTGTTCGCCGAGAAAGGCTGGGCCGCGCCGACGTCGTGGAATGATCTCAAGGATCCGAAATACAAGCAGCTGCTCGTCATCCCGCCGATCAACAACACCTACGGCCTCAACGTCCTGCTGATGCTGGCCAAGATGAACGGCGGCAGCGAAGCGAACGTCGATGCCGGCTTCAAGATCTTCAAGACCGACATCAATCCGAACGTGCTGGCCTACGAGCCGTCGCCGGGCAAGATGACCGAGCTGTTCCAATCGGGTCAGGCGGTCATCGCCGTGTGGGGCAGCGGCCGCGTGCAGAGCTTCGCCAATACCGGCTTCCCGGTCGATTTCGTCTATCCGAAGGAAGGTGCCGTGAGCCTGCTGACGACGGCGTGTCCGATCGCCAAGCCGTCGGTCTCGCCGCTGGCCTCGAGCTTCATCAAGCTGCTGCTCGATCCGAAGATCCAGCTCACGATGCTGAAGGAATATGGCTATGGCCCGGTGGTGAAGTCCGTGGTCGTGCCCGAGGGCGTCGGCGCGATGGCGCCGATCGGCGAGCGTGCCGCCAAGGTCTATGCGCCGGATTGGAGCGTGGTCAACGAGAAGCGCGAGGAATGGACCAAGCGCTGGAATCGCGAAGTCGAGCGCTGACTAGTCGTTTGTTGCGAGCCTCTCTCGTCGACGGCGGTCTTCTCCCTCCCCCCTTGTGGGGGAGGGTCGGGGAGGGAGGGACCACACCAATGGTCTTCGGGCCGCCCCCCACCCCCGGCCCCTCCCCGCAAGGGGGAGGGGAGTGCACCGTGCGCGCGGCGCCAGCATTCCTCGCCCATCTGGATTCAAAGCATGTCCTTCCTCGAGCTCGACCGCGTCGGCAAGTCCTTCGGCCCCAACACGGCGGTCGAGGAGTTCAGCCTCGGCGTCGCCAAGGGCGAGTTCATCTCGTTCCTGGGGCCGTCCGGCTGCGGCAAGACGACAACCTTGCAGATGATCGCGGGCTTCCTCGACCCGTCGCACGGCGCGATCCGGCTCGAGGGCAGGGATCTGGTCGCGATGCCGCCGGCGAAGCGCGGGCTCGGCATCGTGTTCCAGAGCTACGCGCTGTTTCCGCACATGACGGCGGCCGAGAACGTCGCCTTCGGCCTGGAGATGCGCAAGGTCGCGCGCAAGGATCGTGAGGAGCGCGTGCGCGCGGCGCTCGCGCTGGTCGGCCTCGCCGGCTATGAGGACCGTCATCCGCGCCGCATGTCCGGCGGCCAGCAGCAGCGCGTCGCGCTGGCGCGCGCGCTGGTGATCCGCCCGAGCGTGCTGCTGCTCGATGAGCCCCTGTCCAATCTCGATGCGCGCCTGCGCGAGGACATGCAGATCGAGCTGCGCCAGATCCAGCGCAATCTCGGCACCACGACCATCCTCGTCACCCATGATCAGATCGAGGCGATGTCGCTATCCGACCGCATCGTCGTGATGAGCAAGGGGAGGATCGAGCAGATCGGCACGCCGCAGCAGGTGTACGAGCAGCCGGCCTCCGCCTTCGTCGCGCAATTTCTCGGCAAGACCAACGAGTTTGCTGCGACCGTGGACCGCACCGGGGGGCAGGCCAGACTGGTCGCGGGATCTTGGAGTGCGCCGGCGCCGGCCGGCGTGGCCGGCTCCGTCGCCGTCAGCGTCCGGCCCGAGCGCATCAACTTCGGTGACGCCGGTCTTGCAGGGCGCATCACGAGCCGCATCTTCCAGGGCAATCACTGGCTGTTCCAATGCGACACCGAATGCGGGCCCGCCATCGTGATCCGGCAGAATGACGGCCAGCCGCAGCCTGAGCAGGGCGCAGCGGTGCATCTCGTCTGGCAGGTCTCGGACATGAGCCTGCGCGCCGCGAAGGCTGCAGCATGAGCGCGACCATCGCGTCCAACTCGTCCGAGACGCGCGCCGGCCTCTCGCTGGCGCTGCCGGCCTTGATGCTGTTCCTGGGAGTCGTCGTGATCCCGTTGGCGATGACGGTGATGCTGTCGTTCCATGATTGGGGCCAGTACAAGGGCATCGAGCCGGTCTTCATCCTGAAGAACTGGATCGAGATCTTCGACGACCCCTACTACGCCGAGATGTTCTGGCGCACCTTCCGCGTCGCGGTGCTGGCGACCTTGATAACGGCGGTGTTCGGCGTGCCCGAGGCCTACATCCTCAACCGCATGCAGGGGCCGTGGAAGGGCCTCTTCCTGCTGGTGATCATCGGCCCGCTGCTGATCTCGGTGGTTGCGCGCACGCTCGGCTGGGCGCTCCTGTTCGGCGGCAACAACGGGCTCGCCAACAAGCTCCTGATGACATCAGGCCTGATCGATTCGCCGGTCCGGTTCATGTTCACCGAAACCGGCATGGTGATCGCGCTGGCGCACGCGATGATGCCGTTCATGGTGCTCGCGGTATGGACCGCACTGCAGCGGCTCGATCCGCAGGTCGAGAATGCGGCGTTGTCGCTGGGTGCAAGCTCGCTGACGGTGGTCCGCCGCATCGTGCTGCCGCAGATCATGCCGGGCGTGCTGTCGGGCGCCATCATCGTATTCTCGCTGTCCGCCAGCGCCTTTGCGACGCCGGCGATCATCGGCGGCCGCAGGCTCAAGGTCGCCGCGACGCTCGCCTATGACGAATTCCTCAACACGTTGAACTGGCCGCTCGGCGCCGCGGTTGCCGTGCTGCTGCTGATCGCGCTCGTCCTGATCGTGGTCGGCTCCAATGCGCTGATCGAGCGCCGCTACCAGGAGATGTTCCGATGAGCAGGAACGGTGCTCTGGCGCTGATCTTCCATGCCGTCTTCGTCGTCTTCATGGTGGCGCCGATCGTCGTCGTGTGCTGGGTCGCGTTCACCCCGGAAGGCTTTCTGTCGATTCCGATCACGAGCTTCTCGCTGCGCTGGTTCAGGGCGCTCGCCGACTATCCGGAATTCGTCCACGCCTTCGGCGTAAGCCTGTGGCTCGGCGCGCTGTCGTCGTGCGTGGCGCTATTGTTCGCGGTGCCGGCGGCGCTCGCGATCAGCCGCTATCGCTTCCGCGGCCGTGACGCGCTGTCGGCGCTGTTCCTGTCGCCCTTGATGATCCCGCATGTGGTGCTCGGCATCGCCTTCCTGCGCTTCTTCACGTCGGTCGGCATCGGCGGCACGTTCGTGGCGCTGGTGATCGCCCATGTCGTCGTGGTGTTTCCGTTCGCGCTGCGGCTGACGCTTGCGGCCGCGACCGGCATGGACCGCTCGATCGAGATGGCCGCGATCTCGCTCGGCGCCAACGGCTGGACGATGTTTCGCCGCGTCACCTTGCCCGCGATCCTGCCCGGCATCGTCAGCGGTTGGATGCTCGCCTTCATCCAGTCGTTCGACGATCTGACCATGACCGTGTTCCTGGCGACGCCCGGCACCGAGACCCTGCCGGTGCGCATGTTCCTCTACATCCAGGACAACATCGATCCGCTGGTGACATCGGTATCGGCCAGCGTCATCGCCATCACCATGACCGTCCTGATCCTGCTCGACCGCTTCTACGGGCTCGACCGCGTGCTCACCGCCAAAGGCGGCGACGCAGGACGATAGGAGACACTACGATGAGAGACTATGACGTCGCCGTCGTCGGCGGCGGCCTGCTCGGCTCTGCGATTGCCTGGGGGCTCGGCCGGCTCGGCCAGCGCGTCGCCGTGCTCGACGAGGGCGATATTGCCAAACGCGCCTCGCGCGCCAACTTCGCGCTGGTGTGGGTGCAGAGCAAGGGCCTGGGCATGCCGGCCTATACCGGCTGGACGGTGCGCGGCTCCAAGGCGTGGCCGAAGCTTGCCGAGGAGCTGAAGGCTCAGACCGGGCTCGACGTCGCGCTGCAGCAGAACGGCGGCTTTCACCTCACGCTGGGCGAGGCCGAGTACGAGCAGCGCACGCAACTCGTCGCGCGCATGCACAATCAGGTCGGCGCCGCCGACTACCAGATGGAGATGCTGCCGGCGGCAGAGGTGAAGAAGATGCTGCCGCTGATCGGCCCGGAGGTCTCCGGCGGCAGCTTCTGTCCCTATGATGGCCACGTGAATTCGCTGCGCACCTTCCGCGCCCTGCATGCCGGCATGAAGCAGTTCGGCGTCGACTATCTGCCAGAACGCGCGGTCGGCGCGATTGCCCGTGAGGGCGATGAGTTCAGGCTGACGACGGCGCAGGGCGAGGTACGCGCAGCGAAGGTGGTGCTCGCGGCAGGGAATGCCAACCAGGCCTTGGCCCCCATGGTTGGACTGTCGGCGCCGATGGGCCCGACGCGCGGCCAGATCGTCGTGACCGAGCGCACGATGCCGTTCCTGCCGCATCCGCTGACCACGATCCGCCAGACCGACGAAGGCACGGTGATGATCGGCGACAGCAAGGAGGACGAGCTCGACGATCGCGTGCAGAACCATCCGATCAACGCTGTCATGGCCGATCGCGCCCAGCGCACCTTCCCGCATCTGGCGCGGCTCAACGTCGTCAGGAGCTGGACCGGCATCCGCGTGATGCCGAAGGACGGCTTCCCGATCTACGAGCAGTCGGAGAGCCACCCAGGCGCCTTCGTCGCCTGCTGCCATTCCGGCGTGACGCTCGCGGCGAACCACGCGTTCGACATCGCGCGCATGGTCAAGGACGGCGCGCTGGAGCCGGAGCTGGTCGGCGCATTCACAGCCAGGCGCTTCGACTGCGAGGCGGGAGCGGGCGGCAGTGGCTACTACTGATAGTGAGAGGCCCGGGACGGGCGCGGAGATGATGATGTTCAAGCGAGCAGAGGGTGACGCCAGGCGATCGGTGACGATCCATGTCGAAGGCAAGGCGATCGCCGCGCGCGAAGGCGACACGGTCTCGGCGGCGCTGCTTGCGTCGGGTCTCGACGTCAGGCGCTCGACCGGGGTCAGCGGCGCCAAGCGGCTGCCCTACTGCATGATGGGCGTGTGCTTCGATTGCCTGGTCACCATCGATGGCGTCGGCAATCGGCAGGGCTGCCTGGTCCCGGTCGCCGAGGGCATGCAAATCGAAATCCAGAAGGGCAAGCGGGAGATCGGCAAATGAGCGCGGCGCCGAAGCATGATCAATACGACGTCGTGGTGATCGGCGCTGGCCCGGCCGGGCTGGCCGCAGCGACCGCGACGGCCGGCGCCGGCCTGTCGACTTTGCTGCTGGACGAGAATGCTGGTCCCGGCGGGCAGGTCTGGCGCGCGATCAATTCGACGCCGGTGAAGAGTGAAGCGCTGCTCGGCACCGACTATTGGTCCGGGGCCGAGATCGCAAAGTCTGCCGAGACCAGCGGGGCCGAGATCATCCATCGGGCCACGGTGTGGAGCCTCGATCGCAAGCTCGAACTCGGCGTCTCCGTCGGCGGCGGCTCGGCCTTCATCAAGGCCGGGCGGGTCATCATCGCGACCGGGGCGCAGGAGCGCCCGTTCCCGATTCCCGGCTGGACCCTGCCCGGCGTGATGACGGCGGGCGCGGCGCAGACGATGCTGAAATCGTCGGGGCTGGTGCCGGATTGTCCGGCGGTGATCGCAGGGCAGGGACCGCTGCTGTGGCTGCTCGCCGCCCAGATCCTGCGGCTTGGCGGTCGCATCGACCGCGTGCTCGACACCACGCCGCGCGCGAACTACATCACAGCACTACCGCACGCCTTCGCCTTCGTGACCTCGTCCTATTTTCTCAAGGGTCTGGCGATGATGCGCGAGGTGCGCGCGAAGGTGCCGGTCACCACGGGCGTGACGGAGCTGGCTGCCACCGGCAACGGCAAGCTCGACGCCGTCAGCTATGTCGCCGCGGGCGGCAAGCGCGAGACGCTGCCGGCCGAGCTGTTATTCTTGCATCAGGGCGTGGTGCCGAACGTCAATCTGGCGATGGCCGCCGGCGTCGAGCATCGCTGGAATGAGCTGCAGCTGTGCTGGACGCCCGTGCTGGACGCCGGCGGCAACAGCTCGATTCCGGGCATCGCGATTGCCGGCGACGGTGCCGGCATCGGCGGTGCGCAGGCCGCGCTGTGGCGCGGACGCATCGCGGCAGCCAGCGCCATCAAGGCCCTTCGGCCCCAGGCAAAGGTTTTGGACTATTCAGCGCAGTTGAAACGCGCCGAGCGTGGCCGTGTCTTCCTCGACGTTCTATTCCAGCCGGCAGAACAGTTCCGTATCCCGCAAGGCGACACCATCGTGTGCCGGTGTGAGGAGATCACCGCCAAGGACGTGCTCGACTCCGTCGCGATCGGGGCCACCGGACCGAACCAGCTCAAGGCCTATCGCCGCACCGGCATGGGGCCATGCCAGGGCAGGCTGTGTGGCCTCACCGTCACCGAGCTGATGGCGCAGGCGCGCGGCAAGAGCCCGCAGGAGATCGGCTATTACCGGCTGCGCGCGCCGGTGAAGCCGATCATGCTGTCCGAGCTCGCGAGCCTGCCGAAGACCGAAGAGGCCACCAAGGCCGTGGTGCGCGGATGACGGTGAAGAAGGATGCCATCATCGTGGGTGGCGGCATCCACGGCTGCTCGACCGCGCTGCATCTATGCCTGGCCGGGTTGAAGCCGGTGCTGATCGAGAAGGACTATGCCGGCCGCCACGCCTCCGGTGTCAACGCCGGCGGCGTGCGCCAGCTCGCGCGCGACGTCGCGGAGATTCCGCTGTCGATCCGCTCGATGGGCATCTGGGAGAACATCAGCGACCTGGTCGACGATGATTGCGGCTTCGAAAGCTTCGGCCAGGTGCTGGTCGCCGAGAACGACGCGGAGCTCGACGCCTGCCGTGCCCGCGTCGCCGATCTCAATGCGCGCGGCTTCACCCATGAGGAGCTGATCGACGGCACGGAATTGCGCCGCCTCGTGCCGGCGGTGGCGGAGAGCTGTCCGGGCGGCGTGGTGTCGCGGCGCGACGGCGCGGCGCAGCCTGCGCGCACCACGACGGCGTTCCGCCGCAAGGCGGAGCAGCTCGGCGCGCTCATTCGCGAGGGCGTGGCCGCGACGAACATCCGCAAGGACGGCAAGCTCTGGCATGTCGACGTCGGTCCTGAGAGCTTTGCCGCGCCGGTGCTGGTCAATGCCGCCGGCGCCTGGGCGGGACGGATCGCCGCGCTGTTCGGCGAGCCGGTCCCGGTCGAGACCATCGCGCCGATGCTGATGATCACGTCTCCCGTCGCGCACTTCATCGATCCCGTCGTCATCCTGCGCGGCCGCAAACTGTCATTCAAGCAGTTCCCCAACGGCACGGTGCTGATCGGCGGGGGCCATCTTGCAACGCCCGACCAGGACCGCAACGAGACCGTGCTGGACTGGCGCAAATTGTCGGAGAGTGCGCGCACCGTCGCGGAGCTGTTCGAGGTGATGCGCAGCGCGACCATCGTGCGTGCCTGGGCCGGCATCGAGGCGCGCATGCGCGACGACATTCCGGTGTTTGGACCGAGTGCGCGGCACGAGGGGCTGTATCACCAGTTCGGCTTCTCCGCGCACGGCTTCCAGCTCGGCCCCGGTGCCGGCGCGGTGATGGCCGAGCTCATCGTGCACGGCGGCACCCAGACGCGGATCGGCGATCTCGGCATTGCGCGCTTTCAGACTTCCACCCCTTCGTCAACGACATGAGGACATGATGACGATCACCCGCAAGATCCGCTCCGCCATTCATCACCGCATCGTCGAGGCCAACGGCTTCGTCTTCATCGGCGGCACCATCGCCGACGACACCTCGGTGTCGATGGGCGAGCAGACCCGTAATATTCTCGGCAAGATCGACGGCTTCCTGAAAGAGGCCGGCACCGACAAGTCGCGCGTCGTCTCCGGCCAGATCTTCGTCACCGACCTGTCGAAGAAGAAGGAGATGGATGCGGCCTGGACCGAGTTTTTCGGCGACGATCTGCCGGTTCGCGCCACGGTCGGCGTCTCCGATCTCGGCGGCGGCGCGCTGATCGAGATCGTCATCACCGCCTTGAAGGGCTGAGCACAACGCCTCGGCTCGGACAAATGTGATCGAGGGTGACGCGCGGACTCGCTCCGCGCGTCATTTGCTTTTGAGGGGATTTCGATCGAACATGGTGTGACTGCAACGTCACGCGACGAAAGACGACCTCATGAGCGATGCCCGCACCGTTCCATCTCCTTCCGCCGGTCTCGCTGCCGTGTTCCGGCACATCGACGCCGAGAGGGAGCATTTTCTCACCCGCGTGATGGACTATGTGCGCCATCCCTCGATCAGCGCGCACAATGTCGGCATTGCCGAGGTGGCTGCGCTGCTGGTGAGGATGCTGCGGGAGATCGGCCTCGAGGCCGAGGCGGTGCCGACCGCGGGTCATCCGATGGTGCTGGGACGCTGGCACAACAAGCCGGGCGCGCCGACCGTGCTCCTCTACGGGCACTACGACGTGCAGCCGCCGGATCCGCTGGAGCTGTGGCTGAGTCCGCCGTTCGAGCCGACCATCCGCGACGGCCGCATCTATGCCCGCGGCATCGGCGACAACAAAGGGCAGCATTTCGCGCAGCTCATGGCGATCGAATCGCATCTCAAGGTTCACGGCGAGCTGCCGTGCAACGTCATCTTCCTGCTCGAAGGCGAGGAGGAAATCGGCAGCCCACGCATTGCCGAGTTTGTCGCCACGCATCGCGAGAAGTTGAAGGCCGATTTCGTGGTCACCGCCGACGGCCCGATGCATGCGTCGGGACGGCCGACCATGACCTATGGCGTCCGTGGCATGTGCTCGTTCGAGCTGCGCGCCAAGCACGCCATCCGCGACGTTCATTCCGGCAATCTCGGCGGCATCGTGCCGAATCCGATCTGGACCCTGGTGCATCTGCTTGCGACGATGAAGAATGCCGCCGGCGAGATCACCATCGACGGTCTCCACGACGCGATCGTGCCGCCAAGTGCGCTTGACGTCGCTGCGGTGAAGCGTTTGCCGCTCGATCTCGATGCCGCCAAGGCAAGCCTCGGTCTCAGCCGCCTCGATGCGCCGGCAGAACGCGGCTACTACGAGCGGCTGATGTTCCACCCGACGCTCACCATCAATGGCTTTCACGGCGGCTATGGCGGCCCCGGCAGCAAGACCGTCCTGCCGTGCGAGGCGGTCGTGAAATGCGACATCCGCCTGGTCGAAGCGATGACGCCGGGCGACGTGCTGGCCAAGGTCGAGGCCCATGTCAGGAAGCACGCGCCCGAGGTCGAGTTCATCCCCCGCGGCGGCATGCTGCCCTCGCGCGTGCCGCTCGATTCGCCCTATGGCGCAATCATCCGCGACGCGATTCGATTGGCACAGGGCGTCACGCCCCTCGAATTTCCGTGCACTGGCGGCAGTCTGCCGGACTACGTCTTCACCAAGATCCTCGGCGTCCCGGCCTTCGTCGTTCCCTATGCGAATGCCGACGAGGCCAATCACGCGCCGAACGAGAACATGACGATCGACTGCTTCTACAATGGCATTCGCACCGGTGCGGCACTGCTCGACCGCGTCGGCGCGCGCGAGCGCTGATGCCGGTGCAACGCCCATCACGATCTCGCGTGCAGTGCGGGAGGCGTCATCGAGCAGCCATGAACGGATGGCAAGCACACGCTGGTTCGTCGCGTTGCGGGCGAATCGGCCGCACGCGGCGAGATCGCGCATGGATTAACGCAGTTGATATCGCCTAGTCTCGGAAGAGATTAGTAAACGCCGCTTCAGGGCTCGGAGCTGCCACATGCACGACCCCGTTGACCAGCCGAGTGATTCGGTAAGTTCCGCTTCTCCTTGCGCGCGCGATCAGCGCAGCGCGTCGGAACACCTCGCCGCGGTTCCCGTGATCCAACTCGACCACGCGCCCGCAATCGATCCCGCGCCCAATGTCGATCAGGCTGCACAAAGCCTTGGCGCTCTCGGTCGGAAACGGTCCGATAGCGCGCATCTTGTCACACCGACCATGTGGCGCTGAGAAGGATTCGTTCTCGGCGGCCATCGGACAGGCGATGTCCGGCGACGAGTTCCTGAAGAACACCTTCGCCAACAACGCATTCGAGAAATTTGAGATCGCCGCCTACACGTCGCTGCTCTCGCTGTGCCGTGCCGCCGGCGTCGAGGAGGCCCGTGCGCCGCTCGAACAGTCGCTGCAGGAGGAGGAACGGAGAGCAGAGTGGGTCGACTCCGATGTCGAGAAGGTCACGCTGGAATTCGTTCGCCACGAAGAGCGTCAGACGGCGTGACCTGGCGGTATCTCGGTCGGGATAGGGAACCGTCAGCGCGATGACAACCTCCGGTATCATCCGGATACCCACGAATCTCCTGATCTAGTAAGTAAAACCTAGCCCTTCTTGGGGCGTTTCCTCCCTGGACTTGGGCCGCCTGCACCTTGTGTGTCGGCGGCCTCTTTCTTTCAGGGGGCGGGTCAGATGCTGGCTCCGCAACCGGAGCCATGGGCGGTCGGTCCAGTCGCGCTCCTGGAAGCCGGCTTGAGCGGCCTTCGGCAATATTTCACCGCGATCGCGCGCGACCTGAGCTTCACCGTCGCGCGTGCTGCCAGCGCAGCAGCCGGCTCTCGGCCGCGCCCATCGCGAGCGCGGTCATATAGCCGATGATTCCGAGCAGCATCACGCCGGCAAACAGATCCGCCGAGCGGAACGAGCGCGCCGACAGCAGCACCCATTGGCCGAGGCCGTCGAGACCGGCGAGCATCTCGCAGACGACGGCGAGGATCAGCGCGACCGTGAGGCTCAGCCGCATGCCGGCGAGGATGTCGGGTGCGGCCGATGGCAGCGCGATCTTGAAGATCACGGCGAGCCGCGACATGTGCAGCACCCGCGCGACTTCATAGAGTCGCGGCTCGCCCGCGGCGAAGCCGTGGATCGTCCCGAGCAGCAGCGGCCACAGCGAGCCGAACGCGATCACGAACAGCGCCATGCCCTGGCTCAGTCCAAGAAAGGCGATGGCGACGGGAATGATCGCCGAGACCGGCAGCGGCCGCAGCAGCTCCAGCGTCGGCGCGACGTAGATGCGCATCGTCTTCGAGGAGCCGATCATGGCGCCGAGCGCGATGCCGGCGGCGGAGGCGAGCAGCCAGCCATAGGCCATATGCGTGAGGGTGCCCGTGAGCTTGGTCAGGAGATCGCCGCTGGTGAAGCCGCGCAGCAGCGCCGCCCAGGCGCGGTCGGGACTGGGAAGAAACACCGGTGATATCAGGCGCTGATCGGCGGCGAACTGCCACAGCACGATGATGCCGGCGGCGACGGCGAAGCTGGCGAGGCGCCAGGCGATGTCAGACCATTTCATGCCTGCTCTCCCATGGCAGCCGCACGTCCGAACAAGCTCCGCTGTGCAGCCATCAGCACGGTGTTGAGGGCGAAACCCGTGACGCCGATCCAGACGAGATAAGCGAGCATCAGGTCCGGCCGCAGCGCCTGCTGCGCTGTCATGATGCCGGCCCCGAGGCCGAGCGGATTGATGGCGATCTCGACCGTGACGGCGACGATCAGCGCGATGCCGGCGGCGAGGCGGAACGCAAGGAAGATGCGGGGCAGGGCGGCGGGGATGACGATCTTCCTGATGCGATCGCGCTGCGTCAGCCGCAGCACGCGCGCCACCTCGAGCAGCCGCGGCTCGATGCCGCCCACCGCGGCACGCGTCACGATCAGCACCGGCCAGACGCAGGCAAAGGCGACGATCGCGATCTCCATGCGATAGCCAAAGCCGAGCGCGATCAGCGCGATCGGCAGCAGCGCCACTGAAGGAATGGGCCTGATCGCCTCGATCGTGACCTCCATCAACCGGTTGAAGATATGCGACAGGCCGAGCGCGATGCCCAGCACGAGGCCGATGGTGCCGCCGAGCGCGAGGCCGGCGAACACCGAGGCGAGCGTGTCGCGCGTCGCGGCCAGCAGCGAGCCGTCGGTCAGCGCGTCCAGCAAGGCGATCGCGATCGCGCTCGGCGGCGCCAGCGAGTCGCTCTGCACGCCGGCGAGCCGCATCCAGGCCTCGAACACGAGCAGCGCCGCGAACGGCAGCAGGGCGGGCTTGATGCGATCCGGCATCGTCATTCGCTCGCCTTGATGAAGTCGAACAGCTCGCGCCGCAGCCGCAGGAACTCCGGATGCTCGCGCGTCGCCAACTGGTCGCGCGGCCGCGGCAGGTCGATCTGCATCGTGAGGCCGACGCGGCCGGGATGCGGCAGCAGGCCGACCACGCGGTCGCCGAGATAGATCGCTTCCTCCAGATCATGCGTGACGAACACGACGGTGGCGCCGGTCGCCGCCACCAGCGCCAGCATCTCGTCCTGCAGCCCCTGTCGCGTCATCGCGTCCAGCGCGCCGAACGGCTCATCCATCAGCAGCACCTTTGGATCCTGCGCGAGACAGCGCGCGATCTGCAGCCGCTGCTGCATGCCGCCGGACATCTCCGTCGGATATTTGGCCGCATGGCCGGCCAGCCCGACCTTGGCCAGCAGTTCGGCGATGCGCGTCTCGCGCTTGATGGCGGGCATGCCGATCGTCTCCAGGGCCAGCGAGATGTTCCCGGCGGCGGTGCGCCAGGGCAGCAGCGCCTTGCCATAATCCTGGAACACGACCGCGATCTCGCGCCGCGGCGCGCGCATCGCCTCGCCCTCGAAACGCACCGTGCCGCCGCTCGGCTGATAGAGGCCGGCGGCGAGCCGCAGCGCCGTGGTCTTGCCGCAGCCGGAGGCGCCGACCACGCACAGGATCTCGCCAGTCGCGACCTCCAGGCTGATCGTGTCGATGATCGTCTTGCCGCCGAGCACCAGCGCGACATCGTCGAAGGCGATCTGCGCGCGCACAGGCGAGGGAGATGATTGCACCAATGCGAGGGCAGGCTCTGCCATCTCAGGATCCCTTCGGATGCGGATAGACGATATCGACGGTCGAGCGCAGATGTGCCTCAAGCCGCGCTTGGGCCGCGGCGGCATTGCGCGCGAGCACGAGGTCGGCGAGCGTCTCGTGCTCTTTGATGAAGCCGCTGCCATCCTCGAAGCTACGCATCATGACGCGGCGGTAGCGATAGGCCTGGTCGTAGAGATCCGAATGAGCGGCGAGCAGGCGCCGTGATCCGCAGGCCCCCAGCAGCGCGGTGTGAAACGCCTTGTGCAAGCGATCGAACTCCGGAGCGCCTTCGCGGAACTCGCTCTGCATGCGCTGGATGTAGCGGCGCATCTGATGGAGCGCGGCGACGATGCCGGCCTCCCATTGGTCGTCGCCGCTCTGCATCGCCAGCCGCAGCGCCTCTTTTTCCACGACAGTGCGCATGCGCGTGATGTCAACGAGATCGTCGCGGCTGACCTCGGCCACGCGAAAGCCGCGCTGGCCGATGCCGACGATCAGGCCGCGCGACACCAGCCGGGACAGCCCTTCCCGGACCGGCGTCGGCCCGATCTCGTAGCGCTTGGCAAGCTCGACGATCCCAAGCCGCGAGCCGGGGGCGAGGACGCCGGCGACGATGTCGCGCTCGATCAGCGCGGCGGCGCGCTCGCTGAGCGTGTCGCTGCTCGGCGGCTCGGTCTGCGGGATCGGGTGTGGTGCCGTCATCAGTCGAGGATCAGCTTCTTGAGATCGAGCTTGCTCTGCAGCATCTTCTGCGCGGACATCACGTCGATCCACCAACCAAGCTGCTCGGGTTTCAGGACCGGCTCGGCGTAGTTGGGCGTCGTCAGCTTGACCAGCTCTAGCGGCTGTTTGGTGAACTTGGCGATCGCGGCCGAGGCCTTCTCCCGGTCGCTGTTGACGACCGGCGCCGCCTCGGCGATGGCCGCGCGGAATTTCCTGACGGTCTCCGGGTTCTTCTCCGCCCATTCGCGCGAGGCCGCATAGAAGATGATCGGCTCGGTGCGGGCGAGCTCGGCCGCGTAGTGCGCGCCCACCGTGCCGAGATTGGCATTGGTCATGCGCATCACGAAAGGCTCCGCCGTCAGCACCGCATCGACGCCACCCGACTTGATGGTGTCGGCCATGGTCGGGAACGTCACCTCGACGAAGTTGACGCTCTTCGGATCGACGCCCTTCTCGACCAGCCATTTCACGAACAGCACTTGCAGGAACGCGCCGATGCCGGGGGCGCCGACCTTCTTGCCCTTGAAGTCCTGCGGGCCGTTCATGGTGACGCCGTTGCGCACGAAGGCGGCGATCGCGTCGTTCGAGGTCTTGGTCATGATCGAGGCGCCGGAGACGGCGACCAGGTCGAGACCGCCATCGGCCGCCTGGAGGAACACCGTCGAGGTCGGCCCGCCGATCTGGATCGAGTTGGAGAGGATGGCCGCGGGGATGTTCGAGTTGATCCCGATCAGCACCATCTCGGCGTCCAGGCCGTGCTTCCTGAAGATGCCTTCGTCGACCGCGACCATCGCCGAGGCGCAGTCCGAGGTGGCGGTGCAGCCGATCTGGATCTTCTCGGCGCGTGTCGCAGATGTGAGCGCAAGCGTGGCCAGCACCGATCCGAGCGCAGCACTGATGATCCGATGACGCATCCTTGACTCCTCCCGCGGGCGTCCCTCTCTCGGACGCCTCTTGTTTATCGATATTTTCTATGTTTGTATATTTTCAGATAGAACACAAGGGGAGGCCAGCGTGAAACTTGCGACATTTCGAGCGGAAGGCGGGGAGCGGATCGGCGTCGTCCATGGCGGCGATTCCAAGCTTTTCGACCTCACCGCGGCCGCCGATCGCGCTGGCAAGAGCAATCCGGCGTTCGGCTCGATGCTGTCGTTGATCGATGCCGGCGAAGCCGCGCTCGACGCAGCACGCGCGCTGGTCGAGCGCCATGGCAGCGACGAAAGCCTCTCGCGCGACGTCGGCGGCACCGAGCTGCTGGCCCCGGTGCCGGAGCCGCGGCAGATGCGCGACGGCATGTCGTTTCCGCTGCACATCCTGCAGGCGCCGCGCGGCCAGCGAAAGCTCGCGGCGCGGCAGCGCGGCGACGCGGAGGAGCTCGCGCGCATCGATGCCGAGCCGCTCGGCGAACTGCCCGAGGTCTATCGCAAGGTCCCGATCTTCTACATCACCAACCGCTTCAGCGTGCGCGGCCCCAACACGACGGTGAAATGGCCGCGCTACAGCAAGGTGATGGACTATGAGCTGGAGTTCGGCATCATCACCAGGGGCAAGGGCAAGGATATTCCGGCCGCGAAGGCGCGCGATCACATCTTCGGCTTCACGATCTTCAACGACTTCTCCGCGCGCGACACGCAGCGCATCGAGATGGACGGCCGCCTCGGCCCCTCCAAGGGCAAGAGTTTTGACGGCGGCAACGTGATGGGGCCGTGGATCGTGACCCCCGACGAGATCGGCGATCCCTATCGCCTGAAGATGGAGGCGCGCGTCAACGGCGAGGTGCGCTCGCGTGGCGTCAGCGAGGGCATGCTGTTCCCGTTCGAGGAGCTGATCGCCTATATCAGCAAGGACGAGACTCTGATGCCGGGCGAGTTCATCGGCTCGGGCACCGTCGGCAATGGCTGTGGCCTGGAGCTCGGCTGGTATCTCGAACATGGCGACGTGATCGAGCTCGAGGTCGAGAAGATCGGCATCCTGAAGAACAAGGTCGAGCGGCAGGACGTCTGATCCTGCTGCCGACGACAACAACCAAGAACGATGACAAGAGAGGACCGCCCATGGCCCGCAGACTGATCGACATCTCCGTGCCCTTGCAGAACGACGTGTCCGCCGATCCGCCCGGCAATCATCCGACCATCACCTATATCGACCATCAGCAGGGCCTGCCGCGCATGCTGCAGTTCTTCGACGGGCTGAAAGCTGAGGATCTGCCGGACGGGCAGGGCTGGGCGGTCGAGCAGGTGAATCTTTCGACCCACAACGGCACGCATCTCGATGCGCCCTGGCACTTTCATCCGACGATGAACCGCGGCGAGCGCGCCTGGACCATCGACGAGGTGCCGCTGGAATGGTGCCTGCAGCCGGGCGTGAAGCTCGACTTCCGTCGTTTCCCGGACGGCTATGTGGTGACCGCGAGGGATGTCGAGGATGAGCTCAAGCGCATCGGCCACACGCTGTCACCGCTCGAGATCGTCGTCGTCAATACCTCGGCCGGCGCGCGCTTCGGCCAGGCCAACTATGTCAATTCCGGCTGCGGCATGGGCTATGAGGCGACCATGTATCTGCTCGAGCGCGGCGTGCGCCTGACCGGCACCGACGGCTGGAGCTGGGACGCGCCGTTCGTGTTCACCGCGCAGAGATACGCCGAGACCCACGATGCCGCGCTGATCTGGGAAGGCCACAAGGCCGGACGCCACATCGGCTATTGCCATCTGGAGAAGCTGCACAATCTGGAGCAACTGCCGTCGACCGGCTTCATCGTGTCGTGCTTCCCGGTGAAGATCGAGCGCGCCTCGGCCGGCTGGACGCGGGCGGTGGCGATCATCGAGGGGTGAGGCGCCTAATCTCCGATTGAAGTCACGACATGGGTTCTGGCGCGTTTGATCTTCGCGTCATTCCGGGGCGGCGCGCGCCAGCGCGACGAGCCCGGAATCCATCGAGCCGCGCGACGTGCGCTGAAGGATGGATTCCGGGTTCGCGCTGCGCACGCCCCGGAATGACCGAGGAGGAGACTCGGCAAAGCCAGAGAGGGAGCTCGTCGCGCGTCGTGGTGACAGTTGCGAGCCGACCTTGACTGCAAAATCAGGCCGCTCTCTCTCATCTCGCTTTAGCAACTACACGCCAGCATGACCTCGTTCCGCCGCAGCATCGGCAGGGTCCAGGGCGGATTGTAGAACGCGAGCAGCGGCGATCCGGTGACGGTCAGCCCCTTGCGCTGCGCGTAGTCACGCAGTTGGCGAGTCTTGTCAGCGATGATGCCGTCGGAGGTGGAGCCCGAAAAGGTGATCGCGACCATGCGCTGCGCAGACTGGGCCGTCAGCTTGATCCGGGCATCGGCCGGCGGCGGGAGAGTGTCGAGCGACCAGTTCGAGGGCATCACGAAGCTGATGCTCCAGCGGTCGCTGGCGACGCCATCGGCGGGCGCGATGGTGGCGCTGGCCTGCTGCTGCACCGGCGCGGTCATGGCGATCTTCGTCTTCGCACGGTTGGCGCCGAAAATGTAGCCGGCGATGATGCGAAAGCCTTCCTCGATCGCCGGCTTGCGCGCGCCCTGCACCTCGGCCTTCGCGATGATCATCGGCGCATAGGCGCGGATTTCGAAGTTGCCATCGCGCGAAACGACGTCGTATCTGGGATGTTCGACCCGGCTCATGATCGGCCCCGCGGCGATGGCGGCGCCGGCCAGCGCGAGCACGACGATGCCGGTGAGCCAGATCAGCATGCGGCGTCTCCCCGGTGGTGTCGGCTCGGTCATGGCGGTTGCGCCGTCAGGATTGAATAACGAGGAAACGCGAGCGAAGGTCCGGCAGATCACGTGCCGGGTGCCCGCCTGCGGTCGTCCTTCGCGACGCCCGACTGTAGCGTAGCCCGGATGAGCGCAGCGATATCCGGGATCGCACGAGGCGTAGGGGCCCCCCGGATGTCGCTGCGCTCATCCGGCTACGCGCGTGCCGATGGCGGTGCGTGCCCGTCGGGCGACTCGGCCTCGGGCGCGACAAGAAGCGCCGCCCCGCAACCCCTCTCATGATCCAGATCGTGCCTGTGCCGAAAACGAAAATTCCGCAGCGCGCTCAGCGCGATCACCTCTGTCCAGATATCGGCGCAAAAATTTCCGACTTTCGTTTTATCGGAAGATATGCTTTCCTCCCTCCATCCCGCCTCATTCAGAGGGGCGTACGCGTCGTCACGATACGTTGAGGCGGGGAGCGATGGCCGCGGGTCTGTCAGGCGCTTTTGCGCAAGACGACTGTCAGCTCGCGGACGTTCAAGCCGTGTGGTCCTGGCGCCCCGATGCTGGCGCCAAGCCTGTTGCCGACCTGATGGGTTGCGCAGGTGACGGGAGCAAACAAGCCGGTCCCCGGGGAGAGCTCGGAGCAGACGTTCACCCATCGCGCAGGGAAGGCCGGGTCTGTCCGGCTGAACCTGTGGTTCCTGCCGCCTGCATTTTTTTCCGCAGGCGGGCCACGGGCCTCAGTCGAGGTCCGGCCTTCCCTGCGCCCTCGCGTTTCCGGCGAGGGTCTCGAGCATCGCTTCGGGCGCGTGTTGCGCTGCGAGAGCGACGGCGCGTGCGCGCATAGTGGCACTGGCATACTGGATATGCTTATCAGTTGAGCGGGGCGCCGATGCTGGCGCGCCACCACCAACAAATCAGCCGGCCGCAACGGCTGATCCCAGGAGGAAACCCATGGCAGACACCTCACGCCGCGATCTTCTCGTCGCCGGCAGTGCAGCCGCAGCGGCTGCGATCATGACGGACACCCACCCTGCAGCAGCGCAGGCCGGGCCGAAGCCGATCTTCGCCGTGCCGGCGACCACCATTCCGATCGCCGGCGAGCAGGGTGTGTTCCCCGTCCGCCGCATCTACTGCATCGGCCGCAACTATGCGGCGCATGCCATCGAGCGCGGCTCCGATCCGAACCGCGAGCCGCCGTTCTTCTTCCAGAAGCCGACCGACGCGATCCAGAATGTCGCGATCGGCGAGGTCGCCGATCATCCCTATCCGTCCCTGACCAAGAACTATCATCACGAGGTCGAACTGGTCGCGGCGCTGAAATCCGGCGGCACCAACATTCCCGCCGAGTCCGCGCTCGATCATGTCTATGGCTACGCGCTCGGCCTCGACATGACCCGCCGTGACCTGCAGAACGGCATGGCCGCCGAGAAGAAGCCATGGGAGATCGGCAAGAGTTTTGATCATGCCGCTGTGCTCGGCCCGATCCATCCGGTGGCGAAGGTCGGCCACTTCACCAAGGGCGCGATCTCGCTCGCGGTCAACGGCACGGTCCGGCAGAACTCCGACCTGACCAAGATGATCTGGAACGTCGCCGAGCAGATCGCGAAACTGTCCGAGGCGTTCGAGCTGAAGGCCGGCGACATCATCTATTCCGGCACGCCGGAGAATGTCGGCCCGGTCGTCAAGGGCGACGTGCTCTTGTGCAAGCTCGAGGGCCTGCCGGACATGTCGATCAAGATCGTTTGAGTGGAGGGGCTGGATCACACGTCGTGTGCAGCATGTTAACGCTGCCGATCGGAACGGAAGTCGCCGCCGCAATGCCGGTACGCTCCTTCTCCCCGCACGCGGGGAGAGGCGAGCAGCGAGCGTCGCTACGCGCGCTATCCAACAAGCGCGGCAGCCGCAGCCATCCCTCCGGATGCTGCGACTGCCGCCGTGGCGCTCGCGGCGCCGCGCCTCTCATCGCCTGCCGGACGGGAACTATCGTTGTTCCCGCGCAAACAGGCGCTGCCACCCGTTCGCAAGTTTGTGGCCCGACAAAGAGCCGCCGGGCACCGCCGCCTATCGTTGCCCTGCATCAGCCGAGCGAACGAGGGCAGCCGTGGCCATCACCATCGAGATCGATCACGCCAAGACGAGGCGCATGGCGCAGGGCCAAGGCCAAAGCAAGGGCCAGGGTCAGGCCCGCGGCCCGGCACGGTCGTTGCGCAGCGCTGGCGGCCCGGTGGTTCCGCAGGGCGTCAAGGGGCCAATCCGGCGGCTGAAATGGCTGATTCTCGTTCTGACGCTCGCCGTCTACTACATCACGCCGTTCGTGCGCTGGAACCGCGGGCCGAATGCGCCGGGCCAGGCCGTGCTGCTCGATTTCGCCCACGGAAAGCTCTACCTTGGCCCTGCCGAGATCTGGCCGCAGGATCTCTATCTCATCACCGCGGCGATGCTGCTGGCGACGTTCATCCTCGTCCTGGTCAACGCGCTGGCCGGCCGCCTGTGGTGCGGCTTCGCCTGTCCGCAGACGGTGTGGACCGACCTGTTCCTGCTGGTCGAGCGCCTCGTCGAGGGCGACCGCCGGCAGCGGCTGAAGAACGTCGGCGCGCCGCTGACGGCGCGGCGGATCGCGCAGATCGCCACCAAGCACGCGCTGTGGATGGCGATCGCGCTCGGCACCGGCGGCACCCTGATCTTCTACTTCACCGACGCGCCGGAGTTGCTGCGCGATCTCGTCCATGGCGAGATGTCGGCGACCGCGCTGACCTGGACCTTGGTGTTCGCCGGCACGACCTATGGCCTCGCCGGTTTCGCGCGCGAGCAGGTCTGCACCTTCATGTGCCCGTGGCCGCGTCTGCAGGGCGCGATCTGGGATCCGGAAGCCTTCACGGTGAACTATCGCGATTATCGCGGCGAGACCCGGATGTCGGCGAAAAAGGCCGCCGAGGCGCGATCGCAGGGGTTGCCGGCCGGCGATTGCGTCGATTGCGGCGCCTGCGTCGCGGTCTGCCCGATCGGCATCGACATCCGCCAGGGGCCGAGCTTCGCCTGCATCAATTGCGGCCTCTGCGTCGATGCCTGCGACGGCGTGATGGCCAAGCTCGACCGTCCGCGTGGCCTGATCGACTACGAGAGCTGGCGCAACATCGAGCGTGGCCGTGTCGGCGAGCCGCGTGTCTCACGGCTGGCGCGGCCGAAGACGATCGGGCTCGCGCTCGCCTGCGTCGCTGTGGCCGGCGTGATCGCTGTTTCGTTCGTCACGAAGACCACCGCTGTGCTGTCGGTGCAGCACGATCGCGATCCGATGTCGGTGCGGCTGTCGGATGGCTCGGTGCGCAACGGCTATACGGTGAAGCTGCTCAACAAGTCGTCCGCCGTGCAGAGCTTCAGGCTAGGCATCAGCGGCATCGATGCGGCGCTCGCCATCGTCGGCCATGCGGCGGCGGATGCGATCGAGGTCGAGCCGGACGGCTCGGAGGCGCTGCGGGTGACGCTGACCATGCCCGAGTCTGTGGATGCCGATGTGACCTTCCAGGCGGTCGATGCGAGCGGGCAGGTCGTGCTGACCGCGCACGACCGCTTCGTGAACCGGTAGCGGAGGGCCTACAGATAGGATTTCGGCAGCAGCATGTGGAATGCCCTTGTTGCCGTCGACCAGCTGGGTGACGCGCAGATTGCCGGCCAGCGAGCACAGCATGTAGGCCTGGTTGCGCGACAGGTTGGTGCGGGCGCAGACGTGCTCGACCATCTCGCGCACCGCCTGCTTGGCGGCGTCATCGAGATCCTCGTCGAGGCCGATCGACATCAGGTGGGTGGCGTTCTCGGCGAACGGCCAGGTGATGTCCATGTCCTTGCGCACGGTGAGGCGGAAGCTGCCGGTGACGCCGGTCTCCAGCGCGGTGATGCAGACCTCGCCTTCCGCCGTCATTGGCCGCTATGCCTCGGTGCGCTACGGGCGCTGACCGATCCTGCTTCTTCCGCTGGGATCACCGGCCGGATCGCTCCGGCCGATGATCTGCTGATTGCTGCAAGCTCAGGTCGCGAGCTGATTGCCGATCGGCAGCGCCCGCAGGCGCTTGCCGGTGGCGGCAAAGATCGCGTTGGCGAGCGCCGGCGCGAATGGCGGCACGCCCGGCTCGCCGACGCCGCTTGGCGGAGTGTCGGCATCAACGGGCACGATGTGCACGTTGGTCACCAGCGGTGCCTCGTCGATTCGGACCACCGGATGGTCGTCGAAGTTGCGCTGCTGCACCCGGCCGTTCTTGAAGCTGATCTCGCCATATTTGGCGAGACTCAGCCCCATGATCGCGGCGCCTTCGAGCTGCGAGGCGATGCGCTCGGGGTTGACGAAGGTGCCGCAGTCGATCGCGGTGTCGACCTGATGCACCACGAGCTTGCCCTTGTCGTCGACCGACACCTCCACGATGGTGGCGATGTAGCTGACGAAGCTGCGATGCGCGGCGATGCCGAGGCCGTGGCCCTTGGGCACCGAGCGGCCCCAATTGCCCTTCTCGGCCACGAACTCGACGACGCGGCGCAGCCGGCCGGTGTCGATCGGGTAGCTCTCGTAGGGCTCGCCGTAGTTCCAGAGATCCTTCACCGAGGCGAGCTTCAGGACGCGCGGAGTGCCGATCAGATCGAGCAGCATGTCCTTCTGGTCGCGTCCGGTCGCGTGCGCGATCTCGCCGACCATCGATTGCACGGCGAAGGCGCGCGGGACGTTGGAGACCGAGCGGAACCAGCCGATGCGGGTCATCGCCTTGGCGGCGGGATTCTCACATTGGATGTTGGCGATCTCGAACGGCATGTCGACGAGGCCCATGCCGAGCTCGAACGGCGCGGCATGATCGGCGCCCGCCGCGAAGGTCGACAGGATGGTCGGCGCGACGCTGCGGTGGCGCCAGGCCACCACCTTGCCGCTCTTGTCGAGCCCGGCTTCGATGCGCTCCACCGACACAGTGTGCAGGAAATCGTGATGGAGGTCGTCATCACGCGTCCACTGCACCTTGACCGGCGCGCCCAGCGTCTTCGACAGCAGGGCAGCCTCGAGCGCGAAGTCGCATTTGGACTTCCGCCCGAACCCGCCGCCGAGCAGGGTGACGTTGACGGTCACGTTCTCCGGCGGGATCTGCAGCGTCTTGGCGACATCCTCGTGCGTGCCGCCGGGGCTCTGCACAGGCGCCCAGATTTCGGCCTTGTCGCCCTTGACGTCGGCGACCGCGACCGGCGGCTCCATGCTGGCATGGGCGAAATGCGGCAGGTAGTACTCGCCGGTGATCACCTTGTCGGCCGACTTCAGCGCGGCCTCGACGTCGCCCTCCTGGCGCACGACGAGACCCGGCTGGCGTGCGGCGGCTTCGAGCTCGGCGCGATAGGCGACGGAGTCGTAAGCAGCATTGGCGCCGTCGTCCCATTCGACCTTGAGCACGTCGCGACCCTTGATTGCAGCGCCGGTGTTGCGCGCGATCACGGCGACGCCGCCAAGCGGCTGGAACTTCGACGGCCAGGGCCAGCCCTTGACCTCGATCACCTGCTCGACGCCGGGCACCTTCAGCGCCTCGGCCGGATCGAACGACTTGACCTTGCCGCCGGTGACCGGCGGCCGGGCGATAACCGCGTATTTCATGCCGGGCAGGCGGACGTCGGCTCCATAGCGCGCCTTGCCGACGGTGATGTCGTGCAGATCGACGATACTGACCTGGCCCTTGCCGAGATAACGGAAGTCCTTCGGCGACTTCAGCTGCACGGTGTCGACCGCAGGGACCGGCAGATTGGCTGCATCGGCCGCGAGCTCGCCGAAGCCGAGGCGGCGGCCGCTGGCGCTGTGCACGACCTCATGATTGACGGCTTTCACTTCGCTCGGCGGCACGCCGAGGCGCTTGGCCGCCGCGGCTTCGAGCATCGCCCGCGCCATGGCGCCGATCTGTCGCATCGGCAGCAGATAGTGCCGCGTGCTGCGCGAACCGTCGGTATCCTGGTTGCCGAACTTCACCTCGTCGCCGGGAGCCTGCACGACGCGCACGCGCGACCAGTCGGCTTCCATTTCCTCCGCCACGATCAGTGGCAGGCTGGTACGCACGCCCGTGCCCATCTCGGAGCGGTGGGCGAGGATCGACACGATGCCGTCGGGGGCGATCGAAACGAAAACCTTGGGATCGACCACGGTGCCGTGCGGCATCTTGCCGGCGCCGGTTTCATAGGCGGCAAACGCCGGGCGCGACAGCAAGGGAGCCGCGAGCACGAACCCGCCGGCGAGGCCCAGCGTCTGCAGGATGGTACGGCGCGAGACGTTCTCGACCTTGAGATGCCGCTCGAAGCCGCGGCGAGACGCGGACTTTGCGATGTCGGGATTTGCGATGATGCTCATGATCACACCCCCGTCGAGGCCAGATGGACCGCATTCTCGATGCGCTGATAGCAGCCGCAGCGGCAGATGTTGCCGGCCATCGCATCCCTGATCTGGTCATGCGACGGCTTGGGATTCTCGTTCAAGAGTGCGGCCGCCTGCATGATCTGCCCGGCCTGGCAGAAGCCGCATTGCGGCACGTTGACCTGCCGCCACGCCTTCTGCACCGGATGATCTCCGGTCGGATGCAGACCTTCGATGGTGGTGACCTCCCGTCCCGCGACATCCGACACTGCGGTGATGCAGGCGCGCGCCGCTTCCTTGTCGACTATCACGGTGCAGGCGCCGCACAGCGCCGCGCCGCACCCATATTTCGTTCCGGTCAAACCCAGCTCGTCGCGCAGATACCACAGCAGCGGCAGGCTCGGATCGCCATCCCAGCTCTGCTCCTGTCCGTTGATTTTCACCTTGATCATGTTCGCCCTCGCTCTGTCGGACCAATGGTCGCTGTTCTGATCGTTGGTGGACGCGCGCGGGACCACATGTCCTTACGTGCACGCGCCGGATCAATCGAGAGTTGTCGGAAAACGACTAGTGATAGCAGACCGGGACAGGCGTCGGTCTACACAGGCGCGTGTGTTGTCAGAGCAGACGAGCGCTGCGCGTGCAGCCCGCTGCAATGCAAATGCGGAACAATGGGCGGTGCGCCGACAACAATGGCGGCCGCCAGACCAAAACGACGACAAAAAAGAATGCCTCGCCAGCGTGGGGCAGGCGAGGCACCAAGTCTTCAGGAAGGAACGCTTCAGTTGGTACGCTTGGTACGTGGCGGCCGTCAGGCCGCCTTTGCTTTCGCCACGTGGGTGGCAATCGCATCCATCAGGGCCGGCGACAGGCAGTCATAGGGCTCGAGCCCCAGCTCCTTCAATCGCGCCCGAATCTCGCCCATCTGTTCCGGCTTCACGCCCGACTCGATCACCGAGGAGACGAAGGCCGCAAAGCCCGGCGCGGCCGAACCCTGCTCCTGGAACAGCTCGGGGTGAATGAAGTCGAGGCCGTAGAACGGGTGGCCCGTGTTCTCGATGCGGCCATACATATGCGTGCCGCAGCCGGTGCAGGCGTAACGCTGGATGACGGCGGAGGGATCGACGATCTTGAGCTTGTCGCCGTTCTCCAGCACCGTGACGTTCTGCCGCGGCACCACTGCAACGACCGAGAAGGTCGCGCCGGAGGGCTTCCAGCATTTGGTGCAGCCGCACGCGTGGTTATGCGCGACATCGCCCTTGATGCCGACCTTGACCGGCCGGTCGTGGCATTTGCAGACCAGCGTGCCGCCGGCGAAATGGCCGCTTCCTTGTTTGACGCCGTTATCGACGGACGGATGGATGTGGACAGTCATGGCGCAATCCTCCTCAGTTTTGCGTGCTTGGGGTCAGAACACGACGACGGAACGGATCGATTTGCCCTCATGCATCAGGTCGAAGCCCTTGTTGATGTCTTCGAGCTTGAGCGTGTGGGTGATCATCGGGTCGATTTCGATCTTCCCGTTCATGTACCAGTCGACGATCTTGGGAACGTCGGTGCGCCCGCGCGCGCCGCCGAACGCCGTGCCCTTCCAGACGCGTCCGGTGACGAGCTGGAACGGGCGGGTCGCGATCTCCTTGCCGGCTTCGGCGACACCGATGATGATCGATTCGCCCCAGCCGCGATGGCAGGCTTCCAGCGCCTGGCGCATCACCGTGGTATTGCCGGTGCAGTCGAAGGTGTAGTCGGCACCGCCATCCGTCAGCGCAACCAGATGCTGGACGATGTCGCCGGTCACCTTCTTCGGGTTGACGAAGTGGGTCATGCCGAAGCGGCGCCCCCATTCTTCCTTGCTGTCATTGACGTCGACGCCGACGATCTTGTCGGCGCCCGCCATCCGCGCGCCCTGGAGCACGTTGAGGCCGATGCCGCCGAGGCCGAAGACGATGACGTTCGAGCCGGGCGTGACCTTGGCCGTATTAACGACTGCGCCGACGCCCGTGGTGACGCCGCAGCCGATATAGCAGCTCTTGTCGAAGGGCGCGTCCTCGCGAATCTTCGCGACCGCGATCTCCGGCAGCACGGTGAAGTTGGAGAAGGTCGAGCAGCCCATGTAGTGGTAGATGGCCTGGCCCTTGTAGCTGAAGCGCGACGTGCCGTCGGGCATCAGGCCCTTGCCCTGCGTGGCGCGGATCGCGGTGCAGAGATTGGTCTTGCGGCTGAGGCAGCTCTTGCACTGGCGGCATTCCGGTGTGTAGAGCGGAATGACGTGGTCGCCGGGCTTGACCGAGGTCACGCCAGGGCCGACCTCGCGCACGATGCCGGCGCCCTCATGGCCGAGGATCGAGGGGAAGATGCCCTCGCTGTCGAAACCGTCGAGCGTGTAGGCATCGGTGTGGCAGATGCCGGTGGCCTTGATCTCGACCAGTACCTCGCCGGCCTTCGGCCCTTCGAGGTCGACCTCGACGATCTCCAGCGGCTTCTTGGCTTCGAAAGCGACCGCGGCGCGCGTCTTCATGTCTCAAACTCCTCTTTCATTCTCTTGAGCCCGCGACGCTGCCCAGGGAAACTGTTCAGGCGCGGTCCCCGTCGTCAGTCATTTCTTGCCCATGCAGGAGTTCTCCGCTTCCGTATAGGCTGGCGGTTTGTCCTCGTGCTTGGCCGGGCGAACGCGTCCCACCGCGTCATTGCCGCGGGCGCGCAGGTAGATGTAGAGGTCGTCCATGTAGCAGGCCACGTTCGGATTGTCGCCGAAAGCCGGCATGACGTTCTCCTGGGACGTGCTGACATTCTTGCGGCCGCTGGCGATGACACCGATGAAATCGCCGTAGCTCATGGTCTTGACCGAGTCCTTCAGCGCAGGCGCATAAGTCGATCCCATGCCGTCGGGCCCGTGGCAGACGTGGCATTCGGAATGATAGCGGCGGTATCCGGAGTAGGTGTACCAGTCGACCGATCCGTCGGCGCCCACCTTGTAGGTCGGATTGCCATCCTTATCGAAGTACTTCCCGTCTTCGGACTTGACGGCCGCAGGATCTCCCGGACTTTCCGCCCAGGCATTTTCGGCGACATTCATCCCGCCGGTTGCCAGGATCAGAGCCGTGGCGACCGCAAAACAGATTCTACGCAAGGGCGTCTTCCCTTAATTTTCTGGGGCAGGCGAACCGGCGCATGGACGAAATCCATGCGCCGGAAGCAGGTGCCTAGCTCACTGCTGCGGGAGCGAGAACACGGTGAGCGCGCCGCCCAGGGCGGTGTAGTTGCTCAGCGCTGCGTAGCCGCCGACCGCACCGAGACCGGCGGTCGGATCCGTCAGGCCCGCCGCGAGACCGATGCCGGCCCAGCCACCGACACCCGAGAGCACGGCGACATACTGCTTGCCGCCTGCCTCGTAGGTCGTGACGTTGCCGATGATGCCGGACGGAGTCTTGAACTTGTAGAGCTCCTTGCCCGTCTTGGCATCGACCGCCTTGAGGTAGCCTTCGAGCGTTCCGTAGAACACCACGCCGCCGGCCGTTGCGAGCGCACCCGACCACACCGAGAACGGCTCCTTGTTCGACCAGGCGATCTTGCCGGTCTTGCCGTCCCAAGCGATGAAGTTGCCCATATGGGTCTCACCCGCCGGCGGATACATCGACAGCGTCGCGCCGACATAGGGCTGACCTGCGGTGTAGCTCACCTTGAAGGGCTCGTAGTCCATGCAGACATGGTTGGTCGGAACGTAGAACAGCTGCGTGTCCGGCGAGTAGGCGGCCGGTTGTTCGTCCTTGGTGCCGAGCGCCGCCGGGCAGATGCCCTTGGTGTTGACGTCTTCACCCTGCTTGTCGGTCGAGTATTGATCGACAACCTTCGGACGGCCGTAGGTCGGCGAGTTCTTGTCCATGTCGACGCCGGTGGTCCAGTTCACCTTCGGGTCGAACTTTTCGGCGACGAGGAGCTCGCCGCTGGCACGGTCGAGCGTATAGCCGAGGCCGTTACGATCGAAGTGCGTGAGCAGCTTGCGCGGCTGACCGTTGATCGACTGGTCCGACAGGATCATCTCATTGACGCCGTCATAGTCCCACTCGTCGTGGGGCGTCATCTGATAGACCCATTTCGCGACGCCGGTGTCTGCGTGGCGGGCGAAGATCGTCATCGACCACTTGTTGTCGCCGGGACGCTGCTTCGGGTTCCAGGTCGAGGGATTGCCCGACCCGTAATAGACCATGTCGAGCTGCGGATCGTAGGAGATCCAGCCCCAGGTGCAGCCGCCACCGGTCTTCCACTGATCGCCTTGCCAGGTCTTCAAGCTCGAGTCCTTGCCGACCGGCTTGCCGAGCGCGGTGGTATTGGCATCGAACAGGATCTGGTCATCCGGACCTTCGGAATAGGCCTTCCAGACCTGCTTGCCGCTCTTGATGTCGTAAGCGGTCATGCTGCACTGGACGCCGAACTCGCCGCCGGACGTGCCGACCAGGACTTTGTCCTTCACCACCAGCGGCGCCGAGGTGCCGGTCTGGCCCTTGGTCGGATCGCCGTTGACGGCGGTCCAGACATGCTGGCCGGTCTTGGCGTCGATCGCCACCAGCTTGTCGTCGGCCTGATGCAGGAAGATCTTGCCGTCACCATAGGCGACGCCGCGGTTGACCGTGTCGCAGCACATCACCGGAATGACGTTCGGGTCCTGCTTGGGCTCGTACTTCCAGACGATCTTGTTGTCCTGCGCGAGATCGAGCGCATACACCTTGTTCGGGAACGGCGTATGCACATACATCAGGTTGCCGATGATGAGCGGTCCGCCTTCATGGCCGCGCAGCACGCCGGTGGAGAAGGTCCACGCGACCTGCAGCTTGCCGACGTTCTGGGCGGTGATCTGGTTGAGCTTGGAGTAACGCGTATTGGCGTAGTCTCCCGCCGGCATCACCCAGTCCTTCGGGTTGGCCGACATCTTGACCAGCTCTTCACTGGCCCATGCGCCACCCGCGGCAAGCGCCGCGACTGACGTCAGACATGTTGCGAGTAGCACTCTTCGCATCGTCTTTCCTCCCGGGTTCAACTGAGGTTCCGCATCACGCGGCCCAGTATTCGTTTTCGGCATCATTGATTATCCACTTCCCAACCGGGAAACTTGCCCAAAAGAGAAAAGAGCTTGCTCAAGAGTGAAGCGAATAGAAGTTTTTGAAGGAGATTTTGCTTTGCTGGTCCGCAACATGAGGGCCACTCTTGCTGCGCAGCATCAATTTGCAGCATCGCGGTTCCACCGAGGGTTGACGTTTCCCTTGACCTTACAGAGATGAAGGCGGAGGATCAGATAGGGCGCGTTATGGAACGAGTGCGCCGCGAAAGAGCCGCAGCCTTAAAATGGGAGCAATCTTGCTGCAGTCTCGTTCGCCGTCCTGCGGCGGACCCGTTGCGTTTCGATCATGAATCGGTGGATGAAACATGTCCGATACGATCCGCTCGCTTAATACTTCGGGCTTCTCGCCGAAGAGCCAGATCCAGCGTTGGTCAGATGCACTGACCGACCTGTGCGGACGTTTCGATGTCGATCCGCTGGAGGGGGCCTCATTCGAGGGGCGCATCAATTTCACGACGGTATCGCGCCTGAAGCTCTGCCAGATCGAGGCCAGCCAGCACCGCATTGCGCATTCCTATGCGCGTGCGCAAAAGGCGGCACATCCCTACATCAAGATCTTGTTCCAGACCTATGGAACGTCCTATTTCGAGCAGGATGGCCGCCAGATCGAGATCGGCCCCGGCGATTGCCTCGCCTACGATGTGTCGTCGCCGCACACGATCATCAGCCCCGCGTTGACGCGCCATGACGTTGTCATCGTGCCCAAGGAGCTGTTGCAGGAGCGCGGTTTCCGGTCGGAGAAGATGCCGGCATACAAGCTGTCGGCGCGGAGCGGGACCGGTCGGATTGCGCATGACGTCACCCATGCCGCGTTCGACGAGGCGACCCGGCTGTCGCCCAACTCGGCGGCCAGCGTCGCCGAGTCGCTGATCGATCTACTGCTGCTGCCGCTGCGCGAAGCCGATCGAATGCTGGACCGTGCGGGACCCGAGGCGGTCTATATCCGCGCTCAAGCCTTCATCCGCGAGCATCTGCGCGATCCCGATCTGTGCATCGATCAGATTTCGGCGGCCCTGGGTTGCACCAAGCGCTACCTTCACATGGTCTTCAGCGATCGTGGGATGACGGTCAGCGACTACATCTGGCGGGCCCGGCTTCAGCATTGCCGTCAGGAGCTGGAGACGCAGAGCGGCAAGACCATCACCGATGTCGCGTTCTCATGGGGTTTTTCGAGCTCGTCGCACTTCAGTCGCGTCTTCCGCAAATATTTCGGCGTCGTGCCATCGTCGGTTCACAAGACTGCGGCGCGCTGAGCGGTCGTGGAGCGACCGCGCTAGCGTGCGCCGCTCCGGATGATCCTCTGGAATGCATCGCCGAGAATCACCGGCTCGCGCGGCGGAAGATAGGTCAGTCCGGCGGACCGACCGAGATTCGCCAGGGCCCCGGAGCCGTCGAGCTCCGTCAATGCCTTGTCGACCGATGTGATGAGTTCGGCCGAACTGGCCAGCCCGACATAACCTCGGTTCACGCCGATCGGATAGCTGTAGCCCGACCCGCCGAGCTTGGTGTCGGGATGAGCCGCCCGATACGCATCGAAACGTCTGCTATCGAGCAGGGTCGCGTCGAACTTACCCTGTTCGAGCGCGCCGAGCAGATCGTCCCGCGCCGGAATCAAATGAGTGATGTCGTCGATCAGCCGTCCCTTGTCGAACGTCATCAGGATGGCATCCGCCAACGTGCCGCTCTCGATTGCCAGCCGCAGCCCGGCCAGATCGCCGATGTCGGTGATCGGGCGCGGTTTCGCGGAAGGTCCGAGAACGACGGTCAGTGTTGAGAACATATACGGCTTGCTCGGCATCAGCGTGCCGAGCGGAACACGGCGACGGCGATCGTCGCGCGTGGCGCCATCGAAGTCCGGCAGCTTGGCCGTCTTGACGCCCGGCGCAACCAAACCGTCCTGCGTGAACGCATAGCTGCCGAGCAACGAACAGCGTCCGTCCGATAGCAGTGCATTCGCCTCCAGCGCTGGACTGGAATCTTCGTCCAATTTGCTCTCGTACCACTGGATCTCGAGCTTCCTGCCGAGGCGATCGGCGATCGCCTGACCGAGCAGGACATCGAAGCCGCCGCCGGGCTTGCCACGATGATGGGCCGAGAGCGGCGGAAGATTTTCGTCGAGGCAGATGCGCAGCACGTCGTCAGCGGCTGAAGCCGCTGACGACACCGTCGAAATCATCAAGGCGGCCAACCAACAGCAGAGATGGCGTATCACTGCGCTCTCCGGCTCGAAACGTAGGCCCACAGCGCGGTGATCTCGTCATCGCTGAGAATGTCGCCCCAGGGCGGCATGCGGCCGTTCTTGCCCTGCTTCACCGTGGTGACGAAACGAGGCTGGTCATCGGGAAACCGGCGCAGGTCGGGCGTCACAGTGCCGGAGTTCACCATGTTGGGCCCGTGGCAGTGCGAGCACTTCTGAGCGAACGTCGTCTTGCCGAGGTCGACCTGGCTGTGTGCAGCGCTGCCATCTTGTTGTTGGGCGAGGGCGGTCGTCGATGGCACGGCCAAAGTCGCCATGACGGCGGCGAAGGCCGCCGCCGTTCTCATGAACATGGTCTGTCTCACGGGCGATCCGCACTCAATTCTTGACCGCGAAGACCCACAACGAGCCGCCTGCCGGAACGTTGGCGAGGCGCTCGTCACCGGAGAACAGCGAGTAGACGCCGCCGTAGCCGGAGGTGACAGCGACATACTGCACGCCGTCCTGCTGCCAGGTGACGGGCTGGCCCTCGATGCCGGAGCCGGTCTGGAACTGCCACAGCTTCTTGCCGCTGTCGGCGTCGAAAGCTTCGAACTCGCCGGTCAGCTTGCCCGAGAACACCACGCCGCCTGCCGTGGACAGCACGCCGGAGAAGCGCGGGATGTCGCTCGGCTGCTCCCACTTGGTCTTGCCGGTCATCGGATCGATGGCCTTGAGCTGACCGCGCGGCCCTTCCGGCCAATCCCACAGATCCGTCAGGTCCATGCCGAGGTACCACTCGCCGGCCTTGTAGGTCGCAGGCTCGGTCTTGTAGTGACCGCCGAACACGAGCGTATTGGCATAGGCCAATCCCGTTTGCGGATTGAACGACATCGGCTCCCAGTTCTTGCCGCCGAGAATCGACGGATAGACCGTGACCTTCTTGCCCTCGCGCGCATCACGCGTCACGTCGGTCTCGACCGGCTTCCCGGTCTTCAGGTCGATGCTGGAGGCCCAGTTCACCTTCACATAGGGGTTGGCCGCGAGCAGCTTCCCATTGGTGCGATCGAGCACGTAGAAGAAGCCATTGCGGTTAGCGTTCATCAGCACCTTGGTCGGCTTGCCCTCGACGTTCATATCGGCGAGCACCATCTCCGCGACCGCGTCGTAGTCGAACGGATTGTTCGGCGAGAACTGGAAGTGCCACTTCATCTTGCCGGTCTTCGGATCGAGCGCGAGCACCGAGCAGGTGTAGAGGTTGTCGCCCGGGCGCACCGCCGCGTTGAACGGTCCGGGATTACCGACGCCCCAGAACACGGTGTTCTGCTCGGGATCGTAGGAGCCGGTGATCCAGGTCGAGCCGCCGCCCAGCTTCCAGGTGTCGCCCTTCCAGGTGTCGCCGCCGGGTTCATCCGGGCTTGGGACCGTGTGTGTGCGCCACAAATGCTTGCCCGTCGCGGGATCCCAACCATCGATGAAGCCGCGGGTGCCGAACTCGGCGCCGGAGATGCCCGTCAAAACGACGCCGTCGGCGACCAGCGGCGCGACGGTCATCGAGTAGCCTTCCTTGATATCGGCGGCTTTCTGGCGCCACAGCTCCTTGCCGGTTTTGGCATCGAGCGCAATCACGTTGGCATCGAGCGTCGTCCGGAACACCTTGCCGTCGTACAGTGCGGCGCCGCGATTGATGATGCCGCAGCAGACCACGCGCGGCGTCTCGGCGGGATAGTCGATCTTGCTCTTCCAGATCTGCTTGCCGGTCTTGGCGTCGACGGCCATCGTCGCATTGTGGGTCGTGACGTAGAGCACGCCCTGATAGACCAGCGGCTGCGATTCTTCACTGCGATCATCGGCGAAACTGTAGTTCCAGACCGGGACCAGGTTCTTGGCGTTGTCCTTGTTGATCTGGGTGAGCGGGCTGAACCGCTGCAGATTGTAGCCCATGCCGTAGTTGAGGACGTTTGCCGTATCAGTTGCACCCTTGACCAACTGATCGGCGCTCTGCGCGCTTGCACCATGTGATGCAAAAATGGCGAGGCCTGCGGCCAGCGCGATCCGCTTCATTCATTTCCTCCGAGATTTTTATGCGCGCCTATCCTGACGCTGCGGGAACAACACTCCCCTCGAAATCAGGAACCGTCAATACGAAAAGGTGGCAACGATCCTCGTCTCATCGGGAAGCCTTCCTCGTCCGATTCGGACGGGACAGCCAAGCCGTTGTCGCTGCTCGCTGATCGAGTTCGGCATGATGGCACCGCTCCTATGCTGCGTTGCGGCACGAACATTGCTTCACTGCATCATGCCGGGACAACAGAGGAGTAGGCGGATGAGACGAACCATCCTTTGGCTCGGCATGCTTTGTTGCCTTTGGGTGAGTGCGAGTGCGCGTGATCTCGGTCAGTGGGGAGCGGCCGATCCTGCATTGCGTCAATGGTACGAGGCGTTGATGCAGCCCGATGTCCCGACGGCATCATGCTGCGGTGAGGCTGACGCCTACTTTGCCGATGAGATCCATGTCCGCAACGGCAAGACCTATGTCATCATCACCGATGACCGTCCCGATGAGCCGCGTGGCCGTCCGCACATCGATGTCGGTACCGAAATCGAGGTCCCCGATCACAAGCTGAAGTGGGACAAGGGAAATCCGACGGGGCACGGCATCATCTTCCTGAGCCGCAATCGATATGTGTTCTGCTATGTGCAGCCGGGCGGTGCGTGAGCGAAGCTGCCGTCCCGCTCAGGGGGCACGTCCTACGAGGATTGAGGCGGAACGGCGTCCAGCCAGGCGGCTGGATTTCTGTTTCGTTCAATCGATCGCCAACCGCTGGGAAATGCTCCACGGTTGCGGAGCCTTGCGTTCCACCTGATGCGGTCCTAGCTTCGACGTCGGCGCGAGCAATGCGTCAGTCAATGATAGTCGAACTTGGGAGCTTGAAATGGCCTGGAAGACACCGAAGATCGTCGAAGTGCCGGTTGGCATGGAAATCAACATGTACGCCTGTGCGGCGCGCAAGTAGCGCGTAGCGGTCTGCCAAGCCACGAAGAGCAAAATTTGCTTCGGACTGGCTTGGCGGATCCATTCTGCAGACGACCCACGAGATCGTCCCGGCGACCGGCCTCTCGGCCGATCGGGTATGACGGGCACACCGCCGAACGTTGGTGACGGCCTGAGGACCGTCCAAGGATCAAACGTCCTGCGTGTCGAAGATATACAGATCGACGCCGCCATCGGCGAAGTTGGGCAGATCGCCCGCCGCCGCCTTGCCTTCGGCAGAGCCCATTCCCGCCTGCAGCGCCTGCATCGAATCGAATACCAGGGTGGCAACGAGGTGGATGTTGGTGGCGCCCGCCGGCCCATTCACCGGGCCGCGGCTGATATCGTAGCTCTTCAGGCCGGGAATCTTCTTCGCCAGCGGCACGTGGACGTTCATGTAGTGTTTGTCGAACGCCTCGGCGCTCTTGGGGGTCTTGTAGAGTACGAGAACCTTGGGCATCTGCTTCCTCCGCATTCGCTCTTTTTGAGGTCGATCGACCGAGTCCATTGCAGCCGATCTGCCGGTTCGGATCAAGCGTCAGGGCCGGCTTGGCCCGGGGATGGTCGTTCCAGCCTTGGTTCCGCTGGATAATTTGTTGCGCAAAGAGAAACTGATGCAGCCGGATGTCGTAGTTTCAGGTACGTTGCTTCAGGCTTATCGAAGGACAACGAGCCATGAGCCCCATCGATCTCGTCATCACCGTCTGCGCAGTCCTGTCTCCGGCCACCTGCGAGGAGCAGCATCTCGTTTTCGCAGATGGCGGCGCCTCTCTGCAGCAATGCGCGATGAAGGCGCCGCCCTACATCGCGCAGTGGATCGGCGAGCACCCGAAATGGACGGCAGTGCGGTGGCGCTGCGAATATCCGCACACCAACGACAAGGCCTGAGGCCGGCCTGGCCGTCGGCACGCTGGCTGCCTACTTCGTGCACTCTTTGAGGTCCTTGTCCGCGACCGAGATCACGGCGTCGGCCTTGATGTCGAGGCCGCGTACGACGCACTGCCGCTCGCCGGCATAGCTCACCTTGGCGTCGTAGCGCCCAGGCTCGATGCCGGTGAGCTTCAGCCGTTCGTCGTGATCGAGCTCCTTGTCCTTGTCGCTCAGCGTCTGGTTCGGACCCCAGTTGTTCTGGCCGGCCGGAGAGAGCTGAAAGCCGGTCATCGTTGCGGTGGTCAGATTCCAGAGCCGGATGCCCTTGCTTTGTGCGACGGCTGCGAGCGGCATGGCGAACAGAATGGTTGCCGTCACGGCGAGTCCGCGTTTCATGGCATTTCCCTGGGTTTCCGACGTCCTTTGATTGCCATGACTATGACACGGAAAAATCCAGTCGCGCCAGATCGGCCTTGGTCGCCGCAACGGTGTCGTTGTTGCGCTGCGCGCGCGGCAGGTCGATCGGGACTGAATGAAGCAGACGGGCGGGGCGCGAGGATAGCAGGAAGATCCGGTCGCCGAGCCGCGCCGCGTCGTCCATGCTGTGCGTGACCAGGAGCGTGATCATCGGCCTGTTGGCCACCAGCGTCGCAATCTCCTCGCGCAGCCGCGCGGCGAGCGCGTCGTCGAGCGAAGCCAGCGGCTCATCCAGGATGAGGAAATCCGGCTCGACCGCAAAGGCGCGCGCCAGCGCGACGCGGCGGGCCAGGCCGAGCGACAACTCGCCTGGAAAATGGCTGCGATGTCCCTCGAGCTCGAGCACGCCGAAGATCGCGGCCAGCCTGTCCTCGGCGACACCGGGCGCTGCCAGCCGGACGTTGTCCTCCACCGATCGCCACGGCAGCAGCCGCGGCTCCTGGAACACCATCGCCAGCCGGGCTCCCTCAGGCCGCGATACCTGGCCCTGATAGTCGTTGTCCAGACCGGCGAGGATCCGCAGCATCGTGCTCTTGCCGCACCCGGAGGGGCCGACGACGACGCCGACCTCGCCCCGCTGCAGCGCAAAAGCAATGCCCGCAATCACCTCCTGGCGCTTGCCATTGGCGCTGGTGTAGCTCTTGGACCTGATATCGACCTCAAGCCGCACGGAGCCGCCACCTCGATGCGCGCTGCTCGAACGGCTGGACGATGACGGCCTCGATCACCAGCACCACGGCAGCAAAGCTGAGCGAGTAGGCGAGCAGCAGCGGAATGTCGAACAGCTGGAAGGCGACGCCGATCTCGAAGCCGATGCCGTTGGGCCGTCCGAGCAGTTCGGCCACCAGCACGATCTTCCAGACCAATGAAAGGCCGGAGCGCGCGGCAGCCGCAATATAAGGTGCGAGCTGCGGCAGCAGGACGTGGCGGAGGATGCGTCCGCGCGAAAAGGAAAACACCTTGGCCATCTCGTCGAGCGATGGATCGAGCGCGCGGGCGCCTTCACGCAGGGTGACGACGGCCGTCGGCAGCTTGTTGATCGCGATCGCCGCGATCGCAGCGACCTCGGTGAGACCGGCCCAGATATAGGCGAGCACGATCACCACCAGCGCCGGCAGATTGAGCAGCAGGATCAGCCAGGGATCGCCGAGGCGGTTGGCGAGCTGGCTGCGCCCCATCAAAAAGCCGATTGCCGAGCCGAGTGCCATCGACAGAGTGAAGGCGAGGGCGACGCGGGCGAGCGTTGCGCCGAGATGCAGAAACAGCGCGCCGGACCGCGCCTCCGCCACCGCAACCGCAAGCACGGCCGATGGCAATGGCAGCTTGGCGCTGCCGGCGACAGCCGCGGCAATCCACCAAGTGGCGAGCAGAAGCGCAAAGGACAACAGCCGCAGCACTAATCCCTCGCATCCGCCCTGTAGTAGGTGCCGGGACTGAGCTCAGCCGCGGGGCCGACCAGATCGCGGCCGCCGATCGAGGCGAGCACGCCGTAGAGAACGCGGGCGTCGGCCTCTTCCTCGGCCACCGGCCGGCGCGGAATACCTTCGCGATAGCGGTCGCGATAGGCGCGCAAGGTGGCGTCGTCCTGTGCGCCGGTCAGCGGGGCGATCGTTTGCCAGTCGGCGTCGGAAGTCGCCAGGATCTCCTTGGCCTTGGCCGTGACGGTTAGGAAGCGTGCGACGAGATCGCGATGCTTGGCGGCCCAGTCCTCGTCGAAGACATAGCCGATCATCGCGGTGCGGCCCTTGGCGCCGAATGGCGGCAGCAGGTCCTCGACCCCGGCGAGCCGGCGGAAGCCCTTGGCTTCCAGCGCCGCGCAGAAATTCCAGTAGTTCAAGCCCGCATCCATCTCGCCGTCGGCCAGTTTGGCGGCCAGCAGCGGCGGTGCCCCATAGGTGATGGTTGCCTGCGATTTCAGATCGACGCCGTCGCGCTTGAGCGTGGCCTGCAGCAGCAGCCAGCTCTTGTCGAGCGGGCCGCCGGCCACCGCGAGCTTGCGTCCCTTCAGATCGGCAAGCGTCTTGATCGGTGAGGTCGCCGGCACCATCACGGCGCCGAGCGCGCTCGAATAGGGATAGAAGGTCAGCTTGGCGCCGAGCGCACGCTCGCGCGACACCCACAGCCAGTCCGATACCATGATGTCGGCATTGCCGGCACGCAGCGCGATCTTGCCGGCCTCCGGGCTCGCAAGCTCGACCGCATCGATCGCGATATCCGCCTGCTTGTCCAGCTGGCGGGCGCGGATCACGGCCAGCTCCCAGGCGAAGGTGCCGGTCTTCTGCACTGCAACCTTGACGGTCTCGGCGGCGCAGCATGCCGTGACCGGCAGCAGGGCGCAGGCGACAATCGCCATCAACAAACGACCGATCTGCGTCATGAGCCCGTCTGCATTTCCTCGAGATGTGTTCTTTTCAGCCTCATTCCCTTAGCATAGCTTCGGCTGCGATGCCGCGGAGGACTGTGATGCGTAGTGCTGTTCCGGTAGGACCGATTGTCGCCACCCTCATTGCCATGATCGCGCTGCGCGGGTCGGCTCACGCCGAGGATCTCAACGACTATCCGACCTCTGCGCGGGCCGAATATGTGTTCGGCTGCATGAAGGCCAATGGCGAGACCCGGGAGGCGATCGCGCAGTGCTCCTGCTCGATCGACGTGATCGCCTCGATCCTTCCCTATGAGCGCTACGTCACGGCCGAGACCGTCCTCAGCATGTCCCAGGTGCACAGCACTCTCGGCACCCAGTTCCGCACGTCCGAGCAGGCCGCCACCGCGCTGAACGATCTCCGTCGGGCGCAGGCCGAAGCCGAAGTGAGATGCTTCTGAAGCGCTGCCGCTCTGCCGCATCAAGTTCCTGAGCCGTCGGCCGGCCAGTCGTGCTCGAACACGTGGCCCTGCGTATCCTTCGCTTCCGCACGGAATTGCTTGGCGCCGTTCGACACGTAGGTGAAGCGGATATTGGGATCCTCCGAGATCGAGATGCCGCCTTCGACCGACAGCACCAGGCTGCCGTCCTGCGACAGCGTCAGCCGGTCGATGAAGAAGGCCGGAATGTAGAGCTGCGTCACCTGGTCCATCTGGAGCCCGGAATTGTTGGGATGCCCGACCATGACCTGCGCTTCGCGGATGCCGCTCGCGGCGCCGTCGCTGCTTTGCGTGAACTGCCGGTAGCGCATCTGGCCGATGCGCGCCTTGGCCTCGTCCGGATTCTTCGCCGCCGGGGCCGAGCAGCCTCCGGAAGCCTTGACGAAGGTCTTGACCACATAGAGCTGGCCGTCGGTGAGCTCGGCCACCGCATGCACATCCGTGTAGTTGTTGACGCGGACCCGCGTCGAAATCGCGGTCACATTGGCGTCCGCGCCGAGCGTAAACTTGGCCGCCATCGGCGCGGGATTCTGGTCGATCACCAGCGTGATGGTCTTGATGCGGCGCTCGTCGGCGGGCGACAGCTTGCTGCGCAGGGTGACCGGAACCACCGAGGCATCCTCGGCGCGCGTCGGCATCTCGATCGACAGCACATTGGTGCCGTCCTGCATCGCCTTGTTGTTGAAGATGTCCTGGACGAGTCCCGGCCAGGGATCGTAACCATCAGCGGCCTTCGCAGGTGCGAAGGCAAGCGCGAGGCATGCCCCGAGAAGCAGGGTGGACGGCAGGTGGAGCCGGATCATGGCGCAATCCTCCTCGGGCAGTCGGGTGAATTAACGATCATAGCGCGTCGCCGCCCTCATTCCCATTCCATTTCCGAGAATGCCGCCGTTGCGTTGCGGGCATTGTAGTCGTCGAACAGCTCCCATTTGCCGCGCTCCGATCCCGCGGCCCCAGCGGCGTCCGCGATCGGCCTGCCTGCCTTGATCAGCCCGCGAACGTCGTGGGCCAATATGTCGAGGTAGCGACGCTCGTCGCTGAGCGCCAGTGGCCACGGGCTGACAGGGCCATGGCCCGGGACGACGCGCTCGGCCGGGATGGTCGCGAGCGCGGCCATGTCGGCGATCCAGCCACGCAGGCTGCCATCCATCACCGGGATGTGACGCAGGAATACGAGATCGCCGGCGAACAAGGTCCGGCTCCGGTCATCATAGACGGACAGGTCGCAGTCGCTATGCGCGGTGTTCCAGGCCTTGAGCGTGAGGGTGCGGCCGCCGAGGTCGAGCATCATCTCGTCGTCCACCAGGATCGACGGGGCGACGAGACGGACCTCGTCGATCAGCTCGGCGCCCATCAGGCGCCGGAACGCCTCGATGTAGTGCGGTCCGCGCAATGCAAGCGCGCGCGGCAGGTTCTTGGCGCCGACGAAGCGCGTGCCGTCGCCCTCGAATGCCGCGTTGCCGAATGCGTGATCCGGATGGGCGTGAGTGTTGACGACGTAGCGCACCGGCTTGGCGGTACGGGCGCGGATCGCTGCCAGCAGCGCGCGACCTTCGCGGACGCTGCCGCCGGTGTCGATCACGGCGACCGCGTCGTTGCCGACGATGAAACCGACATTGGCGATGGCGCCCTCGTTCGCCGCGTTCATCAGCGCGGTCTGGCCGACGTGAACGAACACGCCGGGCGCGATCTCGCTGACCTCGAGTTCCGGCGGCATGGCAAGAGCGGCGCTGCCGAGCGCCAGCGCCCCCCAGGCGGTGATCGCGATGATCAATTGTCTCACCATCGGCTTGCCTTGCTCGCGTGAGAGATGTGCGTCAGGCGATGGACGTTGCGGTGCAACAATGGGCCAACTCTTCGCGATGACGGCGGCTGTTGCACCGGAGCGGCCGGCGGCCTAGCATTTTCAAAAATACCGCGATGCGTTCGATAGGGATGGAAATACGGATGACGAAGCGTCACAAACTTGCCTGCTCGCTGGCCGTTGCCGCGGGGCTCACTCTGCTCGGGCCGGCCGCCTCCTACGCCCAGAGCAATGACGGCCTGGACCTGTCGATCGAGCTGGTCGATCCCAAGGTGCTCAGGGTCTGCGCCGATCCGCGCAACCTGCCGTTCTCGAACGAGAAGGGCGACGGCTTCGAGAACAAGCTGGCCGAGCTCTTTGCCGCCAAGCTGCAGAAGAAGGTCGACTACACGTTCTTCCCGCAGGCCACCGGATTCGTGCGCATGACGCTGGGCTCGCACCGCTGCGACGTGATCATGGGCTTTCCCCAAGGGGACGACCTGGTGCAGAGCACCAGCCCGTATTACCGGACCTCCTACGCGATCGTGACCAAGCCGGGCTCCGATCTCGCCGACGTGACGACGCTGGAGGACGCCAAGCTCAAGGGCAAGCATATCGGCATCGTGGCGGGCACGCCGCCGGCGACCAACATGGCGCTGGCCGGGCTGATGCCGACCGCAAAGCCCTATCCGCTGATGATCGACACCCGCGTCGATTCCTCGGCGGAGGCGATGATCAACGATCTGAAGTCCGGCGATATCGATGCCGGCGTGCTGTGGGGCCCGATGGCCGGGTACTACGCCAAGCAGGCGAGCCCGCAACTGCACGTGACGCCGCTGGTGAAAGAGACCAGCGGGCCGAAGCTGATCTATCGCATCGCCATGGGTGTCCGTGGCGCGGACCAGAACTGGCGCCGTCAGCTCAACAGGCTGATCCAGGAGAACCAGGGTGAGATCAACAAGATCCTGCTGGACTTCGGCGTGCCGCTGCTGGACGAGAGCAATCATCTGATCACCGCCGAGGCTGCGGCGAAGACATCGCCATGATTGTTCGGCTCGCCGCGGCGGCGTTGGCAGGCGTGCTGCTGATCGCCGCGGCGGTCCGAGCCGATGATCTCGTGCCGGAGCCGGACAGCTACCGGACCGAGAACTACCGCGCGCCGGTGCCGACGACCCTGGCCGGTGCACGCGTGCTGTCGACGCGGGAGACCGAGGCGATCTGGCGCGCGAAGTCCGCCGCCTTCGTCGACGTGCTGCCGCGCCCGCCCAAGCCGAAGAACCTGCCGGCCGGGACCGTGTGGCGCGAGCAGCCGCGCCTGGACATTCCCGGCAGCATGTGGCTGCCCGACACCGGCTACGGGGTGCTGGCGCCCCAGACCGAGGACTATCTGAAGCGCGGCCTTGCCCGCGCTTCCGAGGGCGATTTGAGTCGTCTGCTCGTGTTCTACTGCCTCGAGGACTGCTGGATGTCGTGGAATGCCGCCAAGCGCGCGCTGACCTATGGCTACCGCAATGTCGCCTGGTATCCGGACGGGACCGACGGCTGGAGCCGCGCCGACCTGCCGCTGCAGCAGACGCAGCCCGAGCCGCGGCCTGAGGAGTGAGCGGAGATAGCGCATCAAATCAGCTACTCCATGTCCTGCTGGATCTCCCGGGCCAGCGCGAACAGGCGCTGGTCGATTGCGGTCGGCACCTCGCAGACGAACTTCATCACGCGACGCCGATCCTCGAAGATGCGCGTCTCCCAGTTCAACTGGTTGGTCATTTCCTCGACCTTGGCCTGATCCGGCGCGGCGCTGCTCTGCATCTCCTGCAGCTTGATCGTGTCGCCGCGCACTTTGTCGACGGCCTCGCGCTGCTTGCGCATGACGCGCTCGAGGCCGTTCATGACCGATGTCCGCTGCGCGTTCAGCGTGTCGAACAGCCCGACGAACAGCAGCTTGCCCTTGCGTGTCTTCTCCTCGGACGTTCCGGTCAGGAAATCGGCCACGTCCTTCTGCGCCTGCTCCAGCGGGATACGGCGCGCGGCAAGCTTGGCGACGAGCTCGGCCACCTTCGCATCGTCCTTCCAGCTCGCGCCGATATCGTCGATCGGCGGGCCGGACCACACCGCCGCGATGGAGATTTCCGGCACCTTGGCCTGCGGGCAGGGCCAATCCGGATAGCGCGGATCGGCGGCTTGCGCAGCACTGGCTGACGCAGCGATGGCGACGGCCGCCAGTATCGTTCTCGACCTCATGCCTCGCCTCCGGGACCACGCCTGACAAAACCCCGCGACGGATCATAGGCCAGGATCGCGCCGATCATGAATACGGCGGTGCAGCCGCCGACCACCGCGAGCGAAACCCAGTTCAGCTTGCCGTACAGCGCAAAGCGGATGAGCTCGACCGCGTGGGTGAAGGGGTTGGCTTCGCAGAGATAAGCCAGCCAGGGACTGCCTTCCTCGACCCGCCAGAGCGGGTAGAGCGCCGATGAGGCGAAGAACATCGGGAAGATTACGAAGTTCATGACGCCGGCGAAATTCTCGAGCTGCTTGATGCCGGAGGAAATCAGCATGCCCAGCGCGCCGAGCATCAGGCCGGACAGGATCAGCGCCGGCAGCACCGTCAGATAGCCCATCGGCGGCAGGGTGATGTCCCAGAACCAGGCGATGGCGAGAAACGCATAGACCTGCAGCACCGAGACGGCGGTGCCGGCGAGCAGCTTGCAGAACAGGAGATAGCCGCGCGGCAGCGGGCTCACCAGCAAGGTGCGCATGTTGCCCATCTCGCGATCATAGACCATCGACAGCGACGACTGCATGCCGTTGAACAACTGGATCATCGCCATCAGGCCGGGTGCGATATAGACCTCATAAAGGATGTAGGTCTCGTACGGCGGAATGATTGAGATACCCAGCACCTGGCGGAAGCCGGCGGCGAAGATGAACAGCCAGACCAGCGGCCGCACCAGCGCCGAGACAAAGCGCTCGCGCTGATGCAGGAAGCGCAGGCCCTCGCGCCAGACGATGCCGGTGAGGCAAGTGATGTATTCGCCGGCCGAGAAGCCGCTGCGTGTGGGTGGGGGGGCGTGCACGGTGGTGACGGTCATGGCTCGGAGCTCCGCGCCGGACTGGCCTGGGTCGTCAGCCGCGCGAACGCCGCGTTGACGTCGGTCGCACCGGCCTCGGCGATGACCTGCGGGACGGGCCCGCGCGCCAGCACGCGGCCTTGATGCAGCACCACGAGATCGTCGGTCGCCGCGATCTCGTCGAACAGATGCGTCGCCCAGAGCACGCCGATGCCCTGCTCGGCGACGAGTTGGCGGACATGGCCGACGATGTCGGCGCGCGCCTTGACGTCGAGGCCGACGGTGGCCTCGTCGAGCAGCAAGAGGCGCGGCCGGTGCAGCAGGGCGCGAGCAATCTCCAGCCGGCGCATCTGGCCGCCGGAGAGGTCGCGCACCTTGTTGCCGGCGCGGTCGGCGAGGCCGATCCGCGCCAGCAGCTCCTCGCTGCGCGCGCGGGCCTCGCGGCGGGCGATGCCGTGCAGCGCTGCGTGGTAGAGCAGGTTCTGGGTCAGCGACAGATCGAGATCGAGCGTGCGCGGCTGGAACACGACGCCGAGTAGCCGCAGCGCCTCGCCCGGCGTCCGGCCGATGTCATGGCCGAAAATGCCGATCTGGCCGGTCTGCACCGCGAACAGCCGCGTGATGAGCGAGAACAGCGTGCTCTTGCCGGCGCCGTTGAGGCCGAGCAGGGCGGTGAAGCTCGCAGGCTGGACGGCGAAGCTGACGTCGTTGAGCGCCTTGCGTGCGCCGTAGGAATGGCTGACGCCGGCGACCGACAGCGCGGGGACCCGCTCGGGCGCCGGCTGCGATGCAGAGCCTGTCGAGTCGAGAGCGGGTGCGTTTTGCGTCGTCATGGCTGTGCAATCGTGATGCCCCAGGGCAGCTCGCCGACCTGGATGGTCTTGATCACCTTCTGCGCGGCGACGTCGATCACCGAGACGTCGTTGGAGACGCCGTTGGTGACGAGCAGATATTTCTCGTCCGGTGTGAACTCCATGTGCCAGACGCGCTGGCCGACCAGGAGATACTTCTTCACCTCGTGGGTGGCGCCGTCGACGACGGCGACACGGTTGGCCGGGCCGAGCGCGACGAAGCCGGTCTTGCCGTCCTTGGTCAGGGCGATGCCGACCGGCTGGATCGCCTCGCTGCGCAGGCCGGGCACGGCGAACTTGATCTTGCCGGTGACCTCGCGCTTGGCCGGGTCGATGATCGAGACGGTGCCGCCAATCTCGGCCGAGACCCACAGCTCCGAGCCGTCACTCTTGAACTCGGCAAAGCGCGGCCGCGCATCGACCAGCACGTTGGCGACGATCTTGCGGGTTGCCGTGTCGATGAAATGCGCCATGTTGGTGGTTTCGGAGGTGCAGATCAGGATCTTGCCGTCCGGGCTGAGCATCATGCCCTCGGGCTCGACGCCGACCTGGACGTCGCCGATGCGGACGCGCTTCTCGAGGTCGAGCACCGTGACGGTGTTGTCGTTCTCGTTGGCGACATAGAGCGTCTTGCCGGCGGCGTCCTGCGCGAACAGCTCGGGATCGGGGCCGGAGGGCAGGGTATCCACCACCTCCATCTTCTTGGCATCGATCACCTGAATGGTGTCGTCATCGCCGACCGCGACCATCACGAACTTGCCGTCGCGCGTGAACGCGATGCCGCGCGGCCGCTGGCCGACCTTGATGGTCTTGGTGACCGTCCAGGTGTCGGTGTCGATGACGGAGACGGTGTTGCCTTTTTCGTTGGAGACGAAGGCGACGTAGGCGGAGGCGGGGGCTGCATGGGCCATGACGAGTGCGGCGATGAGCAGGCTGACTGCTGTGCCGAAGCGCTTGCAAAGCTGCGATCGCCCTTCGGGACGCGCGTGTGCGGAAGGCTCCACACCAGCACGCATGTCGGCCCGGCATGTCGGACTAGGCATTCTCATCAGCATGGTTCGATCCGACATCATTGCAGCTTGCACTTGGTTTCGGGGCGGTCGATACCGAGGGTGTCGAGTTCGGAGACCTGGTGCAGGAAGCCCTCCTGCGGGGAGACCGAGACGATCATGCGGCCGTCGGCTAAGAGGATCGGCTGGCGGAGCTGCAGGTTCCAGTCGCGCAGCGAGAGGCGGGTGCCCTTGAAGGCGGCGATCGTGAAGTTCTGGCTCTTGAGGTAGTCGGTCATCGTCTTGGCGTCGCCGGAGTTGGTGCGCGAGGCGACCTCGCCGACCATGCGCACGGCCATCCAGGCCTGCATGTCCAAGGCGTCCATGCGGCGCGAGGCGAGCTTCATGAAGCGGTTCTGCAGCTGGGTGGCGCCCCATTGGTCCTGTGAAGGATCCCAACTGGTCGGACGCAGGCCAGCGGAGCCGGCGACGGGCCTCGCATCCCAGGTGCGATAGGGCAAATAGGAGGCGAACACCTCGCTCTCGTCGGCGGTGACCAGCACGTCATAGGCCGGCGCCTTCTGCGTGAACACCGGCATCTGGCGCTGGATCAAGGTCACACCGCTGTCGGTGCGGCGCGCGCCGCCGGTGTCCGCGAAGGTGCGCTCCTCGACGATCTTGGCGCCGAAGCGGGTGGCGGCGCGGCGCAGCGCGTCGGCGAACAGTCTGTCGTTGTCGTGCGAACCGGTGACGAGCAGCCAGCGCTTCCACTGCTTCCAGACCAGATATTGCGCCAGGCCGTCGGCCAGCATCGAGCGCGTCGGTGCGACATGGATGACGTTGGCGCGGCAGTCCTGCTCGCGCAGCCGGTCGTCGGTGGCGCCGACATTGAGCAGGGTGACGCCGCGGCCCCGCAACGCATCTGCGACCTTCAGCAGCGCATCTGCCGGCAGGTCCACGAGGACGAATCCCGTCTTGCCGGCGAGCTCATTGGCGGCCTGCGCGGCGTCCTCGTCATCCTTGACGCGGCGGTCGATCAAAGTGAAGCGCTGGTTGAGGAACTTGCCGGTGGTGTTGTTGTCCTCGATCGCGAGCTTCGCGCCGGCCACGCCATCATCGGCCGCAGGCTGGTCGAGCGGCGACAAGGTCTGCCGCACGTTGGCGCGGCCGAGATAGCCGATCGCGATGTCAACCGGATCCGCCGCGCTGGCGGCAGTTGCGGCGGCGATGAGGCCGATCGCGCCCATCAGAGATCGGGCCAGAACTCCCAGGACCACATGTCCTCCCATTGTTCCCTCGTCCTTGTCCGGCGAGGTTTCGTCTTGCAAGATGAACGAATTGGCCTAGCTTTCAACCCCACTTTTGGCCGCTGTCGCGTCATTTCGGATCACGACCTTGAAACCTGCCGTTCTCCCCGCGTTCCTGATCCTGATGTCTGCGACATCAGTGCATGCCGAGCCGACCAAGGTGGCGGTGTTCGACTTCGAGCTGATCGACACCAGCCTGCAGGGCGAGGTGCAGGGCCCGCGCCAGGACGAGCAGAACAGGCTGGCGCATGCGGCCGAGCAACTGCGCGCGGCGCTGCAGGACTCCGGACGTTTTCGCGTGCTCGACATCGCTTCCATTAACGATGCGGCGCACCACAGCAATCTGCAGGCCTGCGGCGGCTGCGACGTCAAGCTCGCGGGCGACATCGGCGCCGATCTCGCCATCACCGGGACGGTGCAGAAGGTCTCCAATCTCATCCTCAACATGAACATCTATCTGCGCGACGTTCACACCGGCAAGCCGGTCGCGGCGATGACTGCGGATATGCGCGGCAACACCGACGAATCCTGGACGCGCACCATGGCTTGGCTCGTCCGCAACCGCCTGCTGGCGCCGAACTACGGTGCGCCGCAGGCGCAGTAGCCGACGAGATATGACGGTGCATTCTCGCGGCGGATGACGCCCGAGCTTTGCGTGCCGGTCGCCCCTTGGAAAACAAGAGGCGCAGGGAAGGCCGGGAGCCTGCCGCCCCCATGGCCCGCCTGCAGAAAGAAATGCAGGCGGCAGGTACCACAGGTTCGGCTGGGACATCCCGGCCCTCCCTGCGCGGATGGTCTTAACGGTTGCTTCGCGTTCTCCCCGGTGCGCCGGGCTTTCTGGTCACCGTGCGCGACGACGCGCCGTGAGCACGCCGCCGCGGAGGCATCGGCATCGGGATGCCAGGACCACGCGACTTGGCCGTACGCCGTGACGCGTTCGTCCGCACGCTCTCACGGGGCATGTGATGCCCTGAGCATGCTGCGCGCCGCCGGCGTCCACCGCATCCCACCTCCACGTTCGTGACGACCGCGATACGCCCTCTCGACGAGGCGGGATGGGGCTAAACAATCACGATTTCCGGAAAAACGAAAGTGAAATTTTTGTCGCCGCCGGGCTGGACACTGGGATCGCCTTGTGGCGCCGAGCGAAATCCGCCTCGTCGCGCACGTGGAATCCAGGCGCCGGGGAGACAAAATCGCCTCGACGGGCGCGTCATCGCACCCGTCGGGCAAATCACGTCCGCGGCTGATATCAGCGGCCGAGCCGCGCCGCGTGCCAGCGCAGGTGATCGGCCATGTAGGTCGAGATGAAGTAGTAGCTGTGGTCGTAGCCTTCCTGCTTGCGCAGCAAGAGCGGGATGTTCGCTTTCTCGCACGCCGCCTTGAGCAGCTCGGGGCGCAGCTGCTGCGTCAGGAACTGATCGGCGGTGCCGACATCGACCAGCAGGTCGGAGACGCGCGCGCCGTCCTCGATCAGCGCCACCGCATCGTGCTTGCGCCACGCCGCCTTGTCGGCGCCGAGATAGCCGCCCAGGGCCTTCTCGCCCCACGGCACCTGCGAGGGCGCGACGATCGGCGAGAACGCGCTGGCCGCGCGGTAGCGGTCCGGGTTGCGCAGCGCCACGGTGAGCGCGCCATGGCCGCCCATCGAGTGGCCCATCACCGACTGCCGGCGCGGGTCGACCGGGAAGTTCGCCGCGACCACGCTCGGCAGCTCCTCGGTGACGTAGCTCCACATCCGGTAGTTCTTCGCGAACGGTGCCTCGGTCGCGTCGACATAGAAGCCGGCGCCGAGGCCGAAATCATAGGCATTGTTGGGATCGCCCGGCACGCCGTCGCCGCGCGGCGAGGTGTCGGGCGCCACGAAGACCAGGCCGAGCTCGGCGCAGGCGGCACGAAACTCGCCCTTTTCGGTGACGTTGGCGTGGGTGCAGGTCAGGCCGGAGAGATACCAGACGACCGGCAGCTTCGCGCCGTCGGCATGCGGCGGCACGAACACCGAGAACGTCATCTCGGTCTTGGTCTCCTGGCTGGCGTGGCGATAGACGCCCTGGACGCCGCCATGGGATTTGTTCTGGGAGACGGTCGTGAGGGTCATGGGATCACCTGTTCGGCAATGATGTCGGGCCGCTGGCGCGCGTGCCGCCAACGCGTGTCAAGCTGCGTCGTTCAATCGGGGCGAGTCAAGCGACGCCGTTCTCGATCGCCAAACGCACCAACTCGCCGGATGTTCGCACGCCGAGCTTCTGGCGGATGATCGAGGAGGTGTTGGCGACGGTCTTGTAGGACGAGTGGATCAGCCAGGCAATCTCGGACAGGCTCTTGCCGGCGCTGAGCAGGCGGAGGATCTCGAGCTCGCGCGAGGTCAGCTTCGCCAGCGGGCTCTGCGCGACCGCGGCGCCCGCGAAGGCGATGCTGCGGGCGATCGCCGGCGGCAGATAGCTGCCGCCGCGCGCGACCTCGCGGATCGCCTCGGCGAGATCGTTCGGGTCGCCGCTCTTGGAGACGTAGCCCTTGGCGCCGATGTCGATGGCGCGCGCCGCGAACACCGGATCGTCGTTCATGCTGAACATGATCAGCCGGGCATTGGCATCGTGGGCGAGGATGCGCCGCGCCAGCTCGAAGCCGGAGACGGTCGGCAGGTTGATGTCGACGACGCAGACGTCCGGCCGGCGCGCGATGAAGCTGGCTTCGCCGCTCTCGGCATCGGCGGCCTCGAGCAGTTCGAGGTCCGGATCGGTCGAGAGCAGGGCCCGGCAGCCCGATGCCACAATGGGATGGTCATCGACGATCAGTACGCGCATGGCCTTGGGGTCCCGGACTTCCAACTCGCGTCATTGTTGCGATGCATCATGGATGCATGCTGCGCGGTCTGGCATCATGTTGCAATTAGATCGCCGGCGGATTTGTCTGTCAATGTGAGGACGCGTGAAACCCGGTGGCTTTGAGGCGGAGAGAATGTGGCAGAATTGGTCGTTGCGGACCCGCATCAACGTGCTGCTGGCGCTGCTGCTGACGCTGGGCCTCGCCATCAACATCGGCCGTCTCGTGCTGGAGGCGGCGCCGCGCGTGCTGGCCGAGGACCAGAGCGTCATCCGCCTGACACGGGCCTTCGTCGAGACCATCATGGACGAGGTCAATGACGCGCCCGATCCGGACGCGCGCCTCGATCGGATCGTCGGCGATCTCCGACAGCTTCGTCACGTCAGCGTGAGACGGCAGGGAATGCCGGCGCAGACTCCGCCCTCTCCGGGCGTCGGCCGCGCGGCGCCGGCGTGGTTCATCGCACTGGTGCATCCCGACAAGACCTCGGTCAGCATGCCGGTCATCGTCGCCGGCCGGAGCGACACGCTGGTGATCACGTCGCATCCCGACGACGAGATCGCGGAAATCTGGGACGGCATCGTCACCCAGCTCGTCGTCGGCTCGCTGGTCGGGCTGGCCTTGTTCGCGATCACCATGCTCGTGGTCGGCCGCGCGCTGGCGCCGCTGGCGGATCTATCGGAGGCGATGAGCCGGATCGAGGCCGGCGCCTATGATACCCGCGTCAAGCCGGGCGGCGCGCCCGAGCTCGCGGCGCTCTGCGCCAAGCTCAACCATCTCGCCGGCGCGCTCGGCGAGGCGGTGGAGGAGAAGCGCCGTCTGGCCGAGCGCACGGTGTCGCTGCAGGACCACGAGCGCAAGGAGATCGCGCGCGAGCTGCATGACGAGTTCGGGCCGCATCTGTTCGCGCTGCGCGCCCATGCCAGTGCGCTGATGCGGCTGCCGGAGGCTGCGACGCTCGACGTCGCGGCGATGCGCCGGCACGGCCAGGCGATCCTCGACCAGGTCAACGCCGTGCAGCAGTTCAACCGCCGCATCCTCGAGCGGCTGCGGCCCGTGGGTCTCGCCGAGCTGGGCTTGCGCGAGGCGCTCGGCGCATTGGTGCGGCTGTGGCAGGAGTCAAGGCCGGAGGTCGTGATCGAGACCAGGTTCACCGACACGATCGTGCGCAGTAATGAGACGGCGGAGCTGACGATCTACCGGGTGGTGCAGGAAGCGCTGACCAACGTGTTCCGCCACGCCGAGGCCACCGCGGTCGACGTCACCATCGAGCCGCTGCAGCAGACGACGGCCGGCCACCGCCGCAGCTACACGCGGGTGCGCGTCCGCGACGACGGCCGCGGATTCAGCCCGGAGCACAAGCTCGGCTTCGGCCTCACCGGCATGCGCGAGCGGCTGCTGGCGCTCGGCGGCACGCTGACGGTGGCCTCCACCGGCACGGGCGTCACGATCGAGGCCATGGTGCCGGCCGACGCGGCTTAGGCCGGAACGAGACGACGGCCCGTCCTCACCGTTGACAGTGCCACACCGGAACTGTCGTCGCCTGCGGCGCATCATCGTCAGCACGGCCTTGCCGTGGAACATCGCCCCACGTTCTCCATTGCCCAAGCAGGACGTGCGCCGGATGCACGTCTTCGCCTTCCTCGCGTCCGAGGAGAACACAGCTTGCTGCAATCAGGGACGAGCCATGGGACAAATCGACGAATTGGGCCTCGAGGACCGCATCCGCAAGCGCGCCCACGCGCTGTGGGAGCAGGCCGGGCAGCCGCAGGGCCGGGAGGATGAGTTCTGGCACCAGGCCGAGCACGAGATCCGCGAGATCGAGCAGTTGCACGACGAAGCGACGCCGCCGCCGCCGACGATGCTGCCGGGTTGAACGCCGTGCGTAGCGCGGGGGTCCGGCTAGCGATCCTCAAACGATCAAAGGACGAACTGATGAGCAAGGAAACACCGAAGGACGATCCGCGTCAGCGGACCGATGAAGGATCGATCAAGCAGACCGACAAGCCATGGACAGGAAACCCGGAGAAGGAGCAGCGCTCCGATTCCAAGAAGGATCTGGAGAAGTGGGCTGAGACCAAGACCCACTAACGACTAAAGCAAGACCCGTTGGCACGCGCTGCGTCGCGCGTGCCGATGGTTCTCCCGTCGATAGTTCGCCAGACGAATCCGATTTTCCAGGTCAGGCAGTGTGACCTGGGTCGGGTCGTGAGGGATCTGCTTCCGTTGCTGCGGCGTTATCCTCGCCGAATCCGGTTTGCCCGGCACGTCGCGCGGACCGAGCTGAGGCCTCCGAGCTCGGCAGCAGGAACGCTGACGCCGTGCTGCGATTGACGTTGCAGCATTCGTCAGGAGAGCCGCGATGTCCGATCACTATCCGAAGCCGCCGTTTCCGCCGCAGTCGCAACCGATGCCGGGCACCACAGCCCGGATGGAGCCGCGGCCCGACCATGGCGAGACCAGCTACAAGGGATCAGGCAAGGTCGCGGGCATGAAGGCCGTCATTGCCGGCGGCGACAGCGGCATCGGCCGCGCGGTGGCGATCGCGTATGCGCGCGAAGGCGCCGATCTGGTCATCGCCTATCTCAGCGAGCATGATGACGCCGGCGAGGTGAAGACGCTGATCGAAAAGGAGGGACGGAAGGTCATTCTGATGCCCGGCGACATCCAGGACGCCAGGCATTGCCGCGCCATCATCCAGCGCGCCGTCGATGAACTGGGCGGCCTCGACATTCTCGTCAACAACGCCGCGCATCAGGCATCCTTCAGCGACATCGGCGACATTTCCGACGAGGAGTGGGAGCTGACCTTCCGCACCAACATCCATGCGATGTTCTACCTGACCAAGGCGGCGGTGCCGCACATGAAGCCGGGCAGCGCGATCGTCAACACCGCGTCGATCAATGCCGACATGCCCAACCCCGGTCTGCTGGCCTATGCTGTCACCAAAGGCGCCATTCAGAACTTCACCGGCGGACTTGCGCAGTTGCTGGCCGAGAAGGGCATCCGGGTCAACGCCGTGGCCCCCGGTCCGATCTGGACGCCGCTGATCCCTTCGACCATGCCGGAGGAGAAGGTGAAGAGCTTTGGCCAGCAGGTGCCGATGAAGCGTGCCGGTCAGCCGGCCGAGTTGGCGACCGCCTATGTGATGCTCGCTGATCCACTGTCGAGCTACATGTCGGGGACGACGGTTGCCGTCACCGGCGGCAAGCCGTTCATCTGAGATCGATGCACATCGTCTGCTGTCGCATTTGTCCGACATCCGACAAGTGCGTGACGTCGGCACGTCATAAGCCGTGCCGGCGCTACGCGGCGGACATCATCGCGCATGGCGCGGGCTCGGCCTGCACCGGCCACACCGCCGCAGCGGCCCTATCACCCTGCCGCTCGTCGAGAATCCGCTTCACCGAGCGTGAGCAGAGGCCGCATTGGACCGTGCAGCCGAGACAATCATACACTTGCGCCGGCGAGCCGAAGGTGATGTCGGCCGCCGTGACGATGTTGCGAATGGCCGTGTCGCTGATGACGTTGCAGGAACAGATGATCATGGCTGTTGCTCGCTCCTGCAAACGATAAGCAACCGGGATGCCAAGGCCGGCGCGCCGGATACGGGCTAATCAGAATCGTTCGAAACGATCTGATCGGCGGGCACGCTCGCGCTCGTCCTGATGCAGTTTGCGGCGTGCAGCCGTATTGCGGCCAGCGTCGCCTGGGCGAGCGCCTGTCCCTGCGCATCGATCCCGGTCCACTGCGCATGGCGGCCGCGTGGATCGATCTCGGCGAGCGCGATGCCGGCCGGCACGTCGCTGCCGTCGCGGACGATGCCGCGCAGGATGCCGTCATAAGGGGCCGTGACCGGTGCGCCGGAGAGATGGCCGATCACGAAGCCCTTGTAGATGCGCGTGCCGATCTCGATCGGGGTATGCCATCGGCCCTCGTGCGGCGAACGCACCAGGCGCTCGACGCCGACGAGCGCGCCGACATCATCCGTTGCCAGCGTCCAGCCCTCGCGCACGATCTGGCCGAGCCGGTCCGGCCGGGTCTCGATCGCGATATCGCAATTGGCTGTTGGCGAGAAGCCCGGACCGATGCCGATCGAGAGCCGCGTCATGCCGCGCAAATTCGGGGTCACCTCGCGCCGCTGCATCCGCGCGTCGATCAGGACGTCGATGGTACGGACCGGCAGGAGATCGAGCAACCCGAGCGGGGTGACCAGGACGTGCCGGGGATCGCCGAGCGCCTTGAACACCTCCATCGTGCTCTCGATGCGCTCGCCGGTCACGTTCTCGATGCGGACGGTGTCGCCGAACAGAGCGTCGTGAAACGCCATCTTGCGGCGCATGACCGGCGGATTGGGATCATGCGACAGCACCACGCAGAAGCCCGCACGATGCAGATGCACGCCGATCGCGGACGCGACGTCGTTGGTCCCGAGGACCACGGCGAAGCGCACTGCATTCGTCCTCATGTCCCGGTTCATACGGCGTTGGCGTCTCGTGGCTGTCGTCGTGCGGCTGGCAAGCCGTCTTCCCGTTCGAATGATCAAATCCGTCGAGCAAGAGTTGGACCATCAGCCATCGTTTTGAAAACGATCGCTCTTTGAAGGTCTTGCAAAGGACGAAGCACAAAGCCGACGCTGGATGTGTCCAGAACGCGCCAATCTGTCGCGAACCCGACAGAAAAGGGCTGCTTTGCCCGCCGTTTTCGCTGGCCCGGAATCTGCACAACCGACGCATGGCAATACCGCTGATATTTCCGATCGTCGCGGAGCCTGCGCCCAGACCACGTCTGAGGCAAAGGCAGCAGCCGAAGCTTGGCAGCCGGCGTCCTGGTGGCGTTGCGGCGCAGGATCAGGACGGATGACGTGAGTCTCGTTCTCGACCAGGACGTCCGCGAGCCCGCCATGGCGGCGGCCGAGACCATCGCGGCGTGCCCGTTCCATCGAGACATGGCGGCCGCCGAGCGGCCCGCGCGCACTGAGCAGAAAACGCTCGTGCTGACCGGCGGCTCGCGCGGCATCGGTCATGCGACCGCAAAGCTGTTCTCCGACGCCGGCTGGCGCATCATCACCTGCTCGCGCCAGCCGTTCGACGGTGCTCGCTGTCCGTGGGACGCCGGTCCCGACAACCACGTCCAGGTCGATCTCAGCGATCGCAAGGCGATTCCGCGCGCGATTGCCGACATCAAGCAGCGGCTCGACGGCGCGCCGCTGCATGCCTTGATCAACAATGCCGCGATCTCTCCGAAGGCCGGCGACGGCGGCCGGCTGGATTCGCTGTCGACTTCGGTCGAGACCTGGATGACCGTCTTTCACGTCAACTTTCTCGGACCGATCTTGCTCGCGCGCGGGCTGTTCGAGGAGCTGAAGCGCGGGCAGGGCGCGGTCGTCAACGTGACGTCGATCGTCGGCACCCGCGTCCATCCGTTTGCGGGCACCGCCTATGCGACCTCGAAGGCGGCGCTCGCCTGCCTGACCCGCGAGATGGCGCACGACTTCGCGCCGCATGGCATCCGCGTCAACGCCATCGCGCCCGGCGAGATCAAGACCGAGATGGTGTCCCCGGAGACCGAGGCGCGGTTCTCGCCGCTGATCCCGATGCGCCGGATCGGCGCTCCGGAGGAGGTCGCCAAGGTGCTGTTCTTCCTGTGCTCGGATGCGGCGAGCTACGTGACCGGCGAGGAGATCCAGATCAACGGGGGGCAGCACCTCTAGGTTGATCACAGCCGCGCGCGGCCGACACGCGGATGTGAACACGTCATACCCATGGCTTGCAGCCGAAGGCGACGAGCGGCGGGCCGAAGGTGGAAAGTTGGTGTTCAGTGTTGTCCGTTGCGATCCGGTCGCAAACAGGCCGACGAATGCGCGGATATTAGGTGTCGAGAAGACAACGCGAAATCGTTAGGCGCACCGTTTTTGTCGCCCGCGCGGACGTGCAATGCACGCATCGTGACGGGTGCAAACTCATTTGTTAACATCATGAAAGCCTGCAGCTTTTCTGTTCTGTCCGTTGCACACTACTTCTGCGGCAATGCAGCAAAGTTAGGCACGACAATCATCTGCAGTTGGGGGAGGATGTTAGAACATCTACAATCACGGGCGGCTTCACCGAGGCGTTCGTGACGATCAGAGAAGCGGCCATGGTCCAAACGGAAACACGTCAGGTCGAAGCTCAGGACGTCAGGTCCAACGCCGCTCCGATCCCGCTCAGCGAGATCGCCCTGACGGGCATTTTCGAAATCTCGAAGATCCTGGCGGCGCCGACGCGGTTGGAGATCACCCTCGCCAATGTCGTCAACCTGCTGCAGTCCTTCATGCAGATGCGCCACGGCGTGGTGTCGCTGCTCGCCGATGACGGCATTCCCGATCTTGCGGTGGGGGCCGGGTGGAGCGAAGGCAGCGATCGGCGCTATCGCGAACGTCTGCCGCAGAAGGCGATCGACCAGATCGTCGCCACCGCCGTGCCGCTGATCGCGGAGAACGTCGCCGATCATCCCGCCTTCAGCGCCGTCGACGCGGTGACGCTCGGCGTCGGTGCCGACACCCGCGTGTCCTTCCTTGGCGTTCCCATCCGCATCGACCAGCGCGTCGTCGGCACGCTGACGATCGACCGTGTCTGGGACGGCCGCGCCGTGTTCCGGCTCGATTCCGACGTTCGCTTCCTGACCATGGTCGCCAACCTGATCGGCCAGACCATCAAGCTTCATCGGGTCGTCGCGCGTGACCGCGAGCGGCTGATGGCGGAAAGCCACCGGCTGCAGAAGGAGCTGTCGGAGCTGAAGCCGGCGCCGAAGGATCGCAAGAAGGTGCTGGTCGACGGCATCGTCGGCGACAGCCCGGCGCTGCGCGCATTGTTGGAGAAGATCAACGTCGTCGCCAAGTCGAATGCGCCGGTGCTGCTGCGCGGCGAATCCGGCACCGGCAAGGAGCTTGTGGCGAAGGCGATCCATGAACTGTCCAATCGCGCCAAGCGGCCGTTCATCAAGATCAACTGCGCCGCATTGCCAGAGACGGTGCTGGAATCGGAGCTGTTCGGCCATGAGAAGGGCGCCTTCACCGGCGCGATCAACGCGCGCAAGGGCCGCTTCGAACTGGCCGACAAGGGCACCTTGTTCCTCGACGAGATCGGCGAGATCTCACCGGCGTTCCAGGCCAAGCTCCTGCGCGTGTTGCAGGAGCAGGAGTTCGAGCGCGTCGGCGGCAATCAGACCATCAAGGTCGATGTCCGCATCGTCACCGCCACCAACCGCAACCTCGAGGAGGCGGTGTCGCGCAACGAGTTCCGCGCCGACCTCTACTACCGGATCAGCGTGGTGCCGATCAAATTGCCGCCGTTGCGCGAGCGTCGCAGCGACATTCCGCAGCTGGCGCGCGAGTTCCTGCGCCGCTTCAATTGCGAGAACGAGCGCGACCTGACGTTCGACGTCAGCGCGATCGAGGTGCTGATGCATTGCGGCTTCCCCGGCAATGTGCGCGAGCTGGAGAACTGCGTGCAACGGACCGCGACCATGGCAACGGGCTCGGCGATCAGCATGGACGACTTCGCCTGCAGCCGCAACGAGTGCATGTCGGCGATCCTGTGGAAGGGTAACACGGTAACCCCGCCACCGCCGCGCGGCCAGCCCATGGTGCCGCTGCCGATCCTGCCGCGGACGTCGGCGCCGATCGAGGCTCCCGTCGAGTTGCCGGCCATCGATGCCGATGACGGCGAGTATTCCGAGAGTACGGAGGGCGGCGCGGTGCCGGAGCGCGACCGCATCGTGCAGGCGATGGAGCGCTCCGGCTGGGTCCAGGCCAAGGCCGCGCGCCTGCTCGGCCTCACGCCGCGCCAGATCGGCTACGCGCTGAAGAAGCACAATATCGAGGTGAAGCGGTTCTGAACGGGTTGGGTCTCATGAGGGGCGCGCAGATGGCGCGCCCTTTTTTATTTCACGTGCATGCTGTCGCCCGCGTAACGATAGTCGTGAAACTCGAGATCGCGCCCCGGCGACGGTCGGCTCCCCTCCCCCTTGCGGGGAGGGGTCGGGGGTGGGGGTCTCCGGGCGCTGATCGTCGTGAGTTCGCTCGCTGTACTCACGTCCGCTGAGCTGCTCGTTACATCACACGTCGTCACTCCGCTGGTGACAGCATTAGCGCGCATCACGTGCAGCGTGCTCTGACCGACCGGGTTGATCCCTGACATTTTGGACCGGGCTGATCCCTGACACTATTCGATCACTGCTGTGTTGTCTCCGCCGTTTCCTGCGCGACGCGGAGCCGCGCACGCGGCGGAGCAAAGCGCAGGAAACGGCGGTCGCGGTCGATCAGCCCGAGGTCTCGGCCCCAGAAGCGGACGATGTGGCCGCCGGTATCGTGCTTGGCGAGGCCGATGAGTTCGCCGGCGAGCGCTTCGCCAACGAAGACGTGCTCGCCTTGCCATTTGATGTCCCCGGTGGGACGCACGCGGCGGACCTCGTGATCGGCGTCGTACCAGGGATCATCGAGACGGTCTGGCATGAAGCGCACCGGCCTGCGCCAGAGCTTGACGGGGGCCACCTGGTCGAGCGCCTCGTGCGGCCGCTCCTCGTTGAAGTGGCGGCGAAAGGCGTCGAAGCGTCGCTGCTGCTCGGCGGCCGTGTCTGCCGGTGGCTTCGACGTCTCGGCCTTCAGCGTGCGGTGCATGCGCTCGTGCCGGCCGTTGTCCTGCGGGCTCGCTGGTGGGATGTAGCGTGGCTCGATGCCGAGCTTGAGCCACCACACCGAGAGCGCCGAAAGGCCGCCAGCTCCCGTCGATCCGAACGGTACTCCATTGTCGGAGCGGATCGCGTCGGGAAGGCCGATATCCTTGAAAACGCGCTCCAGAGCGCCCTTCACGCCAGCCCAGGTCGGATCGACAATGCGCACCTCGATGAGATAGCGGCTCGCCGCATCGGTGATGGTGAGCGGATCGCAGCGCGTGCCATCGCCAGTGCGGAACCAGCCTTTGAAGTCGATCGCCCACTCGTCATTGGGGCCCTCCGCCGGCGTGATCAGCTCGCCTTGCGCGATCGCCCGACGTCGGCGTGGCCGCGCTTCGACCAGGCCTTCACGCTTCAGGAGGTCGCCGATCGTCGAGGCCGCCGGCCAGTCGACCTCCGGCCGCTCGCGCGCGAGCCAGGCCTTGATCTTCTTGGGGCCAAAATGCGGAAACCGTCGTCGTGTTGCGATGATGCGCCGTGCCAGCCGGTCCGCTGTGGCGTGCGGGCAGTTCTGCACGGCGTGGCTCTTCTCCTCGAACCACTGCGGATCCCCGCTCGCGCGGCGGCGCTCCCAAACGTAGAACGTCTCCCGGCTGATGCCGTGCCGCGCGCACAGCTCCGTCACCGAAAAAGCTCCCGTGTCGTACTCCCGAAACAACCCGATACGCTGCTCCACAGGACTGCTCTCCCTGAAAGGCATCGACCGATCCTCCTTCGAATCGGACGAAGCTTGCCTGTCAGGAATCAACCCGGTCTGAATTGTCAGGACTCAGCCCGGTTCATACCCTCGTGGACCCCCACCCCCGACCCCTCCCCGCAGGGGGGAGGGGAGCTCACTGCCTTCGTGGCGGGGGCTCGACCCAAACGCGCACGCGACTTCATGCGCCCTGTCGCACTTGCGACATGCTGTCGGGAGAGCGACAGCTGACCGGCGTGGCGATCTTTAGAATCCTCCTTAGAAATCAACCAAATGCTCTCTGGCACGCGGCTTGAAAGATACCCCGTGAATGACGTCGTCCGATGTCGCAGGGATCGCGGGGAGCTGCACATGACCTACAAGATCATCGCCTCACAATGCACGGTCTGCGGGGCTTGCGAGTTCGAATGTCCGAATGCGGCCATCCGGCTGAAGAACGACATGTACATCATCGATCCGAAGAAGTGCACGGAGTGCGAGGGCCACTTCGACGCGCCGCAATGCGCTGCCGTCTGTCCGGTGCCGGACACCTGCGTGCCCGCCTGACGCGGGCCACGACGGAAACATTGCAAGCGGAGTGAGAGATGGCAGCGGTTCAGGAGACCATTGATCGGGTCAAGGGCATCGACGTCGATCAATATCGCTACGGATTCGAGACCGTCATCGAGTCCGAGAAGGCTCCGAAGGGGCTGTCGGAAGACACGATCCGCTTCATCTCGGCCAAGAAGAACGAGCCGGCCTGGATGCTGGAGTGGCGGCTGGAGGCGTACCGCCGCTGGCTGACGATGACCGAGCCGACCTGGGCGCGCGTCGGATACCCGAAGATCGACTATCAAGATCTCTATTACTACGCCGCGCCGAAGCCGAAGAAGAAGGTCGCCTCGCTCGACGAGATCGATCCGGAGATCCTCAAGACTTACGAGAAGCTCGGCATTCCCCTGCGCGAGGTCGAGATCCTCGAAGGCGTCGAGCGGCCTGCGGCGGCGGCAGCGGATGTCGACGGCGAGGCCGCGGCGCCGCGCAGCAAGATCGCCGTCGATGCCGTGTTCGACTCGGTGTCGGTGGCGACGACGTTCAAGGAGGAACTGAAGAAGGCCGGCGTGATCTTCATGCCGATCTCCGAAGCGCTACGCGAGCATCCCGACCTCGTCCAAAAATATCTTGGCACGGTGGTGCCCACCACCGACAACTATTTCGCGACGCTGAATTCGGCGGTGTTTTCCGACGGCTCGTTCGTCTACATCCCGCCGGGCGTGCGCTGCCCGATGGAGCTGTCGACCTACTTCCGCATCAACGAGCGCAACACCGGCCAGTTCGAGCGCACCCTGATCATCGCCGACAAGGGCGCCTACGTCTCCTATCTCGAAGGCTGCACGGCCCCGCAGCGCGACGAGAACCAGCTGCATGCCGCCGTGGTCGAGCTGGTCGCGCTGGATGATGCCGAGATCAAATATTCGACGGTGCAGAACTGGTATCCCGGCAATTCCGAAGGCGTCGGCGGCATCTATAATTTCGTCACCAAGCGTGGTGACTGCCGCGGCACAAATTCGAAGATCTCCTGGACCCAGGTCGAGACGGGATCGGCGATCACCTGGAAATATCCGAGCTGCATCCTGCGCGGCGACAATTCCAGCGGCGAGTTCTATTCGATCGCGATCTCGAACGGCTTCCAGCAGGTCGATAGCGGCACTAAGATGATCCATCTCGGCAAGAACACGTCGAGCCGGATCATCTCCAAGGGCATCGCCGCCGGCAAGTCGCAGAACACCTATCGCGGCCTGGTCAGCGCCCATCGCAAGGCCTCCGGCGCGCGCAATTTCACCGCCTGCGACTCGCTCTTGATCGGCGACAAATGCGGCGCGCACACCGTGCCCTACATCGAGGCCAAGAACTCCTCCGCGGTGTTCGAGCACGAGGCCACGACGTCGAAGATCTCCGAGGACGTGCTGTTCTACTGCATCCAGCGCGGGCTCTCCCAGGAGGAAGCGGTCGGCCTGGTCGTCAACGGCTTCGTCAAGGATGTGCTGCAGCAATTGCCGATGGAGTTCGCGGTCGAGGCGCAGAAGCTGATCTCGATCAGCCTCGAAGGATCGGTTGGATGACGGCGTCGCGCCGCGACAGCATCAGAAGGAGTGTTCGATGACGGCCTTGCTCGAAATCAAGGGGCTCCATGCCGAGATCGCAGGCGGACGGAAGATCATCCAGGGTCTGGACCTGACCGTGAACAAGGGCGAGATCCACGCCATCATGGGCCCGAACGGCGCCGGCAAGTCGACGCTGTCCTACGTGCTGGCCGGCAAGCCCGGCTACGAGGTCACGGCCGGCGAGGTCTATCTCAATGGCGAGGACCTCTTGGCGATGTCCGCCGACGAGCGCGCCGCCAAGGGCGTGTTCCTCGCGTTCCAATATCCGTTGGAGATCCCCGGCGTCGCGACGCTCACCTTCCTGCGGGCCGCCTTCAACGCCCAGCGCAAGGCGCGCGGCGAGGAGGAGCTGTCCTCGCCGGACCTGATCAAGCGCGTGCGCGAGATCGCCAAGACGCTGAACATCGATGCCGACATGCTGAAGCGGCCGCTCAATGTCGGCTTCTCCGGCGGCGAGAAGAAGCGCAACGAGACCCTGCAGATGGCGCTGCTGCAGCCGTCGCTCTGCGTCCTCGACGAGACCGATTCCGGCCTCGACATCGACGCGCTGAAGGTCGTCGCCAACGGCGTCAACGCGCTGCGCTCCGCCGAGCGAGGCATGATCGTGATCACCCACTATCAGCGGCTCCTCGACTACATCGTGCCCGACATCGTCCATGTGTTCGCGGCGGGCCGCATCGTCCGCACCGGCGGCAAAGACCTCGCGCGCGAGCTCGAGGCGACCGGCTACGCCCAGTACCAGAGCGAAGCGGCTTAAGGCGCCGGGGAGGACGAACATGGGCGTCGTGATCCGCAAGACCAAGGCCGAACTCGGACTGGCCGATCTGTATCAGGGCGCCCGCCGCTATCTGCCGGGCGGCGAGGAGATCACCGCGGTGCGCGCTGCTGCGTTCGACCGTTTCAATGCGGTCGGCCTGCCGCACCGGCGCGTCGAGGCGTGGCGCTACACCGATTTGCGCACGCAGATGAAGGAGGCCAAGCGGCTCGCCTCGCTGCCCGACGACGCGGCAAAAACCAAGGCGCGCGAGGCGAGCGACTTGTTCGCGGGCGCTGGCTTCCGCAAGCTGATGATCGTTGACGGTGCCTTCGTGCCCGAGCTGTCCGACCTCGCCGATCTCGAGCCGGGCCTCACCATCCAGCCGATGGCCGACGCGCTCGCCGCCGACAAGCCGCTGCTGTCGCAGCGTCTCGGCCCCGTCGTGCCTGACGACGATCCGGCGTTGGCGCTCAACACCGCGCTGGCTGCCAATGGCGTCGTGATCCTGGTCGCGCCGGGCACGGCACTGAGCCGACCAATCCACGTCGCGTTCGTCACGACGAACTGGGTCGCAACCTCGATGTACACGCGGTCGCTGGTCAATATCGGAACTGGGGCCAGCGCCACCATCGTCGAGTCGCATCAGGGGCCCGACGGAAGCGAATATCAAGTCAACACCGCGATGCAGCTCGTCGTCGGCGACGAGGCGCGGATCGACCATGTCAAGGTGACCCGGGAGGGCAACAGCGCGCTGCACATCTCCTCGCTGCTCGCCAATATCGGCGCGCGTGCGACCTTCAATCAGCTTGGCTTCGTCGCCGGCGGCAGCCTGGTGCGCAACCAGCTGTTCGTGCATATCGCGGGTGAGGGCACTGTTGCCGACATCCGCGGCGGATCGCTGCTGTCGGGCACCCAGCATGCGGACACGACCTTGGCGATCGAGCACGCAGCTGAGAACTGCCAGAGCCGCGAGACCTTCAAGGCGGTCGTCGGCGACACCGCGCGCGCGGTTTTCCAGGGCAAGATCACGGTCAGTCCCGGCGCGCAGAAGACCGACGCCAAGATGATGTCGCGGGCGCTGCTATTGTCCGACGAGGCCGAGGCCGACAGCAAGCCGGAGCTCGAGATCTTCGCCGACGACGTGCAGTGCGGCCACGGCACCACGACCGGCGCGATCGACGACGAGCTGCTGTTCTATCTGATGGCGCGCGGCATTCCGCCCAAGGAAGCCAAGGCGCTGCTGATCCAGGCCTTCGTTGGCGAGATCATCGAAGGCGCCGCCGATGAGAGCGTGCGGGCGGCGTTGACCGAAGCGATGCTGGGCTGGCTCGGACAACGGGAGTAGGTGATGCATGCAGCGGTGAACGGAAGCGGCTACGACGTTGGCCGCATCCGTGCGGACTTTCCGATCCTCGGCATGCAGGTGCACGGCAAGCCGCTGGTCTATCTCGACAACGCGGCGTCGGCGCAGAAGCCGCAGGCCGTACTGGACCGGATGAACCAGGTCTATACGTCCGAATACGCCAACGTGCATCGGGGGCTGCATTATCTCGCCAACGCCGCCACCGAGGCCTATGAGGGCGCCCGCGCCAAGGTGGCGTCGTTCCTGAATGCCGAAAGCCCTGAGCAGATCATCTTCACGCGCGGCGCCACGGAAGCCGTGAACCTGGTCGCGCAGACCTTCGGCCGCGAGCGGATCGGGCCGGGCGATGAGATCGTGCTCTCGATCATGGAGCACCACGCCAACATCATCCCCTGGCATTTCCTCCGGGAGCGCCAGGGCGCGGTGCTCAAATGGGCTCCTGTCGACGACGACGGAAATTTCCTGCTCGACGAATTCGAAAAGCTGCTGACGCCGCGCACCAAGATGGTGGCGATGACGCAGATGTCGAACGTGCTCGGCACGGTCGTGCCGGTCAAGGAGGTCATCCGCATCGCGCATGCGCGCGGCATCCCGGTGCTGATCGACGGCTCGCAGGCCGCCGTGCACATGGAGGTCGACGTCCGCGATCTCGATGCGGATTTCTATTGCATCACCGGCCACAAGATCTACGGCCCGACCGGCATCGGCGCGCTCTATGGCAAGCGCGAGCTCCTGGCGTCGATGCCGCCGTTCAACGGCGGCGGCGAGATGATCCGCGAGGTTTCGCGCGACTGGGTGACCTATGGCGATCCGCCGCACCGCTTCGAGGCCGGCACGCCGCCGATCGTGGAAGCCGCCGGGCTGGGGGCTGCGATCGACTACGTCGCCTCCATCGGCAAGCAGCGCATCGCCGCGCATGAGCATGATCTCGTCGCCTATGCGACCGAGCAGTTGCGCGAGATCAACTCGCTGCGCATCATCGGCAATGCCGCCGACAAGGGGGCGATCGTCTCGTTCGAGATGCAGGGCGCCCACGCCCACGACTTCGCCACCGTCATCGACCGCTCCGGCGTCGCGGTCCGCGCCGGCACCCATTGCGCCATGCCGCTGCTGGAGCGCTTCGGCGTCACAGCGACGTGCCGGGCGTCGTTCGCGATGTACAACACGCGGGAAGAGGTCGACGTGCTGGTGCGGGCGCTGAAGAAAGCGCAGGAATTCTTTTCGTAGAGGCGCCTTTTCCTACACGCAGTGATCGCGAAGGAGCGCTGCTCGTTGATGCGCCCTCTCCCCTTGTGGGAGAGGGCAGCACCGCTACCAGCCCTGGAATCGCTCGGGTGAGGGGTTGTCTCCGCGAGCCATGACCTTCTGAGTGCGCCGAGAGACCCCTCACCCGGTGGCCTTCGGCCGCCACCCTCTCCCACAAGGGGAGAGGGGTGCACCGAGTTCGCCGCGATACGCGCGACCAATCAAAGCAGCAATCAAGCAACCAAACCTACGCCGCCGCCGCGAGCGCCGCCTGGGCGTCGGCTCTGATGCGGCTCACCATCGAGCGGAAACCGTTGGAGCGCTGCGGGGTTAAATGCTCGCGCAGGCCGAGTTTCTCGAACAGCGCGATCGGATCGGCGGCCAGGATCTCGGATGCGGTGCGGCCGGACACCATCGCGAGCAGGATCGCGACCAGGCCGCGGACGATGTGGGCGTCACTGTCGCCGATGAAGTCGAGCGCCGGCACTGCGGCGTCGTGCCGCACTGTGGTGGCAAGCCAGACCTGGCTGGTGCAGCCCTGCACCTTGTTGCCATCATTACGGTCGGTATCGGGTAGCGGCGGCAGGCCGCGCCCCAACTCGATCACGTAACGGTAGCGGTCGTCCCAGTCGTCGAGCAGCGCGAAATTCTCGACGATGTCCTCGATGTCCGGTGTCCCCGGCGTCGCGGTCTGGGTCATCTTCAACATCATCCCCTCCTCGTCATCGGCTGATCTCCGTGGATACCAGGGCCAGCTATGCCGTCAGGCCCGGCTCGCTACCGCGCCGCGCCAGCACGGAATCGACCGCGTGCGTGACGCCGTCGAAGGTGATCGGCTTGGCGATGATGGCTTCCGCGCCCTGCCGCAGGCCGGCCAGCGCGAGCGGCGACTTGGTCGATCCTGCGACCACGATGATGCCGGCCTGATGCATCGTCCTGGCGAGCATGCCGACCGTCTCGGCGCCGTCGTCCTCCAGGATGCTCATCCCGATGAGGACGGCATGGGGCGTGGTCCGTGCGGCCTTGGTCAATGCGTCGGCGGTCTCCGCGAAGGTGAAGGTCTCGTGACGCTCACTGAGAATGTAGCCGAGCGCCGAGCGGATCACCTGATCGGCTTCAATGACAAAGACGCGCGTCTTGCTCGCCATCAATAGTACTCCTGCTGGCCCGTTCGAAAGCGGGTTTGATCTACATCAAGCAAACTCCGTACCGCCGCTCCTGGCCGGCCTCACGCGAGCGCTCCCCGGTGTTCTCTACGGAAGCGCCGCTCGGAGCCGCGGCGGCATGTGTCGTTTCGGACAGCACGGCGCGGCAGCGTCGGGTGAAAACCCCCGATGTCGGATTTGCAACAAGTACATCCTAGCGCCGAGCTTGGCCGCATCTCTTTCAAAACATGGCCTTTTTAACGATTCCAAAGCTCTGGCACAGCCGTTGCAAAACTGGGCTCAGGCAAAGGTTGAGGGCTGAGTGCACGCCGACGCTTCGGACGAGCGATGCTCTCCTTCCCAATAACCCGTCTGCCGGTTCTGGAGAGAGGACGCGGTCTCGCGATGCAAGGTGCATGCGAGACATTGGCAATCGGTTGATGGAGAGCATCATGGCAGCGCTGCGACAAATCGCATTCTACGGCAAAGGCGGCATCGGCAAGTCGACGACGTCACAAAACACCCTCGCGGCACTCGCCGAGATGGGCCACCGGATCCTGATCGTCGGCTGCGATCCGAAGGCGGATTCGACCCGCCTGATCCTGCACGCCAAGGCGCAGGACACAATCCTGAGTCTGGCCGCTGCTGCGGGCAGCGTCGAGGACCTCGAGATCGAAGAGGTCATGAAGGTCGGCTATCGCGACATCCGCTGCGTCGAGTCCGGTGGTCCGGAGCCGGGCGTCGGCTGCGCCGGCCGGGGCGTCATCACCTCGATCAACTTCCTGGAAGAGAACGGCGCCTATGAGGACATCGACTACGTGTCCTACGACGTGCTCGGCGACGTGGTCTGCGGCGGCTTCGCGATGCCGATCCGCGAGAACAAGGCGCAGGAAATCTACATCGTGATGTCCGGCGAGATGATGGCGATGTATGCCGCCAACAACATCTCCAAGGGCATTCTGAAATATGCGAATTCCGGCGGCGTGCGCCTGGGCGGCCTGGTCTGCAACGAGCGCCAGACCGACAAGGAGCTGGAGCTGGCGGAGGCGCTGGCGAAGAAGCTCGGCACCCAGCTGATCTACTTCGTGCCGCGCGACAACATCGTGCAGCACGCCGAGCTGCGCCGCATGACCGTTCTGGAATATGCGCCGGACTCGGTCCAGGCCGGCCACTACCGCTCGCTGGCGCAGAAGATCCACGCCAACGGCGGCAAGGGCATCATCCCGACCCCGATCACGATGGACGAGCTCGAGGACATGCTGATGGAGCACGGCATCATGAAGGCGGTCGACGAGAGCCAGATCGGCAAGACCGCCTCCGAGCTCGCCGCCACGGCGTAACCGCCACCGGTCATCCGGCCCATGATCTCTAAGGGCCGGATGACCCCCGCAACCGATCATCGAGGAAAAGCCAGATGAGCGTCATCGAGAAACAAAGCGTGGCCGAGATCAAGGCACGCAACAAGGAACTGATCGCCGAGGTCTTGAAGGTCTATCCGGAGAAGACTGCCAAGCGTCGCGCCAAGCACCTCAACGTGCATGAGAACGGCAAGTCCGACTGCGGCGTCAAGTCGAACATCAAGTCGATCCCGGGCGTCATGACCATTCGCGGCTGCGCCTATGCCGGCTCGAAGGGCGTGGTGTGGGGCCCGATCAAGGACATGATCCACATCAGCCACGGCCCGGTCGGCTGCGGCCAGTACTCCTGGGCGGCGCGCCGCAACTACTACATCGGCACGACCGGCATCGACACCTTCGTGACGATGCAGTTCACCTCCGACTTCCAGGAGAAGGACATCGTGTTCGGCGGCGACAAGAAGCTCGCCAAGATCATGGACGAGATCCAGGAGCTGTTCCCGCTCAACAACGGCATCACCGTGCAGTCGGAATGCCCGATCGGTCTGATCGGCGACGACATCGAGGCGGTCTCCAAGGTCAAGTCGAAGGAGTATGACGGCAAGACCATCGTTCCCGTCCGCTGCGAAGGCTTCCGCGGCGTGTCGCAGTCGCTCGGCCACCACATCGCCAACGACGCGATCCGGGACTGGGTGTTCGACAAGATCCCGGCCGACGCTGCGCCGCGCTTTGAGCCGTCGGACTACGACGTCGCGATCATCGGCGACTACAACATCGGTGGCGACGCCTGGTCGTCGCGCATCCTGCTCGAGGAGATGGGTCTGCGCGTGATTGCCCAGTGGTCGGGCGACGGCTCGCTGGCCGAGCTCGAGGCGACGCCGAAGGCGAAGCTGAACGTGCTGCACTGCTACCGCTCGATGAACTACATCTCGCGTCACATGGAAGAGAAGTACAATATTCCGTGGTGCGAATACAATTTCTTCGGGCCGAGCAAGATCGCCGAATCGCTGCGCAAGATCGCCAGCTATTTCGACGACAAGATCAAGGAGGGTGCCGAGCGCGTCATCGCGAAGTACCAGCCCCTGATGGACGCCGTGATCGCCAAGTACCGGCCGCGCCTCGAAGGCAAGACCGTGATGCTGTTCGTCGGCGGTCTGCGTCCGCGCCACGTGATCGGCGCCTATGAAGACCTCGGCATGGAGGTCGTCGGCACCGGCTACGAGTTCGGCCACAACGACGACTATCAGCGCACCGCCCAGCACTACGTCAAGGATGGCACGTTGATCTATGACGACGTGACCGGCTACGAGTTCGAGAAGTTCGTCGAGAAGGTCCAGCCGGACCTGGTCGGCTCGGGCATCAAGGAAAAGTACGTGTTCCAGAAGATGGGCGTGCCGTTCCGCCAGATGCACTCCTGGGACTACTCGGGTCCCTACCATGGCTACGACGGGTTTGCGATCTTCGCCCGCGACATGGACATGGCCATCAACTCGCCGGTCTGGAAGATGGCAAAGGCGCCCTGGAAGCAGGTGCCCAAGCCGTTGCTCCAGGCTGCCGAGTAACACCACCACCCACGGCCTGGCTCTCCTTCGGCGGAGAGCCAGCGCTCCCTGATCGACACAGGAAAATAGAGAGGGTTATCCCATGACGCAGAGTGCCGAACATGTGCTCGATCACTTCGAGCTTTTCCGTGGTCCCGAATACCAGCAGATGCTGGCGAACAAGAAGAAGATGTTCGAGAATCCGCGCGATCCCGCCGAGGTCGAGCGCATCCGCGAATGGGCCAAGACGCCCGAATATCGCGAGAAGAATTTTGCCCGTGAGGCGCTGACGGTCAATCCGGCCAAGGCCTGCCAGCCGCTCGGCGCCGTGTTCGTCGCCGTCGGCTTCGAGAAGACGCTGCCGTTCGTGCACGGCTCGCAGGGTTGCGTGGCCTACTACCGCAGCCATCTGTCGCGCCACTTCAAGGAGCCAAGCTCCTGCGTGTCGTCGTCGATGACCGAGGACGCAGCGGTGTTCGGCGGCCTCAACAACATGATCGACGGCCTCGCCAACGCCTACAACATGTACAAGCCGTCGATGATCGCGGTCTCCACCACCTGCATGGCGGAAGTCATTGGTGACGACCTCAACGCCTTCATCAAGACCTCGAAGGAAAAAGGCTCGGTTCCGGCCGAGTTCGACGTGCCCTTCGCCCACACGCCCGCCTTCGTCGGCAGCCACGTCACCGGCTACGACAACGCGATGAAAGGAATCCTGGAGCACTTTTGGGACGGCAAAGCCGGCACCGCGCCGAAGCTCGAGCGCGTTCCGAACGAGAAGATCAACTTCATCGGCGGCTTCGACGGCTACACCGTCGGCAACATCCGCGAGGTCAAGCACATCTTCGAGGAAATGGGGATCGAATACACGATCCTCGGCGACAACTCGAACGTGTTCGACACCCCGACCGACGGCGAGTTCCGCATGTATGATGGCGGCACGACCTTGGAGGACGCGGCCAACGCCGTCCACGCCAAGGCGACCATCTCGATGCAGCACTATTGCACCGAGAAGACCCTGCCGCTGATCAAGAACCACGGCCAGGAAGTGGTCTCGTTCCACCATCCGGTCGGCGTCACCGGCACCGATGCCTTCGTGATGGCGCTGTCGCGCATCACCGGCAAGGAGATCCCGGAATCGATCGCCCTCGAGCGCGGCCGCCTGGTCGACGCGATCGCCGACTCCAGCGCGCACATCCATGGCAAGAAGTTCGCGATCTACGGCGACCCGGATCTCTGCCTCGGCCTCGCCGCGTTCCTGCTCGAGCTCGGCGCCGAGCCGACCCATGTGCTCGCCACCAACGGCAACAAGGAGTGGGCCGAGAAGGTGCAGGCCGTGTTCGATAGCTCGCCGTTCGGCAAGAACTGCCACGTGTATCCCGGCAAGGATCTGTGGCACATGCGCTCGCTGCTGTTCACCGAGCCGGTCGACTTCCTGATCGGCAACACCTACGGCAAGTATCTGGAGCGCGACACCGGCACCCCGCTGATCCGCATCGGCTTCCCGATCTTCGATCGCCACCACAAGCACCGCTATCCGGTGTGGGGCTATCAGGGCGGCCTCAACGTGCTGGTCACGATCCTGGACAAGATCTTCGACGAGATCGACCGCAACACCAACGTGCCGGCCAAGTCGGACTACAGCTTCGACATCATTCGCTGAGTGACGGCGCGGCGGCCTTCCGGGGCCGCCGCGTTTCGATGTTGGGAGCAGGGCTCAAGGGGAGGCATGTCGTGCCTGAGCCTTGTCTTTCGAAAGACGCGCAATCGGTCGTCAACAGGAGAAGCCAATGAGCTCGCTTTCGGCCACGATCCAGAACGTCTTCAACGAGCCGGGTTGCGGCAAGAACGCCAACAAGTCCGAGGCCGAGCGCAAGAAGGGTTGCACCAAGCAACTGCAGCCGGGCGGCGCGGCCGGTGGCTGCGCCTTCGACGGCGCCAAGGTCGCATTGCAGCCGCTGACCGACGTCGCGCATCTCGTGCACGGACCGATCGCCTGCGAAGGAAATTCCTGGGACAACCGCGGCGCGGCCTCCTCTGGATCCCAGATCTGGCGCACCGGCTTCACCACCGACATCAACGAGACCGACGTCGTGTTCGGTGGCGAGAAGCGGCTGTACAAGGCGATCAAGGAAATCATCGAGAAATACGATCCGCCGGCGGTCTTCGTCTACCAGACCTGCGTGCCCGCCATGACCGGCGATGACATCAACGCGGTCTGCAAGGCGGCCTCGGCGAAGTTCGGCAAGCCCTGCATTCCCGTCAATTCGCCCGGCTTCGTCGGCCCGAAAAATCTCGGCAACAAGCTCGCCGGCGAGGCGCTGCTCGATCACGTCATCGGCACTGTCGAGCCTGAGGTCACCACGCCCTACGACCTCAACATCATCGGCGAATACAATCTGTCCGGCGAGCTCTGGCAGGTGAAGCCGCTGTTCGACGAGCTCGGCATTCGCATCTCCGCCTGCATCTCCGGCGACGGTCGCTACAAGGATGTGGCGTCGTCGCACCGCGCCCGTGCGGCGATGATGGTGTGCTCCAAGGCGATGATCAACGTCGCCCGCAAGATGGAGGAGCGTTACGGCATTCCGTTCTTCGAGGGCTCGTTCTACGGCATCCAGGACTCCTCGGACTCGCTGCGCGAGATCGCGCGCCTGCTGGTCGAGCGCGGCGCGCCGGCCGATCTGCTGGATCGCACCGAGGCCGTCATCGCCCGTGAGGAGGCCAAGGCGTGGGCCGCGATCGAGCCGTTCAAGCAGCGGCTGACCGGCAAGAAGGTGCTCTTGATCACCGGCGGCGTGAAGTCGTGGTCGGTCGTCGCGGCGCTGCAGGAGGCCGGCATGGAGCTGGTCGGCACCTCGGTGAAGAAGTCCACCAAGGAGGACAAGGAGCGCATCAAGGAGCTGATGGGCCAGGACGCGCACATGATCGACGATATGGCGCCGCGCGAAATGTACAAGATGCTCAAGGACGCCAAGGCCGACATCATGCTGTCCGGCGGCAAGTCGCAGTTCGTGGCACTCAAGGCCGCGATGCCCTGGCTCGACATCAACCAGGAGCGCTCGCACGCCTTTATGGGCTATATCGGCATGGTGAAGCTGGTCGCGGAGATCGATAAGGCGATCTACAACCCGATGTGGGCGCAGCTGCGCAAGCGCGCGCCGTGGGAGACCGCCAACAACAACTGGCAGGCCAGGGCGATTGCGCAGGCCAATGCGGAAGCAGCGGCGCTCGCCGCCGATCCGGTTGCCGCGGAAGCCGCGCGCCGCGCCAAGAAGATCTGCCACTGCAAGTCGGTCGATCTCGGCACCATCGAGGATGCGATCAAAGCGCATTGCCTGACCGACGTCGCCGGCGTCCGCACTCACACCAACGCCTCCGGCGGTTGCGGGGCATGCGCCGGCCGGGTCGAGGACATCCTGGCGGCGCAGAAGGCGCCGGCCGAGCTGCTGCAGGCGGCGGAGTAGGCGACGCTCATGGCCAAGGTCACCATTGGGAAGAAGGCGTGCGCGGTCAACCCGCTCAAGATGAGCCAGCCGATCGGCGGCGCGTTCGCCTTCCTCGGCCTGCGCGGGGCGATGCCGCTGCTGCACGGCTCGCAGGGCTGCACCTCGTTCGGGCTGACGCTGTTCGTGCGCCACTTCAAGGAAGCGGTGCCGATGCAGACGACGGCGATGAGCGAGGTCGCCACCGTGCTCGGCGGCTATGAGAACGTGGAGCAGGCGATCCTCAACATCCATAAGAGGCAGAAGCCGGAGATCATCGGCATCTGCTCGACCGGGGTGACCGAGACCAAGGGGGACGACGTCGACGGCTACATCAGGCTGATCCGCGAGAAGCATCCGGAGCTCGCGACCTACCCGCTGGTCTATGTCTCGACGCCGGATTTCAAGGACGCGTTCCAGGATGGCTGGGACAAGACAGTCGCCAAGATGGTCGAGGTGCTGGTCGACAAGCCGACCTCGACGCGGCGCGATCCGACCCGCGTCAACGTGCTGCCGGGCTGCCATTTGACGCCGGGCGACATCGAGGAGCTCAGGACGATCTTCGAGGATTTCGGCCTGGAGCCGTCGTTCCTGCCGGATATCGGTGGCTCGCTCGACGGTCACATTCCCGACGAGTTCACGCCGACCACGATCGGCGGCATCGGGCTGGAAGAGATCGCGACCATGGGCAGCGCGTCCTGGACGATCGCGATCGGCGCGCAGATGAAGCGTGCGGCGGAGGCGATGCAGGCGAGAACCGGCGTGCCGTACCGGCTGTTCGAGCGGCTCTGCGGGCTGTTGCCGAACGACGAGTTCATGGCGTTCCTGAGCGATATCTCGGGGCGTCCGGTGCCGGCAAAATATCGCCGCCAGCGCGGCCAGCTCGCGGATGCCATGCTGGATGCCCATTTCCACATCGGCGGCCGCAAGCTTGCCATCGGCGCCGAGCCGGACCTGCTGTTTGACGTTGCCAGCATGCTGCATGACATGGGTGCACAAATTGCCGTGGCCGTCACCACGACCCAGTCGCCGGTGCTCGAACGCATGCCGTGCGAGGAGGTGCTGATCGGCGATCTCGAGGACCTGGAGACGCTCGCCAAGGCGCGCGACTGCGGTCTCATGATGACGCATTCGCACGGCCGCCAGGCTGCGGCGCGTCTCAAAATCCCGTTCTATCGGATCGGCTTCCCGATGTTCGACCGGCTCGGGGCAGGGCATTTGCTGACGGTCGGCTATCGCGGCACCCGCGACCTCGTCTTCGCGCTGGCCAATCTCATCATCGCCGATCGCGAGGACAACCATCAGCCGACGCCTGACACCTGGCTCGATCCGTGGAAGGACGTCCAGCAGGTATCGATCGACTCCGCCGTCGTGGCGCCACTGCATTGACGTTTCAGGAGAAAGGACCGACGACATGAAAGTCGCATTCGCTACCCAGGATCTGAAACGCGTCGACGCCCATTTCGGCTGGGCCAAGAACATCGCGATCTACGACGTCGACACTGCGGGGCATCGCTTCGTCGAGACCGTCGAGTTCGACGGCGATCTCAAGGAGGACGGCAACGAGGACAAGCTGGCGCCGAAGATCGAGGCAATCAAGGATTGCGCGATCCTCTATGTCGCCGCGATCGGCGGCTCCGGCGCCGCGCGTGTCGTCGCCAACAACATCCATCCGATGAAGGTCAATCAGCCCGAGGAGATCAGCGATCTCCTGGGCAAGCTGCAGGCCGTTCTGGCTGGCACGCCACCGCCCTGGCTGCGCAAGGCGCTCGCCAAGGGCCAGGAACGCGTTCTCGATTTCGAGGAATGAGGAAACCAACATGTCCGATACCGCCGTAGCAGTCGAAACGGTACCCGCCGAGCAGCGGCCCTTCGTCAAGGAACTCATCAAGGTCTGGCGCGCCCAGGACACCCACGGCGCCTGGGAGGGCAAAAAGGACATCGACCTGCTCGAGCCCTACATCCTGGACAAGGAGAAGCGGCGGGCGCTGCCGATCATCGGCGATCCCGATCCGGAGACGATCTGGCGGCTTGAACTGTTCTTCAACGCGATCGCGTTGTCGATCGAGAAGGCCACCGGCGTGATGATCTCGCCGATGCTGAAGATGAGCCACGAGGGCTTTGGCCGCATGGTGCTGATCGGTGGCCGGCTGATCGTGGTCAACAAGCAGCTGCGCGACGTGCACCGCTTCGGCTTCGACAACCTCGGCAAGCTGGCCGACGAGGGCGACAAGTTCGTCAACGCCGGCGTTGAGATGATCGAGAAGTTCAAGGACGTCGCAAACTACTAACGGCGAGGATGGAGACAATGAGCGACCTGGACACCCTGAAGGCCGAGATCAAGAAGCTGTCGGCACGTGCCATGGATGCCAAGATGAACCTGCACGACTTGTCGGAGGAGCTGCCCATCAACTGGGACCAGATCCTGCCGACGGCGCAGAAGGCGCATGAAGCCTTTGCCGAGTTGGAGAAGAAGCGAGCCGAGCTGAAGAAGCTCGAGACCGCCTAAGCCCGATTTGAGGACCCGTCATCATGTCCAATTCAACCCGTGACGGCCGCGATTGGCGGCCGGACTATCTGGTCGCCATCGACGCCGGAAAGTGTATCGGCTGCGGCCGCTGCTACAAGGTCTGCGGTCGCGAGGTCATGACCTTGAAGGGCATCAACGACGAGGGCGAGTTCGTCGAGCTCGACGACGACGAGGATGACGAGGTCGAGAAGAAGATCATGGTCATGCACGACACCGGCGCCTGCATCGGCTGCGGCGCCTGCGCCCGCGTCTGCCCAACCAATTGCCAGACCCATTCGCCGGCGGCGTGAGATCATCGAGCGTGCTGTCATGGTGCGGATGGAGGCAAAGTTCACGATCGGCCAGGTGATACGGCACCGCGTCTACGATCTGCGCGGTGTCGTGTTCGACGTCGACCTGTCATTCTCCGAGGAGGAAGGCTGGCGCGCCATCACCATGGACACCAGGCTCGACAAGGAGCAGCCGTTCTACTACCTGCTCGCCGAATGCGGCGACAGCAGCTACATCGCCTATGTTCCGGAGCAGAACTTGGTGGCGGACGTCACGGGTGAGCCGGTCAAGCATCCCGATATCGGCGAGCTGTTCGATGTCGACGACGCCGGCAGCTACCGCTACCGCGGGCGGGTTTTTCAATAACGTATTGGAAAGCCGAGAGCGGCCGTCATTGCGAGGAGCCGCAGGCGACGAAGCAATCCAGAGTCCTCGCGTGGACCTGGATCGCGTCGCTGCGCTCGCGATGACGGCGATGGATTGGTAGGGTGGGCAAAGGCGCCTGGGCGGTTTTTCCACGCCGATTCAGCCAATGCGCCGTGCCCACCATTTTTCGGCGTGCGGGACGAAGATGGTGGGCACGCCATCGATCGCCGCTGCGCGTCGCCCGCTGGCTTTGCCCACCCTACGAATCAATGCCTACTCGATCCCCTGTTCCCGCGCCTTCCACATCGCGGCGATCCGGAAGCGCTCGTTGATCGCGGCGGGGTTGGCGAGGATTTCGGCCTGGGCCGCAGCGAACGCACCCTCGACGGTCGCGGCCTCGTCCTTGGTCAAAGTGATGCGGCCGGCCATGTGGGTCGCGTCGGGCGCGGCCTCCCAGATCTTGCGTCGGTTCGGATGCAGCTTGACTTCGACCAGCTCGAACGCCTCGAGCTCGCCTTCGAGACAGATTGCCAGCCCAATCACCTCGACCTTGCGGCCGTCCTGCGTGGTCTTGACCAGGGTTCTTGCCATGCTCGTGCTCCCGTCATTCGTCTGTGCACATCACGCCGCCACCGCCGTGTCGTCGAGCTGGCTCCATTCCGCCCAGGACCCGTCGTAGACGGCAACATCCGGACGTCCCAGCCGATAGAGCGCCAGCGCCAGCATGCATGACGTGATGCCCGAGGCGCAGGTGGTGACGATCGGCTTCTCCAGATCGACGCCGGCACTCGCGAATCGGGCTGCGAGCGCGTCGGGCGCCATGAGCACGCCCGTGTCCGGGTCGACCAGATCGGCCCAGGGCAGATTGATCGCGCCGGGGATGTGGCCCTGGCGCTTGAACGTGAACACGTCCGCTTGGGTGCCATCGAACTTGCCGGGCCCACGGGCGTCGACCAGCTGCGCGCCGCCACTCTGCACGGCGGCCGAGGTGGTCACAAGCTCCGGCCTGAAGCTTGCGCTGAAACTCGCCGGCACCGGGCGCACCGGCGTCATCTCGGCCGGCCTCTTCTCCTTGGTCCATTTGCCGAAGCCGCCGTCGAGCAGGGCGACGTTGTCGTGCCCGAACACGCGGAACATCCACCACACGCGGCCCGCGGCGGAGCCGCCATAGTGGCGGTCATAGATGATGACGCGGTCAGAATTGCTGATGCCGAGCAGCCCGACCTTGTGGGCGAAATCCTCCGCTGACGGCAGCATGTGCGGCAGCGGGCTCGACTTGTCGGCGACCTGGTCGATGTCGAAATGCACCGAGCCCGGCAGATGCCGGCCGCGATATTGCGTACGGCCATCGAGATTGGTGCTCGGATGATGCCAGGTGCAGTCGAGGATCTTGGTGGCGGGATCGGTGAGATGTTGCGCCAGCCATTCGGAGCTGACCAGGGCGTCAGAGAAGTCTGTGCTCATGCATTCGCTCGCGATGTCGTTAAACCAACAGGAGGGACCTGGTCCAAGGCGTGACGGCGTCCGCCCTCACAGCGTCTTCGGCATCGGATAGCCCGGGCGTGGATGCGTGTCGTAGTATTCCGGACGCTCCGGCCAGCCGCCTTCGGCGATGATCTTGAAGGTCGCGACCGTAACCGGCGCGCCGGGCGAGCACGACACTTCGGTGAACTTGATCTCGCGCTCGCCTGGGCCGGCGGAGAAATCGGCGACGGTGGTGCCGTCCGCCTTGCGCGCCCGCGCAAAGCCGGGCGTGCCGACGGTGGCCGCCGGCACGGACGTCGCGACGAAGTTCGGCTGCTCGAGGCCATCCACCGCGGGGCCGAAGGCGGGCGAGCCGAACGTGAAGGTCGCGAGCACGCCGCTGCGGTCGACCGGCTTGTCCGCGGTAATCGGACGCGCCACCGAGTAGACCGTCAGCGTGCCGCCCTCCAATGCCGTCTTGATGTCGTCGAGCGAGCTCTCGACGAATTCCAGTGCCACGTTCATGTCGATCTCCTTACAAAGCCGCATCTGCAGGAGAAATTTTCAAGTTCTGTGCCAGTCTCTCGCAGCAGCGAAGAAAGCCAGGCGGACGGGCGGAGTTGCGCGAATCTTGCAACGCGTTCCGCAGGCGAGCCGACCGCCGCTCCCGCTGCGCTGAAGCGGCCGTGTCGGAGATGCGCCAGACATCGATGAGGCCCGACATGACGACCGACGTCGCCTACGCCATCTGCAGCTTCAACGACATCCCGAGCCGCCGCGCCATGGGCTTTCAGCTCATGATCGTGGCCGAGGACGGAACGCAACGTCCGTGGCCGATCTTCGTGATCCGCTGGGGCAAGCAGGTGTTCGGATATCTGAACATGTGCCCGCACGATAAGGTCAATCTCGACTGGGAGCGAAATCAGTTCCTGGACGGCAACGGCCTGCGCATCCTGTGCGGCAAGCACGGCTCGCTGTTCGAGATCGGCACCGGGCTCTGCGTCGACGGCCCGTGCAAGGGCGAGAGCCTGACGCCGGTGGCGTTGAGCGTCCTCGATGGCGACATCTGTGTGACCGGCGTGACCTTGGTCGAGGATGAAGAGGATGAGGACGAGACCGGCCTGCAATGCGAGGAAGGCTGAGGCTGCGATCCCGGCGAAGTCCCGACGGCAACTGCCGGGACTTCATCTTGCATATGAAGAAAAGGACGATGTCAGACCGGTCGGTTCTCGTTGCGGTTCTTGACCGGCTCCATCCTGGCCAGTGCATCCGCGTAAGGCACGAGATCGTAATTCTCACTGAAGTCCTTGGCGGTGTCGAGCACGTAGTCGAGCTTGCCTGCGGTATCGAGCTTCTTGATGTCGTTCTTGTCGATCGACAGCAGGTCCAGCATCTCCTTCCACACTGTGGATTCGTCGCAAGGCAGGACATAGAACGTCACGTCGCCCATCTTGATGCGATACTTCGCCAGGAGGTCGATGTTGTTGCAGAACATGAAGTACTTGCCGTTCGGCTGCAGCAGGTTCTTGAGCACCTCGACCGCCGTCTCGAGATAGGCCAGCGAGTGGATGTAGCCGACCAGCACCGGAATGGTCGCCTCGCCGTCGTTGACGATCGTCAGCACCTGCTCGATCGAGAAGTCCGGCGGCCGCTTCTCGTCGGCGACCTGGGTCTGGAATTTCAGCGCGATGTCGCCGCGGAAACCGAACCGTCCCGGCTTGGTGGTCGGCGCCTTGAGGACGGCGTTGAGCAGTCGTCCTTCCTTGTCGAGTTGCGCGAGCGCGGTGGTCTCGATCGCAACCGTCTTCTCCAATGTCGTCATCAGCAATCCCCTCGCATGTCCTGGTGAGCCGTCTCGCCGCACGGCGCGGTCGAAAAGGGCTGGAATGCAAATTGTCTGCCGATGTGTGCTGCGTCTTGATTTACTTGGTCTTTCGCCCGCGACCTCAGAGCATTGTCGGGTTTCCGCCGCGACATCCTTTCGGCACGTCCGAGGCCGGCGTAAATCATCCGTGTCGGAAACCCGACATGCGTCGGAAACGCCACAGCGACTTTGCGAAAAGCCGTGTCGTTTCAGTTAATTGCTGCATGGCATGAGACTTGCCATTCCTGTTCGCAACAGCCGAATGGGAAAGGCAAGACGATGATGATCAACCTGACCGACAGCGCCATCAACGCGGTTCGCAACGCGATCACGACCTCCGACAAGCCGGTCGACGGCCTCAGGATCATGGTCGAAGCCGGCGGCTGCGCCGGGCTCAAATACAATATGGGCCTCGTCAGCGGCAGCGAGCCGGAGGACACCGTGATCGAGCGCGAGGGCGTGCGCGTGCTCGTCGATCACAAGAGCCTCGAATATCTCGAAGGCACGACGATCGATTTCGTCATCGCGCTGGAGGGCTCCGGCTTCACCTTCGAGAATCCGAATGCCAAGTCAAGCTGCGGCTGCGGCAAGTCGTTCGCTTGATTCTTCGCTCGATCATTCAACACGCGAGAAGTGAAACCATGCTGGTCGAATCCCAGGGCATCGTCGAAGCGCCGTCGCAGATGAGCGAGCGCGAGCGGATCATCCGGGCCGTGATCGAGGAGGTCCGTCCGAACCTCAAGCGCGACGGCGGCGATTGCGAGCTCGTCGAGATTGATGGCAACAAGATCATGGTCAAGCTCGCCGGCGCCTGCATCTTCTGCAAGCTCGCCAGCGCGACGCTCGAGGGCATCCAGGCGCGCATGATCGAAAAGCTCGGCGAGTTCGTTCGCCTCGTTCCAGTGGCCGGCGCAGCCAAGGCGCGGCATTAAGGAGCGGCCTTGCGTCCGGTCTATCTCGACAACAACGCGACGACCCGTGCGGATCCTGAGGTCGTCGCCGCGATGTTGCCGTTCTTCTCGGAGCAGTTCGGCAATGCGTCGTCCTCGCACGCGTTCGGCAGCGAGGTGGCCAGCGCCGTGAGACAGGCGCGCAAGGGCCTGCAGGCGCTGTTAGGGGCCGCCTTCGACCACGAGATCGTCTTCACGTCGGGCGGCACGGAATCCGACAACAGCGCGATCCTGTCGGCGCTGCAAACCCAGAGCGGCCGCGACGAGGTCGTCACGACGGCGGTGGAGCATCCCGCAATCCTGTCGCTGGTCGAGTATCTCAGCGGCAAGCGCGGCCTCACGGTGCACCTGATCGGCGTCGATGCGGCCGGTTGCCTCGATCTCGAGGCCTACAAGCGCGCGCTCGGGCCCCGCACTGCGATCGCCTCGGTGATGTGGGCCAACAACGAGACCGGCACGCTGTTCCCGATTCCGGAGCTGGCGAAGCTCGCACATGACGCCGGTGCGCTGTTTCATACCGATGCCGTTCAGGCTGTCGGCAAGGTCGCGATCGATTTGAAAGCTGCCGGCGTCGACATGCTGTCGTTGTCGGGCCACAAGCTGCACGGCCCCAAGGGTATCGGTGCGCTGTATGTCAGAAAGGGCACGCCGTTCGCGCCGCTGCTGCGCGGCGGCCCGCAGGAGCGCCGCCGCCGCGGCGGCACCGAAAACGTTCCCGCCATCATCGGTCTCGGCAAGGCGGCCGACCTCGCCGGACAACATCTCGCTGACGAGCAGGGCCGGGTGCGCGCGCTGCGCGACCGGCTGGAGCAGGGCATCATCGAGGGCGTCGGCCATTGCGCCGTGCTGGGCGATATCGAGCACCGGCTGCCCAACACGTTGAACATCGCCTTCCAGCATCTCGAAGGTGAGCCGATCGTGATGCGCCTGAATCAGGCGGGCATCGCGGCTTCGCTCGGCTCGGCCTGCGCGTCCGGCTCGATGGAGCCGTCGCATGTGCTGCGCGCGATGAACGTGCCGTCGGATCTGCTCCGCGGCGCCGTCCGCTTCTCGCTATCGCGCGACACCACCGACGACGACATCACGCGCGTGCTGCAGGTCCTGCCCGACATCGTCGCCAGGCTGCGTGAGACCTCGCCGGCCTGGCTGCAGCATCATCCTTCACAATCGGCGGACCCCCTTCGATCCACGGAGCTCACGTAATGAAAGTCATGATCCGCCGCTCGCCGGAAACGGGCCTGTCGATCTACGTCCCCAAGAAGGACCTCGAGGAGCCCATCGTCGAGTCCGAGCACGAGTCCTTGTGGGGTGGCTGGATTCGCATCGCCAATGGCTGGGTGCTCGAACTGCCGCAGATGGCCGCCGACACGCGGCTGCCGATCACGATCAATGCGCGCAAGCGCGGTGGCGAAGGGGACGAGTGATGAATGCGCCGCTTCCTCATATCGACATCGTCAGACAGGCTGATGCCGAAGCCCTGCTCAAGGACGTCGTGGCCCGGCTGAAGGCCGGCAAGGTCGTTCCGTATCTCGGTCCCGGCGTCTCGGAGCAATCCGGCGCGGCGGTGCCGATGAATCCCGAAGCGCTGGCCGCGTTCTTCGGCACCAAGGTGGCGCTGCCGCGCCGCGCCAAGGGCAATGCGTGGGCTTCCGCGCAGCACATCGAGAGCACGCGCCACCGCTCGACGGTGACGGCGCTGATGGCTGAAGCCTTTGCCGCGCCCGTCGCGCCGACACCGCTGCAGCAGTATCTGGCGTCGCTGCCGCTGCCGATGGTCGTCGACAGCTGGTATGACGGCGCGATGCGGACGGCGCTCGCCGGGCGCGGCGATTGGGGCGAGGTGCAGGGCATCACGCGGGCCGGAATCGGCGAGGACCGCTGGTATCGCTTCTACGACGCTGCGGGCGCCGAGAGCGATCGCGAGAAGGCCGGAAGCTGGACCACGCTGCTCTACAAGCCGCATGGCGGGACCACGCCAGCCAAGAACTTCCTGATCACCGACGCCGACTATGTCGAGGTCCTGACCGACATCGACATCCAGACGCCGATACCCGACACGGTCAAGGACCGGCGCACCGACCGAAGCTTCCTGTTCATCGGCTGCCGCTTCAACGACCAGTTGCTGCGCACCTATGGCCGTCAGGTGATCAAGCGCTCCGGCGCCGAGCATTACGTCCTGGTCGAGCCTGACTCATTGTCGAAGAACGAGTTGAAGTTCTTCATCGCCGAGCGGCTGACGCCGATCGCGATTCCGCTGGCCCGCGCGACCGAGATCATCATCGGCGGCTGAGCGAAACCACGACACCGGAAATCGAACAGCGCGGCCGCAAGCTGCGCTGTTTTGCCGTTCGTTCCTGTGTCCCAATTCGAGTCTGTAACGTTTCTAACAACGCCCGAAACGAGAGCCTTTCGCATGTTGGCAAGGCGACAGGCGCGATGATCTGGCTAAGGCGTTGATAGTCTGACGAAATGATCTTGTCCGCGGCGTGGCACGCGAGTTGCTGAACCCTAGCCCAAGGCGGTTTGCGGCTCGCCAGCAACGTAAGGAGCGGACATGGACGCGTCAGTGCAGCACGAACAGGCGACGATACCGGACGGCGACAAGCTGAGCTCGGTGATGCAGACCATCGCGGAACACAAGGGCTGCGGCACCTCGGGCGGCAGCGGCAAGGCGAGCTGCGGCTCGGGCGCCGGCGAGAACGACCTGCCGCCGGAGATCTGGGAGAAGGTGAAGAACCATCCCTGCTACAGCGAGGAGGCGCATCATCACTACGCGCGCATGCACGTCGCCGTCGCGCCCGCCTGCAACATCCAGTGCAACTACTGCAACCGAAAGTATGACTGCGCCAACGAGTCGCGTCCGGGCGTGGTCAGCGAGAAGCTGTCGCCGGAACAGGCCGCCAAGAAAGTGCTCGCTGTCGCCTCGACCATTCCGCAGATGACCGTGCTGGGCATTGCCGGTCCGGGCGATCCGCTCGCCAATCCGGAGAAGACGTTCAAGACCTTCGAGCTGATCGCTCGCACCGCCCCCGACATCAAGCTCTGCCTGTCGACCAACGGCCTCGCGCTGCCCGATCACGTCGACACCATCGCCGGCTTCAACGTCGATCACGTCACGATCACCATCAACATGGTTGATCCCGAGATCGGCGCCAAGATCTATCCCTGGGTGTTCTGGAAGCACAAGCGCTATACCGGCGTCGAGGCTGCCAAACTGCTGACCGATCGCCAGTTGCAGGGCCTGGAGATGCTGACGGAGCGCGGCATCCTCTGCAAGGTCAATTCGGTGATGATCCCCGGCGTCAACGACAAGCACCTCGTCGAGGTCAACAAGGCGGTGAAGTCGCGTGGCGCCTTCCTGCACAACATCATGCCGCTGATCTCCTCGCCGGAGCACGGCACCGTGTTCGGCCTGACCGGCCAGCGCGGCCCGACCGCGCAGGAGCTGAAGGCGCTGCAGGACGAGTGCGAAGGCGAGATGAACATGATGCGGCATTGCCGCCAGTGCCGCGCCGACGCCGTGGGCCTGCTCGGCGAGGATCGCTCCGCCGAATTCACTACCGACAAGATCATGGCGATGGAGGTGAACTACGACATCGACAGCCGCAAGGCCTATCAGGAGGCGGTCGAGCAGGAGCGTGTCGCCAAGGTCGTGGCGAAGCAGGAGGAGCTCGCCTCGCTCGCCGGCCAGTCCAGCGACATCAAGCTGCTGATCGCGGTCGCGACCAAGGGCTCGGGCCTGATCAACGAGCATTTCGGACACGCCAAGGAGTTCCAAGTCTACGAGCTTTCCACGGCCGGAGCCAAGTTCGTCGGTCACCGCCGCGTCGACCTGTACTGCCAGGGCGGCTATGGCGACGAGGACAGCCTGGAGACCGTCATCCGCGCCATCAACGACTGCCATGCGGTGTTCGTGGCCAAGATCGGCGGCTGCCCGAAGAGCGACCTGCAGGCCGCGGGCATCGAGCCGGTCGATCAGTTCGCCCATGAGTTCATCGAGAAGTCCGCGATCGCCTGGTTCAAGAGCTACCTCGACAAGGTGAACAGTGGCGAGATCCAGCACGTCGTGCGCGGTGACGCCGAAATTCGCCAGGGCGCCCTGATCTCGGCAGCGTGACATCAGACCCCGGCGGCGCCGTCGCGTCGCCGGGCCCCTTCGACAGGAGCCTTTGATGACCTTGAAGATCATTGCCTCGCAGTGCACGAGCTGCTCGGCCTGTGAACCCGAATGTCCGAACGTGGCGATCTCGGAGAAGAACGGCACCTTCGTGATCGATCCGAAGAAGTGCACGGAATGCATCGGCCATTTCGACGAGCCGCAATGCGCGGCGGTCTGCCCGGTCGACAACACCTGCGTGATCGACAATTCGTTCCCGCGCTATCAGCCGCCGGCTTGAGGGAGACCGAGATGAACTTCACGCTCACGCCAGCCGCGCAGAAGTTCATGCGCATGATGCTGCGGGCTGACGGCACTGCGGGCTCTGGTTTCCGTCTCGCGGTGTCGCCCGGCGGTTGCTCGGGACTTGCCGCCGATATCACCGTCCTCGCGACGCCGCAGCCCGGCGATGCGGTGGTTGAACGCGATGGCGTCAGGCTGTTCCTGCCGGCGGAGAGCCGTTTGCTGCTCGACGGCGTCACCATCGACTTCGCGGATACGGCGACGCAGACCGGCCTCGTGTTTCATGATCCGAAGCAGGTCTCGTGCTCGACCCATGCCTTGAAGGCGCTGGAGCACTAGGACAGCTCGCCATGCCCACCGACGCCCGGCCCAGCTCTCAGACCGCCATCGAGGACGCGCTGCTTGCCGACGCGCTGCTCGGCGGCGGCCTACCGGAGGAGGCCGAGTATCATCTGTGGCAGGCGGGCCAGAGCTATCATCTCGACGATGTCGCGGAGACGCATCTGAAAAAGGCGGAAGCGCTGGCGCCTGGGCATGCGGCGGTCCTGATCGGCTTCTACCGGTTCTATTTCTACAAGGGACGGCTCGCTGACGCGTTGCGCATCGCCAAGCGGTGCCTCGCCAAGGCGGCCGTCGAGAACCGCTTGCCGCCGCATTGGCGCGACGTTCGCGCCAGTCATGCCGAGTTCGGCAGCTATGACAACATGCTGCCGCGCTTCTTCATGTTCACCTTGAAGGGATACGCCTATTTGCAGATGCGCCTCGGCAATCTCGTCGAGGGACGGCTCGCGGTGCAAAAGCTGCTCGAGCTCGATCCCAGCGACAAGATCGGCGCACGCGTCCTGCTCGAGGTGGTCGACCGGGTGGAGCTCGACGATGAATGACGACATCGACGAGGCCATCGACTGGCAGGGTAACGAGATCAGTTGTGCAGGCTGCGAACACGCGCAGCTCAACGCATCCGGCGGCTGTCGCCTTCGGCACGCCTGCGTGCACGACCGCTACGCCCGCCGCATCGACCGCTTCTTCAACTGGAATCCGGCGCTCGCCAACGGCTACGTCAAGCATCCGCATTTCGAGGTGCGTGCTATCGCGGCCAAGCATGCCAGCCCGTTCTTTCTGCCTCCGCTGCTCGATGATCCCGAGGAGACGGTGCGCTGGAACGCTGCGCGGCGGCTGCCGAAGCGGCTGGTGCTGCGGCTGCGCCATGATCCGCATCGCGAGGTCCGCATCCGGATCGCGACGGTGCTCGATCCGGAAGATCTGATGCCGATGATGATGGACGACGACTATTACGTCCGTCTCGTCGTGGCGCGCCGCATCGTGCCGTCCGTGCTGGGCCGCATGATGGGAGACCCGGAGGCCGAGGTCCGCCGCGTCGTCGCGCGGCGCATCCCGAGCGACTGGCTGCTCGGCATGATCAGCGACCCCGATCCGCGAGTGCGGCTCGAGATCGCCGAGCGCCTCGCGCCGGATCTCCTCACCGCGATGCGCAAGGACGCCGACTGGCGGGTGCGTCACGAAGTTGCGAGCCGGATCGCGCTCAGTGAGCTCGCGGAGCTGGTGCGCGACGAGGACCCGCTGGTGCAGGAGATGGCGCGCGGCCGGCTCGCGAGCCGCTTCGGAGCTGCGATGGAGAAACCGGCATGAGCAACATCGTTCGTGACAGCGAGGTCGTGGAGTTGTCAGCGCCGCCGTATTTCACGTTTGGCGAGAAGGTCAAGGCGAAGCGCACGATCCGAAACGACGGCACCTATGCAGGCAAGGAGATCGGCGAGGTCCTCGCGAAGAAGGGCGAGATCGGTTACGTCGTGTCGATCGGGACCTTCCTGCAGCAGTTCTACATCTACGGCGTCGAGTTTCTCGAAAGCGGGAACCGCGTCGGCATGAAACGCAAGGAGCTCGAGTCCACCGTTCCCCGCGGGGAGGCCGAGGACGAGCTGCCGCTGCCGGGAGCATACAAGTCATGATCGAGCCGCGCCTGCCGAAATATCAATGGGGTCAGCGCGTGAAGGCGCTGATCGATCTCGTCAACGACGGTTCGTTCCCGAATGCGCCGGCCGAGGCCAAGCTCGTCGGCGTTGGCGACTTGGGCGAGATCGTCCAGGTCGGCACCCATACGGAAGCGAATATGCCGATCTATCTCGTCGAGTTCGGCGAGCAGCTGGTGGTGGGCTGTCTCGAAGAGGAGATCGTCCCGGTCTAAGGGAGATGATCAGCCATGGCCGCAACCGCGCTCAAGCCCAGGGTCATTCTGCCCGCACATCCCAACGAGCTGGATCGCAGGCGGATCGAGCGCGCGCTGAAGTCGCGCAAGCGCTATCGCTATGTCGAGCCGACGGTCTTGCCGGTCAACGAGGGGTATCACGTCAGGAGCCCGTGCTGCTCACGCAACATCGACAAGGACGGCGGGGTGATCGACGTCGCTTTGCTGCGTCACGATCCGGCGAATGCGATGTGGAAGCTGTTCTGGAGAGATCACGGCCAGGGAACATGGGAGCTGCACAGCGTGCACAAGCGGTTGACCGCGGCGGTCGACGAGCTGAACGCCGACCCTGAGCGGATATTCTGGCAGTAGGACGAAGAGGACGGGTGACATGGCACTTGCCGAGCAGGAACTGAATGAGATCGAGCAGGTCCTCACTGGACCCGATGCCGGCAGCGCGGCGTTCGGCGAATTGCGCCGTCGCTTCCCCAAGCTGGTCCTGACGCGTTGCGATGCCTCCGACGTAACCGAACAGCCGTTCCGCAGCTACGCGGCGTTCGACCTGCATCTGCTCGATGCCAGCGACCATTGCGCCGGCGTGACCGACGATCCCGCGAAGGCCACCGGCCTGATCCTGGCCAGGCGGAGCTGATCATGACCAAGCCCTATCTGGTGCATGACGCCGATCGACAGGAGCAGGACGAGGCTGAGTTGACGCCGGTCGGTTCCGACTTCATCCCGTTGTCCGATCCTGACATCACGACGGCGGAGATCGCCGCCGTGGAGGCGACTTTGCGGTCGCCGCGGCTGTCCTGCGGTCCGCTCGTCGAGGAATTCGAAGCGGCATTCGCGGCCTATCTCGGCCGCAAATATGCCATCGCGGTGCCGAGCGGGACGCTGGGCCTGGTGCTCGTCCTCAAGGCTATGGGGATCGGCCCCGGCGACGAGGTGATCGCGTCGTCCTATTCGTTCCGCGAGGTCGCGCACGCGATCAGTATCGTCGGCGCTAAGCCGGTCTTCGTCGATATCGACTACTATTCGGGCACGCTGGCGCCAAGCAAGATCGAGGCGCGCCTCACTGAGAAGACCAAGGCAATCCTGGCCGGCAACACCAACGGGCATCCGGCCAAATGGTCGGAGCTGCAGGCGATCGCCAAGGCGCACAATCTGCCCCTGATCGAGGATTCGACCGAAGCGATCGGCTCGAAATATCAGGGCGCGCTGGTCGGCACCTTCGGCGTCGCGTCGGTGTTCGACTTCTCGCAGCCTTTTGCATTGACCTGCGGTGAGGGCGGCATGGTCGTCACGGATGACGTCGACATTGCGGTCGCCGTACGTCGCCACCGCTTGCACCGGCTGGACGAGCGCGGTTCGGTCGTGGTCAGCAGCAGCCCGTCCCACCAGGCTGTCATGAGCGACGTGACGGCGGCGCTGGGCCTCGCACAGCTGAGGCGAGTCGACGAGATCCTCGAACGCCGCAAGCTGATCGAGCAAATCTATTATAGCCAAGTGCAATCGTTCGAGGGAATCAAGGATCCCTATGTCGGGCCTGATGTCACCGAGGTGAACTGGTTCCTGTATCAGGTGCATCTGGGCACGCGGTTCTCGAAGTCGAGCCGGGATTCGATCGTCGAGGATCTCAGGGTCGAACAGGTCGAGGCGATCGCTTATTCCAATCCGCTGCATCTGCAACGACACTATTTCAACATGGGCTATCGGCGGGGCGACTATCTCGTGACCGAGAAGGTCGCCGATCGCGTCGTAGCCCTGCCGTTCCACGTCCACCTGACCACGGACCAGATCGCCTTCATCGTGGCGACCATGAAGGACGCATCGGTCAATGTCGGAGCGGGCGCGGCGATCTACTGACGAGTTCTGATCTCAAACTGGAAGAGGAGAATCCAAGTGGCGACATTGACGGTAATGCCATCAGGCAAGACGATCGAGGTGGGCGAGGGCACCACCATTCTCGCGGCGCTGCTCGGCGCCGAGGTCGACATCCAGCACAAATGCGAGGGCCAGGCGAAGTGCGGCTCCTGTCACATCTTTCTGCAGGAGGGACGCAAGGGCGTGTCGAAGGTCTCCAAGCTGGAGAACGAGAAGCTCGACACCATCGTCGGCGTCGGCTCGAAATCCCGGCTCGCGTGCCAGGCGACCATCCTGGGCACCGAGAACGTCAAGATCGAGTTGCTCGGCTTTGGCTCGGGTCTGTAACAGGAGGATCAGATGGACAATGTGACGCTCCATGTCCGCTTTGCCAATGACGGCACGGTGGCTGAAATCAGCGAGCGGCCGGTCGGCCTGACGCCGCAGCAATGGTTCGACAAGTTGAGTGAGGCGATCGGAATGAAGGCCTATCAGACCTTCGCCGGCGGTCGCGGCGTGTTTAAGGTGGCGCGCGACCAGATCGAGGCCTTGAAGACCGCAGCCGTGTCGTGACGGCTGCACTGCGGACTCATGCTTGAAGCGGCTGCGTAATGACGGATACAGGGCGGGATTGCCGGTTCTTCGTCTCGTATACGGGCATCAAGCTGCCGCTGCGGCTGGTCACGGCGATCGCGCCGGAGCAGCTGTCGAACCGCAACACCTTCATCCGCGGCTATTTCGATGCCGCGGGTGCGCTCACCGGATTCGAAAAGATCGTCTATGGTGAGATCGAGCTCACGCATCGCTACAGCTACCATGCCAATGGGGCGCTGAGCCGGGCCGAGATCGTGATGCTCGACGAGGATCCGGTGACGCTCAATTTCGACGAGAACGGCGTCCCTGTCGCTGGACAGGCCGCTGCGTGAGGAGGAGGGATCGTGACCGTCGCCAAGCTGATCGAGGCTCTTGCCAGCATGCCGAAGGACGCTATCGTGTTGATGGACAACGGCGGCGGATTGTCGCGTGTCGATACGTTGGAGCTTGTGGACGAGCAGGGACCCGGCGCCCCGGCTGAGGTCATCCTGCAGCCGAGCTTGGACGAGTAGAGACAGGAACGGCCGGATGGCGGACGCTGGGACTTCAGAGACTGGAACTCCGGGCGCAGGGCCGGTCGCGACCCCCTATGAGCGGATCGGCGGTGCCGTCGTGGTCGACCGTCTCGTCGAATCCTTCTACCATCGAATGGATACTTTGCCCGATGCCAAGGGCATCCGCGCCATGCACGGCAGCAATCTCGGGCCTATCAAGCACATCCTGAAGCGCTATCTCTCCGAATGGCTTGGCGGCCCCAAGCTGTACTCGCCCGAGAAAGGCCATCCGCGGCTGCGCCAGCGTCACATGGGCTTCGCCATCGGCAATGCCGAGCGCGACGCCTGGCTGCTGTGCATGCGCGGCGCGCTCGAGGAGACGGTGACCGACGTCCAGGCGCGGCACGACGTCGACGCCGCCATGACGAAGCTCGCCGACTGGATGCGCAACCAGGCCGGCAACCCGCACGATGCTCGCGCCGCGCGGCCATAGGCCTGCGGTTGCGTCATTGCGAGGAGCAAGGCGACGAAGCAATCCAGAATCGTCGTGTTGCGCTAGATTGCTTCGCTGCGCTCGCAATGACGGAGACTGCGCGGCGCGTAGGGTAGGCAAAGCGAAGCGTGCCCACCGCGACTCCATCAGCCGATGATAGCCGATGGAATGGTGGGCACGGCGAGCTTCGGGCAAGCCTAGCAATTGCCGCCGGTGGCGCCTTTGCCCACCCTACGGCTCTGGAAGGGCCGAGCTAATACAATGGCACGCCGAAGAAGGTCTCGTCGTCGCCGCCCCAGGCGCGGTGCAGCGCCAGGGCGTTCTGCCATTGCATCATCTCGACCTCGCTGGCATTGCGATGCGTGATTCTGCCGTCCGGCACCTCGGCAAGCAGAAAAGGCTTGCCGTTGCGGATGAAGCGGTTGAGATCCTTGGTGTCGTTGGGGCGCACGACGCAACGTGGCCGCTCGTCGATCAGGATGGTGGTCGGCAGCATCGCGGTGCTCTCACTCCATCGGATTGTCAATCGGCCAGCGGTCCCATGTCGTCGTCGGCTTTCTTCTTCTTTTTCTTGTCGGTCTTGGCGAGCGCATAGGCGCCGGCGTTCTTCAGCGTGATCGGCGGCTGCCCGACGACATATTGCGAGATCCACGCCAGGGTCCGGTCATGTGCCAGCGCAGCTGCAGATTCATCATAGGTCTCGCCGTCACCGTCGAACGCATGCGCGGCATTCGGATAGGAGAACGCGCTGACCTCGGGATGATAGGCGCGGAACATGGTCACCTCCGCGAACGGCACGACGATGTCGGCCTCGCCGAAATGGAGCAGCGTCGGAATCTTGCGCTTGGCGCCGGCCGCGTTGACGACACCGGTCGCGTAGTAGCTCACTGCGCAGGCCACGCCGGAGACGCGGTTGGCCGCGTCATAGGCGAGACCGCCCCCGGCGCCGAAGCCGACCACCGCCACCTTGCCGCATTCCTTGACGCTGTCGACCGTTGACTGGATCTCGGCGAGCAGCGGCGCTGCCGGGTCCGGCACGGTCTTGGCCGGCTCGCCCTCCGTTGCCGCGTCGATCGCCGCAGGAGGCGACAGCTCCGGCGCAATCACGACATATCCGCTGGCTGCAAAGGCATCGGCGACCTTGCGCAGCTTGCCGGCAGCGCCGGTGCCATCCGGCAGGACGACGATCGCCCCCTTCGGCGCATCGGCTGGATCGGCACGAAACGCCTGGAAGGTATGGCCGTCGCTGGCGGTCAGCTTGATCGTGCTCTCCGTAGGCATGTGATGCTCCTGCTCCTGTTGGCGCGGCTCGCGCGCGTTACAACAAACCCAACTCCAGCGCGGTCTCTTCGGACATGCGCGACTTGTCCCATGGCGGCTCGAACACGAGCGCGACTTTCACCGACGCGACGCCGTCGACGGCCTGTACGGCGTCCTCCACCATGCGGACGATCTCGCTCGCGACCGGGCAGCCAGGCGCCGTCAGGGTCATGTCGATCTCGACGACGCCGCCGCCCTCGTGCGCGATTCGATAGACCAGACCGAGATCGTAGACGTTCACCGGAATTTCCGGGTCGTAGACCGTCCGCAACGCGGCAATCACGCTCTCGGCGGCATTCCGGGAGCCGCTCGCTACGGCGTTCTGTGCCGGGGAAGGAGAGAGCGGGGCGTGCATCGTCATCATGCGTTGGTTCCTCTCATGATCCTGGTTCGCACCGGGGGATGGTCGTTGGAATTCGTGTCATGTTCGCTTTGCTCATGCTTGGCGTTGCCTCAATCCGAACCGAGCCCCTCGGCCAGCGCGGCGACGACCGGCCATCCGACGGCGCCGGCGGGATCCAGTCGCCGCAGCGCCGCGAGCATTTCGGCAGCACCCTCGGAATCAGTCTTGCGCAGATGAATGAAGGCGAGTGCCTTCAGCGTGTAGAGCGCGAAGCGGCCGGCGCCATCCGGCAGCGGATCATGCGGCGTCCAGTGCCGCCAATCACGTGGCCAGCCGGCTTGGCGCGCCGCTTCCGCAAGGCCCAGCTCGGCGACCGCCTCTGCCTCGTCGAGATGGCCTTGATAGGTGTGAATCTTATACAGACAGAAGTAGGTCGGCAGCTGCTGCGGAGCGGTCGCCAGCGCCTGGCGAAACAGCCGATCCGCCTGCGCGTGGTCGCGGCGGTACGCCGCCACGCCCTGTTGCAGCAGCGCATCGATCTCTTGCGGCAGATCGCCGAAGTTGATCGTGTCGGGTTCGCTGACGAGTTCGAGCATCTGCATTGACCTCGATCAAATCACTGCAAGACGCGGACCGTTTTCGAGCGGGTGCAGCGGCGCCAGAGTCGGTACAAGGCGGGTGGAAGAACGGGCCGATGTTGGATTTTGAACGCGGCCTCTTCGCTGCGCCGTGGCTGATGTAGCAAAGACGACGCAACGCGGGCGGTTTGGCCTGGACAAGTCGTCAGATGCCGACGAGCCGGCGATTGCCGCCCGCAAATGACTGGTTCGGAGCTTGCATGAGGCCTTCATCAATCCAGCGGGAGTGGCAGCGATGGCGATGGCAGCAACGGATATCGAGCGTCTGATCAAGGAGGCGTTCCCGGATGCCGTCGTCCTGATCGAGGATCTGGCAGGCGATGGCGACCATTATTCGGCGCGCGTCACCTCACAGGCTTTCGTTGGAAAGAGCCGGGTGCAACAGCATCAGATGGTCTATTCGGCTCTCAAGGGCCAGATGGGCGGCGTGCTGCATGCGCTGGCGCTCGAGACGTCATTGCCGAAGTGATCGTTGCGATCCGGCTGATCGGTCGCATTCAGGGAAAGGATCCAGTCTATGTCGACATCCGAACGCATTCAGAAGCTGATCGACAGCAATGATGTCGTGCTGTTCATGAAGGGCGTGCCGGCCGCGCCGCAATGCGGCTTCTCCGCCGCGGTGGCGCAGATCCTGGCCAAGCTGGACGTGGCTTACGAGAGCGTCAACGTGCTCGCCGATCCCTTCATTCGCGAGGGCATCAAGGAGTTCTCCAACTGGCCGACCATTCCGCAGCTTTATGTGAAGGGCGAATTCGTCGGCGGCTGCGACATCGTGCGCGAGATGTTCCAGGCCGGTGAGCTCGCGACGCTGCTCGCCGACAAGGGTATCAAGGCGCCTGCGTCATGAGCGATTCTGATGTTGCCGAGGCGGATGATTCATTCGAGATTCCTCAGCTCTACAAATACCACGCCTTCGTCTGCCTGACGCAGCGTCCGCCCGGACATCCGCGCGGAAGCTGCGGCGCGCTCGGCGTACAGCCGCTGTGGGATCGGCTGACCAAGACCATCGAGGCGCAGCGGCTGACGGACATCGGCGTCACCGCGGCCGGCTGCTTCGGCTTCTGCAGCGCGGGACCGATGATGGTGGTCTATCCAGACGGCGTCTGGTATCGGCCGACCAGGCCCGAGGATATCGACGAGATCGTCGAATCCCACTTCAAGCAGGGCAAGCGCGTCGATCGCCTGGTCATGGTGTTGAAGCGCTGAGCTTGCAGAACGGAGCCGCTCAACGCGGCTCCGGACAAGGTGTCGACCCCTCCGGACGCGTGCAGCCCTGGACATCGTCCAGATCGTCGCCCTGCCGGAGCAGCGAGATCACGGGTTCACGATCGAAGCCGGCGCAGCACCGGCCGCCGGCTTCGATCAATGGCCGACGGATTAGCAGCGGATCCTCGAGCATCAGGTCGATCGCTGCGACGGCTTCGATTGTCTCTGGCTCGATCTCTCCCGATTTCACGCGCGGCGAGGCTGGATTGAACCAGCTCCAGACGGGCGTCCCGGCGAAATACGCCCGCAGCCGCTCGCCGGTCCAGGGCTCGGTCAAGAGATTCCTGGCGACGACATCGTGGCCGGCGCGCGCCAGCATCAGCTTCTGCCGGGCGTTGGTGCCGCAGCCCGGCTTCTCATAGAAGACGACGGTCGTCACGTCAGGCGCCGCCGAGCTGGACCAGCTGCGCGCCGCCGGCGCGGCCGAGAATGGTGTCGACCTTCTTGCGCACCGACTCGATCGTGAGCGGCTTGACCACGGCGCCATGCGCGCCGGCCTTGAGACCTTCGATCGCGATCGCCTCGTCGGCCTTGGCGGTCACGATCAGAATCCGCACGCCTTTGAACTTCGCCAGGATCTCGCGGACGAGCTCGGGGCCGCGTTGCTTCAAGAAGGAAACCCCGAGCAGCACCACGTTCGGTGCCAGCCAATCGACACCCTTCTCATACGCCTCCTCTGGCGTCGCCAATTCATGTGTCTCGATTTCATCGTGCAACATGAACTGCAGGGCCGCGCGCGTGATCTCGTCGTCATCGATCACGAACACGCGCCGCTGGTCCACCGCCTTGGCCGTTTCCACTCCGATCTGCATTGCATCCTCCTCAACGTTGTCAGCGTCTGTGCCGCAGGGCTGCGGAGGGGATCTAGCAAATCTCGTTCCGGGTCCTGCACGGCTGAAACGGCGCAGCCGTTGTGTCGTTTCAGACAGGGCTGCGTGTCGTCGCATCTTGCGAAGCATTCCGATGTCGGGTTTGCAACAACCCGCAATCGCGTCCGGATTGCTCGGCATCTCCTTTGAAACATGATCGTTTTGGCGCTGTGCGCGTGCTGGCACAGCGGTTGCAAAACTGCGTTCAGGCAATGGTTGAGGGCTGAGTGCACGCCGACGCTTCGGACGAGCGATGCTCTCCTTCCCAACAACCCGTCTGCCGGTTCGGACACAAAGAGGACGCGGTCACGCTCTGCTGCAAGCGGGCGCGACATAGGCAATCGGTTGATGGAGAGCAGAATGTCATCACTGCGACAAATCGCATTCTACGGCAAAGGCGGCATCGGCAAGTCGACGACGTCGCAAAATACCCTGGCCGCGCTGGCCGAGATGGGTCACCGGATCCTGATCGTCGGCTGCGATCCGAAAGCGGATTCGACCCGCCTGATCCTGCACGCCAAGGCGCAGGACACCATCCTGAGCCTGGCCGCTGCCGCCGGCAGCGTCGAGGACCTCGAGATCGAAGAGGTCATGAAGGTCGGCTATCGCGACATCCGTTGCGTCGAGTCCGGCGGTCCGGAGCCGGGCGTCGGCTGCGCCGGCCGCGGCGTCATCACCTCGATCAACTTCCTGGAAGAGAATGGCGCCTATGAGGACATCGACTACGTGTCCTACGACGTGCTCGGCGACGTCGTGTGCGGTGGCTTCGCGATGCCGATCCGCGAGAACAAGGCGCAGGAGATCTACATCGTGATGTCCGGCGAGATGATGGCGATGTATGCCGCCAACAACATCTCCAAGGGCATTCTGAAATATGCGAATTCCGGCGGCGTGCGCCTGGGCGGCCTGGTCTGCAACGAGCGCCAGACCGACAAGGAGCTGGAGCTGGCGGAGGCGCTGGCGAAGAAGCTCGGCACCCAGCTGATCTACTTCGTGCCGCGCGACAACATCGTGCAGCACGCCGAGCTGCGCCGCATGACCGTGCTGGAATATGCGCCGGACTCGGTTCAGGCCGGCCACTACCGCTCGCTGGCCCAGAAGATCCACGTCAACGCCGGCAAGGGCATCATCCCGACCCCGATCACGATGGACGAGCTCGAAGACATGCTGATGGAGCACGGCATCATGAAGGCCGTCGACGAGAGCCAAATCGGAAAGACTGCCGCCGATCTCGCCGCAACGGCTTAAGCAGTCTTGGTACCGGCCTTCCTCCCGTCGGAAGGCCGGTACCTCATCGCATGTCCCGCCGGCAGGCGGCAGGGGATCACGCTATGACCATCGCAATCGTGGGCGTCTCGGAGTCCGTTGCCGCTGGCCTGCAACCGTCGCCGCGCAACGGCTCCTTCGAAGAGGACAGGCGGCACCACGGCCGCCAGATCTACCGCCTGCTGACCGGCGTCGATCCCGACGACGCGCTGATCGACAGTGACATCGGTTTCGACCGTCACGTCATCGCATCGATCCTCGCCGTTTCCGCGATGGAGCATGGCGCGCTGGCGGAGCGAGCCGGGCTTTCGACCGTCGAGCTGATCGCACTGCTGGCGCAGCTGTTTCCTGCAGCCTCGATCGACTCCTCATGGCTGCCGATCACCGGGGCCGTGGCCGCGCCGGACGACGACGAAATCGCGATGGTGCGCGATCTGCTCGCCGCGCAGCGCTCCACGGACGGCGAGGTCGGCCGCTGGCTCGCAGCCATGGTGGCGCGTCGCGCGATGGAGCCCAACCATCTCTGGGAAGACCTGGGCCTGCGCGAGCGCTCCGAGCTGTCGCGGCTCCTGACGCGTCATTTCGCGCCGCTGGCGAACCGCAACACCAAGAACATGCGCTGGAAGCGCTTCTTCTACCGCATGCTGTGCGAGGACGATGGCTTCGTGATGTGCACGACGCCGGTCTGCACCCAATGCAACGATTTCGCGCTCTGTTTCGGCGAGGAGAGCGGCGAGAGCCGGATGGCCGAGCGGCGACGCGATGTGGCGCTGCAGGAGGCGGCGGGCGCCGCGATGTGAGTTCGAGGACCGTGACGATGTTGATGGACAGCCAGCTTCGATCCCCGTGCAACTCCGACGGCGGACCTTGTCCCCAGGCAGAGACCTGCGAAGCTGGCGAGATCCTGATGCGTCGATGCGAGGATGCGCTGCGTCGGGCCGGGTTGCGTCCCACCCAGCAGCGTCAGCAACTGAGCCGGATTCTGTTCGGCAGCGGTGACCGCCACATCACCGCCGATGCGCTCTATGGCGCCGCCGTCGCCACCGGCATGAAGATCTCGCAGGCCACCATCTACAACACGCTCAATCAGTTCGTGGAGCTCGGGCTACTGCGGCAGATCGGCGTGGACGGCTCGAAATCGTTCTTCGACACTAATACGACCGTGCATCCGCACTTCTTCTATGAGGACGAAGGCGAGCTCGTCGATGTGCCCGAGCATGTCGCGTTCGAGCAGCTGCCGGAGCCGCTGCCGGGCTATCGCATGGAGCGGATTGACATCGTCATCCATCTGCGCCGCAGACGCCACGCCTGACGGCAGCGCAGGTCGCCGCGGCTTGGCGCTGGGCGACCGAGTCACTTCACCTCGACGTCTGATTCCCGACCCTGTTACGAATCCGACAATCCGTTTTCGCGCAAAAAGTGAAGTAAATTCAATTGATTAGATTCGGGTCCGGCGGTGGCATGGCCGTTGCTGAGTGAATTGCTGGCCGTGATGGAGCGTCGTGCTTCTGGCGGCCGCACACAGGTTGCGGCGGAGCGAGTGAATGCCAGACGTCTCCGGACAGCGCGGGCCCAGGAATGCCCGAGAGGCCGGCTCTGCCCACGGGGGCACGGTCTCGGGGAGCCCGATGCCCCGGGTCATCCTGAACGATACCACGCTCCGCGACGGCGAGCAGGCGCCGGGCGTCGCCTTCGCCCTCGGAGAGAAGGTCGCGATCGCCCGTGCGCTTGCCCGTGCCGGCGTTCCCGAGATCGAGGCCGGCACCCCGGCGATGGGGGCCGACGAGATCGCTGCGATCAGGGCGATCGTCGAGGCCGGTCTGCCGGCGACCATCATCGGCTGGTGCCGGATGCGCGAGGCGGATGTCGATGCGGCGATCGCGGCGGGCGTCTCGATGGTGAATGTCTCCGTCCCGACATCCGATGTGCAGATCGCCGCCAAGCTCGGCGGCAGCCGCAGCGCCGCGTTGGAGCTGGTCAAGCGCGTGGTCGGCTATGCGCGGAGCCGCGGACTGGCCGTTGCCGTCGGCGGTGAGGATTCGTCGCGCGCCGATGTCGGCTTTCTCGCCGAGGTGATCGCGACCGCGAAGTCGCTCGGCGCCCGGCGCTTCCGCGTCGCCGATACCCTGAGCGTGCTCGATCCCGACGCGACGTCAGCGCTGGTCGGCGCCTTGCGAGCGACCACGGACCTGGAGATCGAGTTTCACGGCCATGATGATCTCGGTCTTGCCACCGCCAACACGCTGGCGGCGGTCAAGGCGGGCGCGACCCATGCATCGGTCACCGTGATCGGCCTCGGCGAGCGCGCCGGAAATGCTCCGCTGGAGGAGGTCGCGGTCGCGCTGCGGCAGCTCTACCGGCGCGAGACCGGCATCGTGCTGGCCGAACTCGATCACGTCGCCAATGTCGTGGCGGCCGCCGCGGCGCGCGCCATTCCACTCAACAAGGCCATTGTCGGCGAGCACGTCTTCACCCATGAATCCGGCATTCACGTCGACGGGCTGCTGAAGGATCAGCGCACCTATCAGGCGCTCGATCCGGGACTGTTCGGCCGCTCCAACCGGATCGTGATCGGGAAGCATTCCGGGCTGTCGGCGATCACCTCGCTGCTGTCGGATCTACGCCTGCCGGCGAGCGTCGACCAGGCCCAGCGCATCCTGGCGCGCGTGCGCAGGCATGCCGTCACTCACAAGGGGCCAGTGCCGAAAGAGGCCGTTGCGGCCATCTGGCGCGAAGTCTGCGATCACCCGCTGGCGAGCTTTGCCTGATCATGAGCGACATCGTCGACACACCCATTGCAAAGCCGATCGTCGCAGAGGCGAGCCGGCCTTCGCTGCTCCGCCTGATCCGCGAGGACATTGCGTGTGTCCGCTCGCGCGATCCGGCGGCGCGCAGCGAAATCGAGACGCTGCTGACCTATCCCGGCATTCACGCGCTGATCTGGCACCGCCTGGCGCATCGGCTGTGGATTCGCGGCTGGCGTTTTCCGGCACGCTTGTTGTCGTGGCTCGGACGTTTCCTGTCGAACGTCGATATCCACCCGGGCGCGGAGATCGGGCGCCGTTTCTTCATCGACCACGGCGCCTGCGTCGTGATCGGCGAGACGGCAGAGGTCGGCGACGACGTCACGCTCTATCACGGCGTCACCCTGGGCGGCACGTCGTGGTCGCCGGGCAAGCGGCATCCGACGCTGGAAAGCGGCGTCGTCGTCGGCGCCGGCGCCAAGATCCTCGGACCGATCACGATCGGACCGCGCACCCGCGTCGGTGCCAACTCTGTCGTCATTCAGAGCACGCCGCCCGATGTCACCGTGGTCGGCATCCCCGCCAAGGTGGTGCGGCCGGAGTTCACCCATCGTCGAACCGTCGGACGCATCGACCTGGATCATCATTTGATGCCGGATCCGGTCGGTGAGGCACTTTCCGTGATGCTGGACCGGATCGAATTCCTCGAAGCGCAGCTCGCTCACATCAGGCAAAAGATGCGCCAGGGACCGCCGCTTCCGGCGCCGACCTCTTTCTGCGAGGTTGATCCGATTTTGAGCCAAGGAGCAAAGCAATGACTGCGGCATCGCCGAACGTTCTGGACGAACTGAAGAAGACCTCCGCTGCCGAGGAGTTCTTCAAGCTGCTCGGTGTCGACTACGATCCCAAGGTGCTCAACGTCTGCCGGCTGCATATCCTCCGGCGAATGGGCCAGTATCTCGTCAGCGAGGATTTCTCGGACGTTTCCAACGAGGATGTCGCAGCTCGCTGCAAGTCGTTCCTGGAGCAGGCCTATCAGGACTTCCTCGTCTCCACGCCGCTCGATCAGCGGGTGTTCAAGGTGCTCAAGGAGGCGGTGGCGCCGCCGAAACCGGCTCCAAAGCCGTTCGTGTCACTGACGACGCTCAAGTAGCGGACGAACTGACGATCACTCCTACGAGCGCCGCCAGCACGACTGGCGGCGTTTCCGCTTTCAGGCGAGCCGTGCGCTTTCAAGCTCCTGTCGCATTCCCGACGCGTGTTGCTTGCGACGTGTCGGGCCTTGGCGGCGAGTTCTCGGCAACAGATCAGGTTCATGCGCCAAGGTGTTGAATCCGTGCCGATAATCATTGCGGCCGAAACTGGTACGACAATTGCTGTCCTGATCGCAGACCTACACACCGGAGTGATCGCATGCATATCGTCGTCTGCATCAAGCAGGTTCCGGACTCCGCGCAGATCCGCGTTCATCCGGTGACCAACACCATCATGCGCCAGGGTGTGCCGACCATCATCAACCCCTACGACCTGTTCGCGCTCGAGGCCGCGCTGCAGCTGCGCGACAAGTTCGGCGGTGAAGTGACCGTGCTGACCATGGGACCGCCGTCCGCCGAGGACTCGCTGCGCAGAGCGCTGACCTACGGGGCCGACCGCGCCGTGCTGCTGACCGATCGCTTCTTCGCCGGCGCCGATACGCTGGCGACCACCTATGCGCTGGCGACAGCCATTCGCAAGGTCAGCGAGACCTTTGGCGCGCCCGACATCGTGTTCACCGGCAAGCAGACGATCGACGGCGACACCGCGCAGGTCGGCCCGGGCATCGCCAAGCGGCTGGGCCTGCTGCAACTCACCTATGTGGCGAAGATCAGCGAGGTCGATCCGGTGGCGCGCACGATCGAAGCCGAGCGTCGCTCCGAGGGTGGTGTTCAGGTGCTGAAGACCAAGCTGCCGTGCCTGGTGACGATGCTGGAGGCGACCAACGAGATCCGCCGCGGCGCCATGGCCGATGCGCTCCGTGCAGCGCGCGCGCAGATCGTCACCTGGAGCGCCAAGGACGCCGGCGTCGAGGACATCTCGAAGTGCGGCCTGAAGGGCTCGCCGACCATCGTGAAGCGGGTATTCGCGCCGTCGGCCCGGGCGGAGAAGGCAACCATGGTCGACTTCTCGAGTCGCGCGCCGGCCGACGCCCTGATCGAGGAATTGTTCAAGCGGCAGCCGAAGCTCGAAGCCGAACTGACGACGTCAGCGCACGGCTTCTGATCCATACGGCTTTTGACGGACCAAGGGACGACGATCATGAGCGAACCCACCAAAGCACCGCCCGCCGCAGCCGGTCGCGCCGCGACCAAGAAGGAGCTGCCGGAGCATTTCAAGGCCTACAAGCACGTCTGGGTATTCATCGAGCAGGAGCGCGGGCAGGTTCACCCGGTGTCCTGGGAACTGATGGGCGCCGGACGCAAGCTTGCCGACAAGCTGAAGGTCGATCTCGCGGCCGTCGTGATCGGGCCTCCCGGAGAAGCCGTGCAGCACGCTGCCGCGGAGTCGTTCTGCTATGGCGCCGATCTCGCCTACATCGTCGCGGACAGCGTTCTCACCGACTATCGCAACGAAGCCTACACCAAGGCGCTGACCGACGTCGTCAACACCTTCAAGCCTGAGATCCTGCTGCTCGGCGCCACCACGCTCGGCCGCGACCTCGCAGGCTCCGTTGCGACGACGCTGCTCACCGGTCTGACCGCCGACTGCACCGAGCTCGACGTCGATGCCGACGGCTCCCTGGCCGCAACGCGGCCGACCTTCGGCGGCTCGCTGCTCTGCACGATCTACACGCTGAACTATCGGCCACAGATGGCGACCGTCCGCCCGCGCGTGATGCCGATGCCGGACCGCGTCGAGAAGCCCGCGAGCCGTATCATCGAGCACAAGCTCGGTCTCGTGGAAGAGGATATCGTCACCAAGGTGCTGTCCTTCATTCCGGATCGCGATTCGGCCAAGTCCAATCTTGCCTATGCCGACATCGTCGTGGCCGGCGGGCTCGGGCTTGGCTCGCCGGAGAACTTCCAGCTCGTCAAGGGGCTCGCTTCGGTGCTCGGCGCCGAATTCGGCTGCTCGCGGCCGCTGGTGCAGAAGGGTTGGGTGACCTCCGATCGGCAGATAGGCCAGACCGGCAAGACCATCCGGCCCAAGCTCTACATCGCCGCAGGCATCTCCGGCGCGATCCAGCATCGGGTCGGTGTCGAGGGCGCCGACCTGATCGTTGCCATCAACACCGACAAGAACGCGCCGATCTTCGACTTCGCGCATGTCGGCATCGTCACCGATGCGATCCGGCTGCTGCCGGCGCTCACCGAGGCATTCCGCGCACGTCTGTCGCCGCATTCGCGCGACCGCATCGCGAGCTAGGCACCAGAGAGGGAGCAGGGCAATGATCGAGGAACGGTTCGACGCGATCGTCGTGGGGGCCGGCATGGCCGGCAATGCTGCTGCGCTGACCATGGCCAAGCGCGGCATGAAGGTGCTGCAACTCGAGCGCGGCGAGTATTCCGGCTCGAAGAACGTGCAGGGCGCGATCCTCTACGCCGACATGCTGGAGAAGCTGATTCCGGACTTCCGCGAGGAAGCACCGCTGGAGCGGCATCTGGTCGAGCAGCGCTTCTGGATGCTCGACGACAAGTCGCATGTCGGCCTGCACTACAAGTCGGACGACTTCAATGAGGAGAAGCCGAACCGTTACACGATCATCCGTGCCCAGTTCGACAAATGGTTCTCGTCCAAGGTCAAGGAAGCCGGCGCCACCGTGCTGTGCGAGACGACCGTGACCGAGCTGGCGCAGGATGCCTATGGCAAGGTGATCGGCGTCAAGACCGACCGGCGCGATGGCGAGATCCATGCCGACGTGGTCGTGCTCGCGGAAGGGGTCAACGGCCTGCTCGGGACTCGCGCCGGCCTGCGTGAGCGGCCGAAGCCGGAGAACGTCGCGCTGGCTGTAAAGGAGATGCACTTCCTGCCGCGCGAGACGATCGAGGCGCGCTTCAACCTGAAGGGCGACGAAGGCGCCGTCATCGAGGCCGTCGGCACGATTTCCCGCGGCATGACCGGCATGGGCTTCATCTATTCCAACAAGGAGTGCATTTCGCTCGGCATCGGCTGCCTCGTCTCCGACTTCCAGAAGACCGGCGAGACGCCATACGGCCTGCTCGAGCGGTTCAAGCAGCATCCGTCGGTGGCGCCGCTGATCGAGGGGTCTGAGGTCAAGGAGTACTCGGCGCACCTGATTCCCGAGGGCGGCTATAATGCGATCCCGCAGCTCTGCGGCGATGGCTGGGTCGTGGTCGGCGATGCCGCCCAGCTCAACAATGCTGTTCACCGCGAGGGCTCCAATCTCGCGATGACTTCCGGACGCATCGCCGCTGAGGCGATCTTCCAGGTCAAGTCGCGCCGCGATCCGATGACCAAGGAGAACCTCTCACTTTACAAGAAGATGCTGGAGGACTCCTTCGTCATCAAGGATCTGAAGAAATACAAGGACATGCCGGCGCTGCTGCACAACCAGTCGCAGAACTTCTTCCTGACCTATCCGCAGCTCGTCTCCAAGGCGATGCAGAACTTCGTGCGCGTCGACGGGACACCGAAGAAGGAGAAGGAGAGCAGCACCGTGCGCTCCTTCGTGAATGCAAGGTCATGGACCGGCCTGTTCGGCGACGCCTTCAGATTTGCTCGGGCGTGGCGATGATTGGTGAATGAACGAAACAGCTTAGGCGAGGGAGATCAGACATGAGCACGGACGTCGCAGTCAGGGTCGAAGACAAGCTGTTCTACAATCGCTATCAGGTCGATCCCGGCCGGGCCCATATCAAGGTCCGTCCGCATACGACGCCGACGCCGCAGCTAAAGGCGCTTCTCAAGGCCTGCCCGGCACGTTGCTACGAGCTCAACGACAAGGGCCAGGTCGAGATCACGGTGGACGGCTGCATCGAATGCGGCACCTGCCGGGTCATCGGCGAGGCCAGCGGCGATATCGAGTGGAGCTATCCGCGCGGTGGCTACGGGGTGCTGTTCAAGTTCGGCTGATGTCCGGCCGCCTGAGAGCGCCCCCGGGGCGGCGTGCTGTCGCAAATGCGACAAACGTGCCGCCGGTCGTCAATGCTATATCGTGACTGATATAGATCATTGAGTTCGGTCGAGCTTTCTGTTTACATCTCGTTGCAGCAACGACGCTGCAATGGATGAGGAACAGCACGTGAAGCTGAGTGCACGAAACGTCTTGCCGGGAAAAATCATCTCTGTTGAGAAGGGCGCGACCACGGCCCACGTCAAGGTGGAGCTCGCTCCCGGACTCACGGTCTTCTCGGCGATCACCAACGAGGCGGTGGAGGAGCTCGCGCTTGCCGTCGGCGACAGCGTCTCCGCCGTCATCAAGTCGTCGGATGTGATGATCGGAAAATAGGAACGTGGTGCCGAATCGCTGCGCCGATCAGCCGGTCGACGCGTGGCGCGCGCGCAGGTCGAGCCACCAGGTTTCCATCGCGGAACGTGACGGCTGCAGCAGCGTGCCGAAGTCGCCCGCAAAGGTCCGCCAGTCGTCGATGCATTTCTGCGGCACGGCCGTCAGCACCGGAATCCCCGACGTGATTGCGTCGGCCAGCTCGCCACGCAACCCGCTTCCCGAGGCCTCCTGCTTGGAGAACTTGTTGATCACGATGAGGTCGGCGTGGGCCGCGATGGCGCGGTGAACGGCCATGCCGGCTTCGGCAAGGCCCGCAGTGTCGAGCTTGCAGGCGGTCGATCCGGTGCCGAGGTCCTGACAGATCGAGATCGTGTCGCCATTGGCGAGATCGATCACGTCCATTCCGCTTTTCTTGCCGACTTCGTCTCTCGTATTGCGCTGAACGATGCCGCCGACGCGGACGCCCCGTTGCAGCAGCTCCTGGGCAAAGGCGTCCAGCAAGGCATCGGCATCATCGCCCGGTCCGTAGAGAATGGCGGCGAGACGGGGCTGATTGGGCTCAGCGGAAGCAGGAAGATCGTGCGGGATCATACGGGGCCTGGCGATCGGGGGCGGGCGGCGACCAGGGTTTATATAGAGAATGCAGCCTGTGGAGAAAGAGCAGATGTCGCGCGCGCCGACCACCGCTACGCACCATGATCTGGAAGCGCTGCTCCGCGACGATGTCCCCTATGGCGACCTGACGACGGAGACGCTCGGGATCGGCGTCGAGCCGGGCCTGATGCACTTCGCTGCGCGCGACCGCATGGTATTGGCCCTGGCCGAGGATGCAGCGGCCTTGATCGAGCTCACGGGCTGCCATGTCGAACTGTTTGCCGGCAGCGGAACGGTGCTGGAGGAGGGGGCCCCGATCCTCCGTGCAGAGGGCGCGGCGGCTGGCCTGTTGCGGAGCTGGAAGGTGGCGCAGACGCTCATCGAGATCTGGTCCGGCGTCGCCACCGGGGCGGCTGCGATCGTCGGCGCGGCGCGCGCGATCAAGCCTGGCATTGCGGTCGCCTGCACGCGCAAGAGCGTCCCCGGAACCAAGCCGTTCGCCGTTGCCGCGGTGAAGGCGGGTGGCGCGGTGATGCATCGGCTCGGCCTGTCGGAGACGGTGCTGGTGTTTCCGGAACACCGGGCGTTTCTCGGCGATGCGCCGCTTGCCGATGTCGCTGAGCGGTTGCGGAGGAGTGCGCCGGAGAAGCGGCTCGTGATCGAGATCACCACGGTCGAGCAGGCCGTCGCCGCCGCCGTGGCCGGCTTCGACGTCATCCAGGCCGAGAAATTTTCGCCTGCCGACATCGCTGCGCTGACGGAGCGTATCGCCATCAGCGCGGCGCTGCCGCGGCGGCCGATCATTGCGGCCGCGGGTGGCGTGAATGCGCAGAACGCCGCTGCCTATGCTGCGGCGGGGGCAGACGTGCTGGTCACCTCAGCGCCCTATCTCGCGCGTCCCTGCGACGTGCAGGTGCGGATCAGCCCTGCCTCGCCCACGGCTTGACCGCACGACCCGCCTACTGTGGGTGCCGCGGAGCGGCGCGCTTCTGGCGGTTGGCTCGCCATTCCATGAATTCACGGAACAGCCGGGGATCGGCCGAAACGCCGCTCGCCTGCAGATCGTTGGCCTGTGCATTCGCCCCCAGCATCTGGGCGGGCGGTGTATTGCGATCGAGCCAGTCCTGTGCCGTCTTGAATCTTGTCCAGCCCGCGATCGGAGCCAGCGGCGCCACCTCCTGCCATTTCGGGTGGTATGGCGGCCGTTGCAGCGCCTGCATGTTGCTGAAGAAGGCCTCGACGAGCAGAGACAGCCGGCGGTGACGGTCGCTGCCGGCCGGCCAGTTGAACGACGCCAGCACGGCCTCGGCCGCGATCGTGTTCACCGGCGCCGAGGCGCCGACGAGGTTCGGATAGTCCTCGGCGGACAATTGCGCCGGCAGATAGTCGTCGTGCAGAGCCTTGTCGTAGTCGACAGGCACGAGATGCAGATTGGGATCGCTGACCTGGCTCAGCCATTGCACCGGCTTGCCCTCGACCGTGATGATCGCGTCGATGTCGCCCTTGCGCAGCATGTCCAGCGCCAGCCGCGGCTCGATATAGAGCAGATGCGGCCTGATCCCGAGGCGCTCGAACACGTTGATCGAGGTGACGAAGGTGCCGCCGTCGGGCAGGTCGACGGCGATGGTCTTGCCGTCGAGCTCGTTCAGGCTGGTGATCGATCTCGGCGCCAGCACGTGCATCTCCTCGTTGAACAGCTTGGCGACATAGACCAGTTGTTCGCGGATGTTGTTGGCGAAGTCCTTGCGCTCGAGAAAGGCCAGGGTGTCCTTGCGGATGATGCCGGCGTCGACGCCGCGCAGCAGCAGGATATCGGCGACCGATTGCACCGAGCCGCGGCCGATCACGGGAAGGATGCGCAGCTCCGTCCCCTTGTCGAGCGCGGATGCGAGGTCCGCGCCCATGTTGGCGTAGGTGCTGCCGAACGAGCCGGTCATCAGCGTGACGGTATTGGCATTCAGCTGGTTGGCCAGATCGCGCTTCGCCGTGCCGTAACGGAAGATGGTCTTGAAGGAATCGCTGACGCTGCCGGGATCGATACCGCTCCGGACCGGACCGAAGCGCTGCCACTTGCCGCCGGTGAACTGCATCATCTGCATCTGCTCCAGCGGCGCGTGATCATGGGTGCTGGTGTTGACGGTGATGCCGGGCGTCAGCATCGGCAATTTGAGGCTCTTCAGGGATGCCGCCTGCTTCATGATATTGTCGCGCGACAGGTCGTCGCCGCAACTCCGCAGCACTGCGACCATCGCGTTTGCCGCGAGGTAGCCGAAGGTCGCAAGACCATTGCTTCTCGGTACGTCGGGCAAATAGCGGTCCATGAAGGTGGACCATTCGCGGTAGGATGGATCGCCTGCAGCCGCGGCCTCCTCGCCCTCGTAGTAATAGCCCGCGGACAAGATGCCTTCAGCATTCTGCAGGCCGGCCGGCTGCATCACGGCGGAGACCGATTCCGAGACCGTCGAGATGATGTGGTCCGGACGCCAGCCGAGCTCGGCTGCGCGGCGGATCGCCATCACGGCGAACTTGGGCGTGGTCACGTCGAAGAAGATGTCGGCGCCGGATGCCTTCAACGTGGCGATCTGCTGATTGACGTTGGCGTCCGTCACCTTGTAGGTGGCTTCCGCGACGATCGGAAGCTTGCCACCCAGGCCGTCCTTCAATCCCTTGACGTAATCCTTGCCGAAATCATCGTCCTGATAGAGAAGCGCGATCTTGCCGCGGCTGTGGGTCTCCAGCAGGTACTGGGCATAGACGTGCGCCTCGGCCTGGTAGCTCGGCTGAAAGCCCATGGTCCACGGAAAGTCGTGGGGCTGGTCCCATTGCGAGGAGCCGGATGCCACGAACAATTGCGGAACTTTGTTGGCGTTGAGATAAGGGCGGACCGCCAGGTTGGGAGCCGTGCCCAGGCTGGCGAACATCAGGAGGACGTTGTCCTCCTCGACGAGCTTGCGTGTCATCTCGACCGTCTTCTGCGGCGCATAGCCGTCGTCGTAGGAAATGAAGTTGACGCGCCGGCCGTTGATGCCGCCCTCGGCATTGATCTTGTTGAAGTAGGCCGCGATCGTCTTGCCGATGACGCCATAGGCGAGAGCCGGGCCGCTGTAGGGCATGGTGTTGCCGATGCGGATCTCGTTGTCCGCGGCGACCGCCTGATGTCCGGTCAGCGCCAGCGGAGCGGACAGAGCCAGCGCGAGGCATGCGGCTGCTCGAGGGGGGCTGTTCTTTGCATCCCGTGGTCTGCGACGTCGGCTCCATCTGGCGGCCAAGCAGGCGCGAACTGCAGCATGGATGCCGTGCATCATCAGTCCTCCCATCGATATTTGGTTCTCAGGCGCAGCAGATCGCGGCCGACCGTCTCGCAGGGAGCGGTCCGGGTCGCGTCTCGAGCGCTTCGAGATTTATGCGTTAGCGCGCAGCCGAGATGCGTCGGCTGGCTTCCGGCGATCCTTGCTCCGCAGCCCTGAGATACCAGGCGCGCGCCTTGGCTGCGTCGGGAACGGCACCGAGCAACCGCGATTTCGTCAGTTCGGCCGGGTCATAGGTGCGCGCGAGCAGGAGGGAGGCGTCCGCAATCCCGGCGTCGGAAAGCCGCGTCAGGATCAGGCGCGCGCTGGCGACGTCGCCCGCGGCGAGCAGGTCGCGTCCGCGCTTCATCAGCGCATCGACCTCGTCTCGCGGCAACGGAACGGTCGGGCGAGGCGAGGCCATCGGGAGCGCAGGGGAGGGGGGCGAGACCGTCGGTGCTGCCGCGGCCGGCGCAGGCGACGTGGGCGCCGAGGGCCATGGCCGCATCGTCAGTTCTGTACTGCTGGGAGCCGCGAGCGCGGCGACCGTCTGCGGCGGGTCTTCCTGGGCGACCTTGGCTTCCGCGGGATCGATCTGGGCCAGGCTTTCCAGCACCGCGGTCGGCATGATCGGGCTCTTGCCGCCCGGCGTCGGCCCGCCGTTCTCGAAGGAGACCATGTTGACCACCATCAGGGCAATGGAGGCCGCGATGCCGACGGCGGCGCCGATCTTGATGATGCTGCCCAGCCGCAACGATTTGTCCGGATCCTCCGGCGGCAGGGGCATCACCACGGGATCGAGCTTCGCGCTCCAGGCGCGGTGCACCTCCTCATCGTCGAGGTCAAGGGCCGCTGGCCGCGCCGGCAGGAAGCTTGGCCGGGACACCAGATGATGCGGCAGGGGGACGCCGTCGGCGGGCGGATCGAATGCCGTCGGGCCGGCCTCCGTCTGCCGGCGGCGCGGCGCATATCTGCGGAGCTCTTCGTTCGCCCAGGGCGGCGCTGGTTTCGCCGGATCGTTCTGATCTGGAGCACTCATCACTAGCCTCCTGTCTCCGACGAACGTGTCGTGGGAGATAGCTTCAGGACGTCGGGCGCGCGCGGTCCAACCGAAGCGCGCATGATGCGACATCGGGGACATTGCATCAACGCTTCCGTCGAGACCGACAGGTCCGGTTTCCTTCCGACATGCACGCCATCGTTTTCGCGCGCCCTGGTCACAATCGATGTTGCTTGGTCCCTAAGCTGATCAATGTTCTTGTCGGGAAGGGTGAGTAGGTAAGGCTATTTGATGGAAATTTCCCGGCGCGCCGCATCGGTGATTGCTCGCGATGCGCGAGACCGAGGCTGAGTTCTGCGCTTTGCGGAAAGATCGGCTGGAGTATCAGGATGCCGCAGTCATCTCGACTTTGCCGCGAGGTCAGGGGCTTAGCGGACCGAGGAGTTGCAGGCGCGCCGCGAAACTCTGCAACTCAGGCGAGAAAGGGCGAAAAACAAATGCGGCCGGACAATGCCGGCCGCATTCACATATCCGATCGATTTTTATTCCGCCGCCAACGCGACGGACACACAAGCGGCTTCGATCGCAACGGCAACCGACTGGATGATGGCGGCAAAGCGTACGGCGGTCTGGATCGTGGCCGTGGGCACGCCCGCGTCCTGCAGGACCTTCTCGTGCGAATCGATGCAGGTGCCGCAGCCGTTGATGGCGGACACCGCGAGCGACCACAGCTCGAAATCGGCCTTGTCGATGCCGGGGTTGGCGATGACGTTCATCCGCAGCCGGGCCGGCATCGTCGCGTACTCCTTGTTCGAGGCAAGGTGCACGAAGCGGTAGTAGACGTTGTTCATGGCCATGATCGCGGCGGCCGATTTCGCCGCCGCCAAAGCGGCGGGCGACAGCTGCGCGGCCGCAACCGATTCCAACGCCGCCACGACGCTCGGATTGCGAGTCGCAATCGCGCACGCGACGAACAGGCCATATTTGGCCTGCGGCGACAGCGTCTCGTCGGAGGCCATGGACGACAGGTTGAGCCTGACGTCCTTGGCGAAGTCCGGGATCTGGTCCTTCAGCTGCTCGATCGACATGATCAGGCGACCTTCAGGGTCTCGCCGCCGACTTCGCGGTTGCACGGGCAGAGCTCGTCGGTCTGCAGCGCGTCGAGCACGCGCAGCGTGTCCTTCGGAGCGCGGCCGACATTCAGGTTGGTCGCATAGACGTGCTGGATCGTGTTGTCGGGATCGACGATGAAGGTGTAGCGGTAGGCGACGCCGTCGGGCGAGCGGACGCCGAGGCCGTCGACCAATGCGCCCTTGGTGTCGGCGAATTGCCAGATCGGCAGCTTGTGCAGATCCTTGTGGTCGCGCCGCCAAGCCAGCTTGCAGAACTCGTTGTCGGTCGAGCCGCCGAGCACGACGGCGTCACGATCCGCGAAATCCTTCGCAAGGCGCGCGAACTCGGCGATCTCGGTCGGGCAGACGAAGGTGAAGTCCTTCGGATAGAAGAAGATGATCTTCCATTTTCCGGGGAAGCTGGTCTCGGTCAGGGTCTCGAAGGCGCTCTCGCCCTTCTCTTCCTGAAGATGAAAGCCGGGTTTCACGCCGACGATTTCAAACGATGGCAGCTTGCTTCCGATTCCGAGCATTGGGGCACTCCAAGAAAATTATTGCGCTGCAATAGCGAGGCTCATTGTGCATTGCAAGCGATATGCCATTCGTTTTTAGTAGCAGTGGATTGTCGAAAACCCGACACTTGGCGGCAACATGCTGCAAGTGCAAGGTCGTGGCGATGGGGAGCTTGTGGATGGAGCTGGCTTAGACCGTCGGCTTCGTGACATTGCGATCGGGCATCGAGCGACGACAGCCGGAGCGTGCGCGTCGTCGCCACGGCAAAAGGAAGTTGATATCCCGCTGGGTCGGAGTGCCGTGCGACCTCGTGTTGACGGTCTCGACTGCGACCGATGTGCAATTTCTCTGTGCGGCCGAAGTGGCAAAATTGACATTATCGCCTTAGTAGAGATGCACGTTTGACCACGGCGGCGCGGCACGATGCAAGGTGTTGCACAGCGCACAGTGTTGTCAGCTTTTCAGCAGATCGCGTCTGTTATTTCGCCTTGCTGCGCGATGACCTGACCATAGTCTCCTCGCAGATTTTCATCGGCCTGGATGCGCCGCAGGCCTGGATCTGCGCTGCGAGGTGCGCGAGAAGCTGATTGCATTCCTGCAGCGGGAGATGCGCGAAGCCTTGCCGCGCGAGCGGGCCGACATCGCCCCGCCGCTCTCGGTGTTCGGCCGCGAGGCGCCGCCGCACCATGCAGCCATGCCGAACTGACGCCGCTAGCTGCCTTGGACGGCCGTGAGCGGCCAGTCTCCGATGATGCGGAAACGCTGGTGGGCACTGGGCTGGCGGAACAACACAATCCTGTCGATCCGGAGCTCTGTCAGTAACAGTACCGCGAATCTCTCCTGCAGCATCGTCAGGATCGGCCGGCGCCGTTCGTCGGACAGCCGGCAGGTCAGCGTCATGTGGAAGCGGAAATCCTCCATGACATAGGGATAACCCCAACGATCGAGATGATCGCGCTGCCGTGGTGTCAGCAGATCCGGCTTGCGCCGAGCACGGTCGTCGGCGGTCATCGGTGCGCGAAACGGCTCGAAGGCCTGGACACAATCGGCCGCGAACTGCTGCAGGATGGGGGACGGCTCGCCAGGGATCATCGCGATGAATCCGCTGATCGCGTCCACGATCGGACGGATGGCCGGGACGGCTCGCGGCGTGGCCGCGAACTCAGCACAAGCGGCGCAGAGCGCGGCTTCGCTCTCCGCATCCGCCAGCTCGAACGGAGCCTTCAAGGTCGCGTGAAAGCCGTATTTGCGCGGGTCTGCGGTCAGCTCAGCCCAGTCTGGAACCGTGCGGACGATCTCGCTCGGAAAGCTGCGGTCATCGCCGCTCCACGCGTCGTAACCGAGCAGGCGCGCGCCGAATTCCGCCAGGTCGGCTGTTGCTGGTGGAGCATAGTAGATCGCATAGCGCGGAAATTTGGCCATGGTTCGCTACTCCGCCGCCATGGCACGCGCCGGCCGGGCATTCAGCCGGTCCGTCTCGGTGAGATAGACCAGCCGGCCGGACGCGATCACAGCGACGACGCGGGGGCGCAACGGTACGCGGTCGTCGACCAGAATGATATCGGCGCGGCGGCCCTCGGCGAGCATGCCGCGGTCCGCCAGCCCGGCTGCGCGTGCAGGGCCGCCCGAGATCAGATCCCAGGCGCGCGCCAGCGGAAGAACGCCGTCGGCCGCAAGCCGGTACGCTGCCAGCAGCGGCGCGGGATAGTAGTAGTCGGAGGCCAGCACCGAGCAGAGGCCCTTGGCGATCATGTCGCTGGCCTTCGTCCACCCGGTATGGCTGCCGCCACGGACGACGTTGGGCGCGCCGAATACGATCGCGTCGCCCCCTTGAGCGGCCTCGCGCGCGGTCTCCTCGTTGACCGGAAACTCTGCGATGGTCACCCCCTGGCTGCGAAACGCCTTGCGCATGGCCGGGCTGTCGTCGTCATGCGACAGCATGCGGACACCAGCCTTGCGTGCGATGTCGGCCAGCCGCGCGATTGAAGCCGGAACGGCATCGGCGCGAGAGGCGATGCGCGCAACCAACCGGTCGAACTCCGCGCCGGGCAAGCCGGTGCGGTCGACCATGCGCTGGCGCTTGTGCGGCTTGTCCAGACTCGCCACCGTCGAATCCATGTGGTCGTTGAAGGCGAACAGGTCGACGCGCCGGTCGGCGAGCCACCGCCCGACCTCCTCCTCGTCGTCGAGATTGAAGGTCTCGTGGCGCAGATGGAAGCGCGTGTCGGCCGCGAGCCGCGGGCGCAGCGCTTCGATCGATTCGAGTAGGCGCCGCGCATTGTCGGCGCTGCGCAGGCCCGGCTCCCATGACCAGGTCGTCGCGTGAAAGACCGTGGTGATGCCATTGCTGATGGCCTGGCGGTCGCTGTCGATCAGCGCAACGTCTGTCGGGAAATCGACCCCGGCGCGCGGCATCATCTGGCGCTCGAACGCATCGCCGTGGATGTCGACGATGCCGGGGAGCACGGTGAGCCCCTCCGCATCGAGTTCGAGACCCGACCGGCGTCCCGGTGTCCCGATGCCAGCGATCACGCCGCCGGATATGATCAAGGAAGTGTCTACGAGGTCGGTATCGACGAGGCAGCGGCCCCGCGAGATGGAGATATCGGTCATGGGGCGGCACTCTGCCGCACCGCGACGCGCGCGTCGAGGGCAGCCTCGTATTTGTCGAGAAACGCAGTGATCGCGAGCTTGCGGAAATCCGGCAGCGCCGCGCGCAGCGCCTCGTGATTCCAATCCCACCACGCCAGATCCAGCAGCCGCTGCTCGACCTCGCGCGGAAACCGGCGCTTGATCGGCCGCGCCGGATTGCCGGCGACGATGGTATAGGCCGGAACGTCCTTGGTCACGATGGCTCCGGCCGCCACGACCGCGCCGGTGCCGATATTGCGGCCCGGCAGCACGATCGCGCCATGGCCGATCCAGACATCGTGTCCGATCTGGACATGATGCTCTCTCCGCCAGGCGAAGAACTCCACATCGTCGGGCTCTCCTGGAAAATAGGCGCTGGCGCGATAGGTGAAATGGGCCTGCGTCGCCCGCTGCATCGGGTGGTTGCCCGGATTGATCCGGGTCATCGCCGCGATCGAACAGAACTTCCCGATCGTCGTGTAGGTGATCTGGGAATCGTTGACCACATAGGAGTAGTCGCCCATCGTCACCTCCTGCAGGATGGTGCGGGCGCCGACCTCACAATAGGCGCCAAGCGTCACGTCCTGGAGCTTGGCCGAAGGGTCAACGGTTGGTTCAATTGAAAGCGACTTGCCGGCCATCTCACGTCCTGACTCTACTCTCTACATCTGTGAAGGTGTCGGATCTCCCCTATGACAGGCGCGTGACATCTGCATGACTGCGACCGGCGTGTGGACGAGTGCGGCGCTGCGGTGTCGCTGTCACATAACTGTAGAATCCAGACGCTAGCGATAGGCCAGAGCGAGGCGTCTGGAGAATTCAATGCTGGTGGTGGATGGCCTGACGTGCCGTTTTGGCATGAAAGCCGCAGTCGACAATGCATCCTTCTCAGTTGCACCCGGCAGCTTCGTCGGCGTGATCGGGCGTTCCGGAGCCGGCAAGTCGACCCTGCTGCGGTCCATCAATCGTCTGAGCCCGGTGAGCGGCGGCCGCATCCTCTTCAAGGATCTCGATGTGACGGCGCTGCGCGGCCGCGATCTGCGGCAGTGGCGTGCGCGCTCGGCGATGATCTTCCAGCAGTTCAATCTGGTCGGCCGATTGGACGTGCTGACGAACGTGCTGATGGGGCGACTCGCCGAAATCCCGTCGTGGCGCTCGCTGGCGCAGCTCTGGCCGGCGGAGGATGTCGCCATGGCGCTGTCCGCGCTCGAGCAGTTCGACATGGCCTCCCTCGCAGCGCAGCGCGCCGATCAGCTCTCGGGCGGGCAGCAGCAGCGCGTCGCGATCGCGCGCGCGATGGTGCAGAACCCCGAGATCATTCTCGCAGACGAGCCGATCGCCTCGCTCGATCCCCGTAATACCAAGATCGTGATGGACGCGCTGCTGCGCATCAACAAGCATTTCGGCATCACCGTCGTCTGCAACCTGCATTCGCTCGATCTGGCGCGCAGCTATTGCGATCGCCTGATCGGCATGGCGACCGGACGGATCGTGTTCGACGACGTGCCGTCGGCGCTGACGGCGCAGATCGCACGTGAGCTCTACGATCTCGAGGCGGACGAGGTGATGGGTTCGATCCATCCGGCACCGGCGGCAACGGTGCCGGCACTCGGCGAAGCCGCCGTAGCCTGAGACGCGGATTTCTGCAAGCTCGAGCTTCCGCATGGCGCGGGGGCGAGACCTGTTACTTACTGCAACAAGAGGGCATGTTATGATCAATCGTCGCATCGTTCTGGCGGGCGTCGCTGCGCTGGCTTTCACGGCCTCGGCGTCAGCCGAGGACTGGAAGGCGAAGTATCCTGAGCTGACCTTCGCCGTGGTCCCGGCAGAGAACGCCTCGGGTGTCACCGAGCGCTGGACGCCTTTCGTGAACTATCTCTCGAAAGAGCTGGGCGTGAAGGTGACGCTGCGTATCGCCAACGATTACGCGGCCGTGATCGAAGGCCAGCGCGCCGGCAACATCCACATCGCGAGCTATGGCTCGGCGTCGTTTGCCCGCGCCCGGCTCACCGGCGTCAAGACCGATGCCTTCGCCAACGACATCAACTCCGACGGCAGCACCGGCTACTATTCGGTGTTCTTCGTCAAGGCGAGCAGCCCGTACCGGAAGGTCGAAGACCTCAAGGGCAAGAATCTCGGCCTCGTCGATCCGAACTCAACGTCGGGCAACAACGTGCCCCGCTTCGAGCTCAACAAGATGGGCGTGACCGACGCCGAGACGTATTTTGGCAAGGTTGTCTTCACCGGCAGCCACGAGAACGCGGTGCTGGCCCTGTCTCAGGGGACTGTCGACATCGCGGCCAACCAATGGACGAGCGACAACGATTCGACGTTGGCCCAGATGCTGACCAAGGGCATGCTGAAGAACGCTGACGGTTCGCCGATGAAGAAGGACGACTTCCGCATCATTCACAAGTCGGCGCCGATCATCAACGGCCCCTACGCCTACAACACGGACCTGCCGGACGATCTGAAATCGGCGATCGCCAAGGCCTTCTTCGATGCGCCGATCAAGGACAAGGCCGCCTTCGACCGTCTCTCCGACGGCCAGAAGAAGGGCTTCCACCCTGCCACGACGAAGGACTGGGACGGCACGATCGACCTGATCAAATTCGTCGACAGCCTGCGCAAGAAGGCGTCCTGATCGACGATCCATCGATGGTGAGCCGGGTCCCGTGGGGCCCGGCTCGTCCGTTGAAGAATCCCTCACACGTCCGAACCAAGAGCAGCACGAAGCCGATGGCTGTTGCCGTTTCGATCCTTCCGAGCCAGCAGCTTGCGGCTCTGAACGAGACCTATCGGCGGGCCGTTTCGCGCCGTCGATTGCGTCTTGCCCTGTCCGCCATGGTATTCCTGGCGGTGCTCTTCGCCGCGGCCATCGGTGCCGAGGTCAATCTGCGGACGTTCTATACCTACTTCGGCAACTTCATCAGCTACTTCGATCGCATCTTCACGCTCGACGACGGGCAGCGGGTCTGGACCAATCTGCCCGAATGGTTCTGGGGCTTCAAGAAGTGGATCAAGCTGCTGGCAGAGACGCTGCTGATCAGCTACGTCGGCACGATGGCCGGAATGCTCGTCGCATTCGGTCTCAACTTCCTCGCCGCCGAGAACACCTCGCCCGCGCCGTGGATCCGCTTCACGGTGCGCCGGCTCCTGGAATTCGCCCGCACCGTTCCGAGCGTCGTGTTCGCCCTGATCTTCGTCATTGCTTTCGGGCTTGGGCCGATCCCGGGCGTGCTCGCCATCGCCCTTCATTCGAGCGGTGCGCTCGGCAAGCTGTTCTCCGAGGTCGTTGAGAATGCCGACATGAAGCCGGTCGAGGGCGTGCGCGCCACCGGCGCGAGCTGGCTGTCTTGCATGCGATTTGCCGTGCTCCCTCAGGTTATTGCGGGTTTCTCCAGCTACACCTTGCTGCGCTTCGAGATCAACGTGCGCGAGGCTTCCGTGATGGGCTTCGTCGGCGCCGGCGGCATCGGCCAGGAGCTCGTGGTCGCGATCCGCAAGTTCTACTATTCCGACGTCAGCGCCATCCTCGTCATGATCGTGGTCACGGTGTTCCTGATCGATATCGGCACCGGCTGGCTACGCGGCCGCCTGTTCGGCTCGGAGGCCCGCACATGAGCATCTCCGGCTCACCGGACGCGAAGCAGCTTGCCGAGCGCTACCCGCATATTTTCAATCGGTCCCTGTCCGCACGTTTCGCAACGCCGGTCGTGCTGCTGCTGGCTCTGGCCATCTTCGTCTTTGGTCTCGTCGATCTCGACTTCTCGCCGTCGCGGATGCTGTCCGGCCTCGGCCAGCTCGGCTGGATCGCGCGAATGATGCTGCCGCCAGATCCTGGCTCGTCGCTTCCGATCTATCTCAAGGCGCTCGGCGAGACGCTCTCGATCGCGGTGCTCGGCACCACCTTGGCGGCCGTCTTCGCGCTTCCGGTCAGCCTGCTTGCGGCCAGGAATATCGTCCCGTCGGCCGTCTTCCGCTTTCCGGTGCGTCGCCTGTTCGACACCATTCGCGGCGTCGACACGCTGATCTGGGCGCTGGTCTGGATCAACGTCGTCGGCCTCGGGCCCTTCGCCGGCGTGCTGGCGATTGCGGTTTCGGATTTCGGTGCGCTCGGCAAGCTGTTCTCGGAGGCGATGGAGAGCGCCGACCGGAAGCAGGTTGAGGGCGTGCGTGCGGCCGGCGGCAGCGCGTTGCACGAGATCCGCTTCGGCCTGCTGCCGCAGGTTCTTCCGGTGATTGCCGGCCAGGTGCTCTACTTCATCGAATCCAACACGCGCTCGGCGACGATCATCGGCATCGTCGGCGCGGGCGGCATCGGGCTACAACTGGCCGAGCAGATCCGCGTGCTGGAATGGCAGAAGGTGTCGTTCCTGATCCTGATGATCCTGGTGGCGGTGGCCGCGATCGACTGGATCTCGGGCAAGCTGCGCTTTGCGATCATCGGTCGCCGCGCCGTCGCTTGAACGTCGCGGCATCTGAAGGTTGCGATCGTTCGTTGACGAACGATCAAGGTGCGGCTTTGGCTGTGTGCACTGCACTTTCTGTCGCAAATCCTTCATGTGCGGCCGTTAGGGGAAGCTCCGGAACTGGCCGCCGTGCCAGGGAATACGGAGTCTGTCTTCATGAAGGTCACCCGCCTCGTTCTCGCTCTTCTCGCGCTGTGTGTTGCCGCGTTGTGGCAGCCGGCCAAGGCCGCGGACGTCATCTGCTACAACTGCCCGCCGGAATGGGCCGACTGGGCCTCGATGCTCAAGGCGATCAAGACCGATCTCGGCTACGACATTCCACACGACAATAAGAACTCCGGCCAGGCGCTGGCGCAGATCCTCGCCGAAAAGAGCAACCCCGTCGGCGACATCGGCTATTTCGGCGTCACCTTCGGCATGAAGGCGAAGGCGCAGGACGCGCTTGAGGCTTACAAGCCCGCGAACTGGGATCAGGTCCCCGCCGGCTTGAAGGATGCGGATGGCTACTGGACTACGATCCACTCCGGCACGCTCGGCCTGTTCGTGAACAAGGACGCGCTCGGTGGCAAGCCTGTTCCGGCCTGCTGGAAGGATCTGCTCAAGCCCGACTACAAGGGCATGGTGGGCTATCTCGATCCGAGCTCGGCGGCCGTCGGCTATGTCGGCGCCGTTGCCGTCAACCTCGCGCTCGGCGGTTCGCAGGCCGATTTCGAGCCGGCCCTTACGTTCTTCAAGGATCTGCGCAAGAATGATCCGATCGTGCCGAAGCAGACGTCCTATGCGCGCGTCGTCTCGGGCGAGATCCCGATCCTGTTCGACTACGACTTCAACGCCTACCGCGCGAAGTATACCGAGAAGGGCAATTTCGAGTTCGTCATTCCCTGCGAGGGCTCGGTGGTCTTCCCCTATGTGGTCGGCCTGGTGAAGAACGCGCCCGACAAGGACAAAGCGAAGAAGGTCATCGACTATCTGCTCTCCGACAAGGGCCAGGCGATCTGGACCAATGCCTATCTGCGTCCAGCGCGTCCGATCGAGCTGCCGGGCTCGGTGAAGAACAAGTTCCTGCCGGACAGCGACTACGCTCGCGCCAAGAGCGTGAACTGGGGCGATATGGAAGCCGCGCAAAAGGGCTTCGTCGATCGCTATCTGTCCGAAGTCCGTTGAAGGAGCACCGCGCCTCCGCCGGAGACGATCCGGTGGAGGTGCACTTGATCATATGTCGCACAAATCCTTCGTCCGGCTCTGTTTGCTGCCCCTGGGAGCCGTCACCTCGGCATTCTTTCTGTTGCCGATGGCGAGGCTGCTCGTCACCGGCGCCGAGGGACCGCACGGTCTGGCCGAATATCTCGCGATCATCCTCGAGCCGCGCTACCGCACGACACTTCTCAACACGCTGACGCTGGCGGCGGCCACCACGATTGCAACCCTGGTCATTGCGACGATCGCCGGCCTGTTCCTGCAGCGTCACCGGTTTCCGGGCCGCGCGGTCCTGGTCGCGATCCTGACGTTTCCGCTCGCGTTCCCGGGCGTCGTGGTCGGCTTCATGATCATCCTTCTGGCTGGCCGCCAGGGGATGATCGGGGAGGTCTCGTCTCGGCTCACCGGTGACAAGCTCGTATTCGCTTATTCGATCTACGGGCTGTTCCTCGGTTATCTCTATTTCTCGATTCCGCGGGTGATCCTCACGATTATGGCTGCCGCGCAGAAGCTGGACCCCGGTTTGGAGGAGGCGGCCCGATCGCTCGGCGCGAGCCCCTGGGCCGTGCTGCGCGACGTGATCCTGCCGGCGCTGACCCCGGCGCTGATCGCGTCCGGCGCGATCGCGTTCGCGACGGCGATGGGCGCGTTCGGAACGGCATTCACCTTGGCCACGAACATCGACGTGTTGCCGATGCTGATCTACACGGAGTTCACGCTGGCCGGAAACCTGGCCACCTCGGCGGCGCTCTCGGTCGGCCTTGGCCTGATGACCTGGCTGATGCTCGCATTGGCGCGCTCCTTCGCCGGCAGCTCGGTGGCAGCGGCAGGGTAGGCACGTGCGCGACAGAGTCATCTTCATCCTTCAACTACTGTTCACACTTCTGGTCGCCGCCTTCCTGGCCGTGCCGGCCGGCCTTTCGATCGCCGCGGGCGTGACCGTCAACTACTTCCGCGGCATTCAATCCGGCGTGACGCTGCAGTGGGTGGCCCAGGTCTGGGAGCTCTACGCGGGCACGATCATGGCATCGATCCTGATCGCGCTGGGCACGCTGGCGGTCACGCTCGTGGTCGGTGTTCCCGCTGCCTACGCGCTCTACGTTCGCGGCGGACGGCTGGCGCGGCTGGTCGAGGAGATCATCACCTTGCCGCTCGCGATTCCCGGGCTCGCCATCGCGCTGGCGCTGCTACTCACCTATGGTGGCTTCGGCAGCTTCCGCCGCTCATGGCTGTTCATCCTCGCCGGTCATGTGATCTTCACGATGCCATTCATGGTGCGGTCCGTCATGGCGGTGTTCTCGACGATCGACGTGAAGTCGCTCGACGAAGGTGCCGCATCGGTCGGAGCCGCGCCATGGCGCCGCTTCATCGACGTCATCGTTCCCAACGCCGCGCCCGGCATCCTGGCGGGCAGCCTCATGGTGGTGACACTATCTCTCGGAGAGTTCAACCTGACCTGGATGTTGCATACGCCGCTGACCAAGACATTGCCCGTCGGCCTCGCCGACAGCTACGCATCGATGCGGCTCGAGGTCGCGTCCGCCTACACGCTGATCTTCTTCGTGATGATCATTCCGCTGCTCGTGGCGATGCAGTGGATCGGCGAGAGAGGAAGGTTGCGGTGAGCACGATGACCCGGCATGGAGCCGCCCTGAAGGTGGAGAATTGCGGCAAGACCTTTGCCGACGGGACCTGCGCGCTCGCGCGCGCCACGCTCGACATCGCGCAGAGCGAGACGCTGGTGCTGCTTGGGCCGTCCGGCTGCGGCAAGACCACGCTGCTGCGGATCGTGGCCGGGCTCGAAACACCCGATGCGGGCGGGCGCGTGCTGTTCGGCGGCAAGGATCTGACGAGGCAGCCGATCGAGAAACGCAATGTCGGCATGGTATTTCAATCCTACGCGCTGTTCCCCAACATGACCGTCGCGGACAATATCGGCTACGGGCTCAAGATCCGCGGCGTGCCCAAGCCGGAGCGCGCCGCGCGGGTCGCCGAGCTGGTCGCGCTGACCAACCTCGCCGGCCTCGAAGATCGGCGCATCGATCAGCTCTCGGGCGGTCAGCGCCAGCGCGTCGCGCTCGCGCGCGCGGTCGCCATCCGGCCGAGCGTGCTGCTGCTCGACGAGCCGCTCACCGCGCTCGATGCGGCCTTGCGAGAGCGCCTGCGCGGCGAGCTCAACGGCCTGTTGCGTACGCTCGGAATCACGGCAATCTACGTCACGCATGACCAGGCCGAAGCCATGGAGCTCGGCGACCGCATCGTCGTGATGCGCAAGGGCGCCATCGCCCAAGTCGGGACGCCGCGCGAGATCTATTTCACGCCAGCCGACCGCTTCGTCGCGGAGTTCGTCGGCGCGGCCAACATCATCGAAGCTCCGATCGACGGCGCTCACCTCGTCTTGCCCGGAGGGAGACAGCGGATCGCAGAGGCTGGCTCGTGCAGCAGGGCGATGGCGATGGTTCGGCCGGAAACGATCGGGATCGTCGACGCGGCGGCATCGTGCCTGACCGGCCTCGTCGACAGCGTTCGCTTCGCCGGTGATCGCCAGCGGATCATCGTCCGCGACGCCGCCACCGTTCCACTGACGGTGGACGCACCGAATACGATCAGGGTCAGCGCGGGTGAGCGGATCGGCCTGTCGATTGAGCCGAGCGCCATTCGTCTGCTGCCGGAGCAAGGTGGATCAGCATGAGCAGGCGTCCTGTCACCATCGCCCAGATATCCGACCTGCACATCAAGGCGCCCGGCCGGCTCGCCTACCGCCGCGTCGATACGGCGCGTGCGCTGGCCCGTTGCATCACGGAGCTCAACCGGTTCGAGCCGAAGCTCGATCTGGTGGTGATCTCGGGCGATCTCGCCGATACGCCGTCGTCGGCCGAGTACGATCATCTCAAGGATCTTCTCGCCGAGCTCGAAACTCCATTCGTCGCCGTGCCCGGCAATCACGATTCACGCGAGCTGATGCGCGCAGCGTTTCCGGACGCTCTGCATGGTCAACCCACCGGTCCGCTGAACCGGTGCGTGGAGTTGGCCGATCTCGATCTGCTTCTGCTCGATTCCAGCGTGCCCGGCCATCCGCATGGCGAGCTCGATGAGGCGAGTCTGCAATGGCTCGACGCCGCGCTGTCCGGATCCAGCAACAGGCCGGCCCTGCTGTTTCTGCATCATCCGCCGTTCGCCACCGGCATCTGGCACATGGACCGGCAGAACCTGCGCAACGCCGACGATCTCGCGGCCATCCTCACGCGCCATCGGCGGGTGCAACTGATCGGATGCGGTCACGTTCATCGCGCGACGCTGACCCGGTTTGCGGGCATCCCCTGCACGATCTGCCCGGCACCGAACCATGCCGTCGCGCTCGACCTGGCCGAGCTTCGCCCGCCATCCTTCCGGATCGAGCCACCGGCCTTTCACCTTCATGCCTGGTTTCCAGGACCGGGATTTGGAACGGTCGTCACGCATCAGGTGCCGATCGGGGATTTCGACGGGCCGCATCCGTTCTTCAATCAGGACGGCACGCTCATCGACTGAGGGCGCAAGAACGAAACGAGGCGGCGGGGTCTGGTCTAGCTCTCGACCTCGAACGTCACGCGCTCCGCCGCGAAACGCGAGCGCTTGCTGACCAGCGGCGTCCCATCGGCATCGATGTCGGTGCTGTCGACGACCAGCACCGGGCGCCCAATCGCGAGGTCGAGCCGTGCGGCGTCGCTTGCGTCGGCGATGGCTGCCGTGATCCTGGTCGTGCCGCGGCGATAGTCGCGAATGCCGTAATGCGCGAGCAGCGCCGTCATCGAGCGGACCGACGCGAAGATGTGACCGGCCTCGGGAAATCGCTCGGACGACAGCCAGGACGTGCTGACGCAGATCGGGGTCTTGTCGGCAAGACGCAGTGCATCGATTCGGACCAGCGGAGCACCCGTCTTCAATCGCAGCTCGCGCGCGAGTTCGCGCGTTGCGGGCTCTTCGGACGCTGCGATCAACTGCCCGCGAGGCTCACGCCCGCCGGCGCCCACGATCTCGGAGAACCTGGTTCGCGATCTCAGGGGATATGACAGACGAGGCGCTTCGACATAGGTGCCGCTGCCGCGCTCGGCGCGCACGAGGCCGCGCTGCGCCAAGGTCGCGAGCGCGCGTCGTACCGTATGACGGTTGACGCGGTAGGTTTCGGCGATCTCGGTCTCGCCGGGCAGGCGCGTGCCGGCGGCGAAGCGGCCGTCGGCGATGTCGCGCTCGATGCCGTCGGCCACCCGCCGCCACAGCGCCACGCCCGAATCGGCGCCCTGCATGCTCATCGCGGCTCTCCGCTGTCCCGCCTGAAGATCACGCCCATGTCATCAAACAGTCATGGCGCTTCGTTACGAAGTTGTCTATTAGCATAGACAACTTCGTAACGGCAAGATCGGGATGAAGATGGACGGCGAGACCACGATCCAGGACCGGCGCAGGACGGCGATGCGGGTGTTGGCGCATGCGTCGCATGCAGACATTCGTGCCAGGCTCGATGGACTCGCGCTGCCTGAGCATCGCGACCTGCGTCCGGCGGAGAATGGCCTTGTGATGCTGCGGGGCCGGATCGGCGGTGATGGTGCGCCCTTCAATGTCGGCGAGGCGACGGTGTCGCGCGCTGCGGTACGGCTGGAGAGCGGCGAGGTCGGGTTCGGCTATGTGCTGGGACGCGACGCCGCCAAGGCGCGTCTGATGGCGCTGTGTGACGCGATGATCCAGTCATCAAGCCACACGCGATCGATCGAGACGCAGGTGGTTGCGCCGCTGCAGGCGCAGATGCGCACTTCGCGCGAGCACCGCGCAGAGGAGGCTGCGGCCACGCGTGTCGATTTCTATACGATGGTGCGAGGAGAAGGCTGATGGCTGCCGCCGCTTCCGATCTGCAGCCTGGTTTCGCCGACAATGTCCTGTCCGCGCAATCGACCTTCCGTACCGTCATGGAGGCCATGGCGCGTCCGGGAAATGTGCGGCAGGTCGAGGTCAATGTCGGCCGGCCCTCGTCCTTGATGCCTGGTGCCGCCGCGATCGCGTTGACTCTGTTCGATCACGATACGCCGATCTGGCTCGATGCGCCGCTCGCCGGCACGCCCGAGGTCGGCGCCTGGCTCAAGTTTCACACCGGGGCGCCGATCGTCGCCAATGCCGCGCTCGCCTGCTTTGCAGTGGCGGCAGACCCCGAAGCGCTGCCTGATCTGAATTCATTCGCGCTCGGCAGTGCTGAGTACCCCGATCGCTCGACGACGCTGATCCTGCAGGTGCCGAGCTTGTCCGGAGGGCCGGCGTTCAAGCTGCGCGGTCCGGGCATCGACGGGACGACATTGTTCCGTGCAACGGTCGCGCCCGCCGACCTGTTCGAGCGGCTGTCGATCAATGAGAAGCTGTTTCCGCGTGGTGTCGATGTGGTGCTGGTCGATGGCTCGTCCATCGTCGCCATCCCGCGGACGACACGACTCGTTTCCGCAGGAGAGTAAGGCATGTATGTCGCCGTGAAAGGTGGCGAGCGCGCCATCGAGAACGCGCACCGGCTGCTGGCGCATGAGCGCCGGGGTGATCGCGACGTGCCGGAGCTGTCGCTGGTGCAGATCTCCGAGCAGTTGGGGCTTGCCGTCGATCGCGTGATGAGCGAAGGCTCGCTGTACGACCGCGAGCTCGCGGCGCTCGCAATCAAGCAGGCGCGGGGTGATCTGATCGAGGCGATCTTCCTGGTGCGCGCCTTCCGCGCGACCCTGCCGCGCTTCGGTGCGACCGAGCCGGTCGACACCGGTGCGATGCGGGTGCAGCGGCGCGTCTCGTCGACCTTCAAGGACATTCCCGGCGGCCAGGTGCTCGGGCCGACCTTCGACTATACGCATCGGCTGCTCGATCCGCAGTTGGCGGCAGGCGCCGAGCCGGAGCCGCCGGCCCGTGCCGAGGCGCCGAATGCGCCGACGCCACGTGTCACCGACATTCTCGGCCAGGACGGCTTGATCGAGCCGTCGCCGCAAGCCGAGGTTGGCGCGCCGGTCGGCGATCTCACCCGCGATCCCCTAGGCTTTCCCGCCGATCGTGATCTGCGGTTGCAGAATCTCGCACGCGGTGATGAGGGATTTCTGCTCGCGCTCGGCTACTCGACCCAGCGCGGCTATGGCCGCAACCATCCCTTTGCCGGCGAAATCCGCTTCGGCGAAGTCGAGGTCGAGTTCTTGGCCGAGGAGATCGGCTTTGCGGTGCCGCTCGGATCGGTCGAGCTGACCGAATGCCAGATGGTGAACCAGTTCAAGGGGTCGGCCACCGAGCCGCCGTGCTTTACGCGCGGTTACGGTCTCGCCTTCGGGCAGAGCGAGCGCAAGACGATGTCGATGGCCCTCGTCGACCGAGCCTTGCGCGCGCGCGAGCTCGGCGAGGATATGGTTGCACCGGCGCAGGATGAGGAGTTCGTGATGTCGCACTCCGACAATGTGCAGGCGACCGGGTTCGTCGAGCATCTGAAGCTGCCGCACTATGTCGACTTCCAGTCCGAGCTCGGCCTGCTGCGCAAGCTGCGCCTGGAATTCGCCGAGGCCAATGCCGCTCCTGAATTGAAGGAAGCTGCGGAATGAACGCGCCGACGTACAACTTCGCTTATCTCGACGAGCAGACCAAGCGGATGATCCGCCGCGCGATCCTGAAGGCGATCGCGATTCCGGGCTATCAGGTGCCGTTCGCGAGCCGCGAGATGCCGATGCCCTATGGCTGGGGCACCGGCGGCGTGCAGGTCACCGCCGCCATTCTCGGTCCCGACGACGTGCTCAAGGTCATCGACCAGGGCTCGGACGATACGACCAATGCGATCTCGATTCGCAAGTTCTTCGCCAAGACCGCGGGCGTCGCGACCACGACGTCGACGGAAGAGGCGAGCGTGATCCAGACCCGGCATCGCATTCCCGAGGCGCCGCTTCACGAGGGGCAGGTGCTGGTCTATCAGGTGCCGATCCCGGAGCCGCTGCGTTTTCTCGAGCCGCGCGAGACCGAGACCCGCCGCATGCATGCGCTGGCCGAATATGGCCTGATGCACGTGAAGCTCTATGAGGACATCGCACGCTTCGGTCACATCGCGACGTCCTACGCCTATCCGGTCAAGGTCAATGCGCGCTACGTGATGGATCCGTCGCCGACGCCGAAGTTCGACAATCCCAAGATGGACAATTGCCCGGCGCTGCAATTGTTCGGCGCGGGACGCGAGAAGCGAATCTACGCCATTCCGCCCTATACGTCGGTCGTCTCGCTGGACTTCGAGGACCATCCGTTCACGCGTTACAAGTTCGACGCGCCCTGCGCGCTGTGCGGCGCGGAGGATTCCTATCTGGACGAGATCGTGACCGACGACAAGGGCAGCCGCATGTTCGTGTGCTCCGATACCGATTACTGCGAGGGCCGCCAGGCGTCCGGACATCGTGGCGCGCAGAGCGCCGCCCCGCACAGGGAGAGCGCCCATGGCTGAGATGATCAGAGCCTCCGATCAGCCGCTGCTCGTCGCCGAAGGGCTTGCAAAGAGCTATGGCCGGTTGGCGGCGTGCCGCGATGTCTCCTTCGTGCTCTATCCCGGCGAGGTGCTCGCCATCGTCGGGGAGTCCGGCTCGGGCAAATCGACGCTCTTGCAGATGTTGTCGGCGCAACTGGCGCCGACAGCGGGCCGCGTCTCCTATCGGATGCGCGACGGGGTGCTGCGCGATCTTGCCGGGCTTGGCGAGGCCGAACGCCGCTTTCTGTTCCGCACCGATTGGGGCTATGTCCATCAGGACCCGGCGCAAGGCCTGCGCATGGCGGTTTCGGCGGGCGCCAATGTTGGCGAGCGGCTGATGGCGGTCGGCTGGAATAACTATGGTCGGATCAGGCAGACCGCCTCGTCATGGCTCGCGCGCGTGGAGATCGACGTCGCCCGCATCGACGATGCGCCGCGGACCTATTCCGGTGGCATGCGGCAGCGGCTGCAGATCGCGCGCAATCTCGTGACCGAGCCCAGGCTCGTGTTCATGGACGAGCCGACCGGAGGACTCGACGTGTCCGTGCAGGCGCGCCTGCTCGATCTGATGCGCAGCCTCGTCAACGAGCTTGGGCTCGCCGCCATCGTCGTGACCCACGATCTGGCCGTGGCGCGGTTGCTGTCTCATCGTGTGATGGTCATGAAGGAGGGGCGGGTGATCGAGACCGGTCTCACCGACCAGGTGCTCGACGATCCGCGCGAGCCTTACACGCAGCTCCTCGTATCCTCGATCCTGCCGCCATGATGCAATGAGCCCAATGCGATGACCGTGATGATCGATGTCGAAAGTGCAGAGAAGACCTTCACCATGCATCTGCAGGGCGGCATATCGCTGCCCGTGGTGCGCGGCGTGTCGTTCCAGGTCAAGGCGGGCGAATGCGTCGTGTTGTCGGGACCGTCGGGCGCGGGCAAGTCGTCGATCCTGAAGATGATCTTCGGCAATTACCGTTGCGATGGCGGCCGCATCGGCGTCCGGCACCAGGGCGAGATGACCAATCTCGCCGGCGCCGAGCCGCGCCTGGTCCTGAATGCGAGGCGGCAGACCATCGGCTATGTCAGCCAGTTCCTGCGCGCGGTGCCGCGCGTCCCTGCACTCGATGTCGTTGCCGAACCGCTGCTCGCGGCCGGCTTGCCGCGCGACGATGCGCGGGTGCGGGCAGGTGGGCTGCTGCGACGGCTGAACATTCCCGAGCGGCTGTGGTCGCTGCCGCCGTCGACCTTCTCGGGCGGCGAGCAGCAGCGGGTCAACATCGCACGCGGCTTCATCTCCGAAGTTCCGGTGCTGTTGCTCGACGAGCCGACCGCGTCGCTCGATGCGGCGAACCGCGCGGTCGTGGTCGACCTGATCGCAGCCAAGAAGAAGGACGGAGTGGCGATGCTCGCGATCGTGCATGATGACGAGATCCGCGCCCAGATTGCGGATCGCATGGTCGACGTCATGACATTCGCCGCGGCGGCGTAAAGGGACAAATTGCAGATGAGCGCGAACATGTCCGATCTCGTGATAGGAAATGCCAGGCTGGTCCTCGCCGACCGCGTCGTCGAGCAGGGCTGGGTGGCGATCGCGGGAGGCCGGATCGCCGAACTGGGCGAGGGGGCAGCGCCGGTTGGCAGCCTGGATGCCGGCGGCGACCTGTTGATGCCCGGCCTGGTCGAACTGCACACTGATCACCTTGAAGCGCATTTCGTGCCGCGCCCGAAAGTCTACTGGGATCCCGTTGCTGCCGTCATTTCCTATGACGGGCAGCTTGCGACCGCGGGCATCACGACGGTGCTGGATTCGCTGCGGGTGTGGAGCGAAGAGGGCGCCGAGGGCGTCGACGGCCAGGCCAATGTGCTCGCGGATGCGATCGCGACGGCGCGCGACGGCGGGTTGCTGCGGTCCGATCACTTTCTGCATCTGCGCTGCGAGGTGCCGATGCCGACCGTAGTCGAGGAGGCGCGGCAGCTGGCCGGGCGCCCGGATGTGCGGCTGATGTCGCTGATGGATCATACGCCCGGGCAGCGCCAGTTTCGCGACGAAGGCAAGCTGCGCGACTACTATCGCGGCAAAAGCGGCGGCAAGACGGATGCAGAGCTCGACGTGATGTTCGCGCGGCGATTCGCCTATCAACAGGCCTATGCGGCGCCGAACATGCGCGACATCGTTGCGCTGGCGAAGACCCATGACGTGCCCCTGGCCAGTCATGACGACACCACTGAGGAGAACGTCGCGGACGCGATCAAGGACGGCATCGCGGTCGCGGAGTTTCCAACCACGATCGAAGCCGCGCGGGGCCTTCACCAGGCGGGCATCAGCATTCTGATGGGCGCTCCCAACGTCGTGCGCGGCGGGTCTCACTCCGGCAATATCGCCGCCGTGGACCTCGCTCGCGAGGGCCTGCTCGACATTCTGTCGTCGGACTACGTACCGTCGAGCCTGCTGATGGGCGCGCTGCAATTGCCGCAGCGGGTGCCCTCCATCGATCTTGCCGCAGCCGTCCGCACCGTCACCAAGGCGCCCGCCGATGCCGTCGGCCTGCATGATCGCGGTGAGATCGCCGCAGGCAAGCGTGCGGACTTGATCCGTGTTCATGTCGCGGGCCAGTTGTCGGTCGTGCGCAGCGTCTGGCGGGAAGGGCAGCGGGTGGCATGAGCGGAACCGAGGTTGCATCGGCGAAGACATCCGAGAAGCTCGGTCCCGGCCGCCTGATCCTGGTGGTCGGGCCGAGCGGCGCGGGCAAGGACACCTTGCTCAACGTGGCGCGCCGCGAATGCGCCAGCGATGACCGGATCGTTTTTCCGCGGCGGATCGTCACGCGCGAGGCCTCGGCTTTCGAGGATAATCTCGAGATGAGCGCGTCCGCCTTTCGTGAGGCGCTCGGCGCCGGTGAGTTCGCGCTGCATTGGGAGGCCCACGGACATGACTACGGCGTGCCGCGCGCGATCAAGGATGACATCCTGGCCGGCCGCACCGTGGTCGTGAACGTCTCGAGAACGATTATTCCCGCCGCGCGCCGGGACTATGCCGACGTCATCGTCGTCGCCATCACTGCGCCGGCGGATGTTCTCGCCGAACGGCTCGGCAAGCGGCACCGTCCGAGCGACGGCGATATCGGCGAGCGTCTTCACCGGGCGGTGAGCGAAGACGCCGTGGCGGACATAACGATCGTCAATGTCGGCGATCCCGAGCCGCACGGTCGCAGGCTGGCGGAAATCATCAAGCGGCCGATCGACGCAGAACCGATCGGATCCGAGGGAGGAAGCGGCCATGTCGATCATCACCACGATTGAGCAGCTCGAGGCGATCTATGGCGAGACGGGGCTCGCATCGACGGCGAAGGTGGCTGATCGCGTGACGCCGCACTACCGGATCATGATCGAGAAGTCGCCTTTCGTGGCGCTGGCGACGTGTGGTCCCGAAGGTCTCGACTGTTCGCCGCGCGGCGATCTTCCCGGCTTCATCCGCATCCATGACGACAAGACGCTGATGATGCCGGATCGCCGCGGCAATAATCGCGTGGATTCCTTGCGCAACGTTGTGCGCGATCCGCGGATCGCGCTGCTGTTCCTGATTCCGGGATCGGGCAATACGCTGCGTGTGAACGGGCATGGTCACCTGTCGACCGCTCCCGATCTGTTGGAGTCGTTCCGGATGGAAGGCAAGCTGCCGCGCTCCGTCCTGGTCATGACGGTGGAAGAGATCTACTTCCAATGCGCCCGCGCGATCGTTCGTGCCGATCTCTGGAACCCGGACAAGCGCGTCGACCCACAGCAACTGCCGACGCCGGGACAGATTCTTGCGGCGATGACGGCCAACGATATCGACGGCGCGGCGTACGATCGCGAGTGGCCCGAGCGCGCGCGGAAATCCTTGTGGTGAATTCGGCGCGCGGCTCTTCAAAAAGGGAAGGCCGGGCTCCGAAAGATCAGGCTGCGACGTCGAGCAGGCGTGAGGATCCTCTGATGAGAACCTTGCGCCCGGCGACGGTGAGCGTCGCGGCGCCATTGTCGATTGCGACGAGTCCAAATGCAGTGAGCTCGTCGACAATCACGCCGTTCAGCCTGCGGCGTTCACGCGCGGGAATGCGAAGCGCCTTCAGCGTTTCCCATTGGTCCGGCGTGAGCTCGTGTTCGATTTCCGCGTTCATGCTGCCTCGAATGTTGACGTCCCGCACCCGTCTTAGAAAGTCCGCGTGACGAAGATGCGACCTTCATGCATCCGTACTGATACGGTTCACGTCATTACGCTCGAACCCGCCGGCGATTAATTCAAATTTGAATGATCGCGAATGTGGTGCTGCATTGCAGCTCGCCGTGTTGGTAGCGGTGAACGATCGTCCGGCGTTAACAGATAATTAAGGTGTGTGGGCGGCGCACAACGGTAACGCCTCTGTCACATCGGTGTGTCAAACGGCGCCATCGTCCTGCTCGAATCGGCCGGCGCATGTTTGAAACGAAACACGTTGAATGGCTGACCTGACCGACGTTTCGCCGCTGCAGTCGAACCGCAGAATCTGGTTGCGCAGCCTGGGCGGACTGGCCCTGAGCCTCTCGATTGCGGCTGTGGCCGTGTATGTCCTGGCACGCGCCGTCAAGAAGCTCGACTTCGCTCATGTTCTGTCGATCGTCGAGGCCACGGACCTTCATCTGATCGCGATGGCGCTGGCGTTCATCGTCCTCTCCTACGCCAGCCTCACGCTCTACGACGTGTTCGCGTTGCGGACGATTGGCCGGCGGGACATTCCCTATCGCGCGGCCGCGCTCGGCAGCTTCACGAGCTACCCGATTGCGCACGGCATCGGCGCGGTCGCGTTGATCTCACCGCTGGTTCGATATCGGATCTACGCGCCGTACCGGCTCGGTGCGATCGACATCGCCAATATCAGCTTCCTCACCGGGCTGACCTTCTGGCTCGGAAATCTCACCGCGCTCGGCCTTAGCTTGATGATCGATCCGGACGCCTTCGGCTGGGTGCAGTATTGGCCGCCGGCGATCAACCGTCTCGTTGCCGCGGCACTGCTTTGCGCCGTTGCCGCCTTCGTCGTGTGGAGCTGGCCCGGGCGGCGAAGTGCGCGCTGGCCCGTTCGACTGCCGTCCGGGCCCGCTGTACTGCTGCAGATCGTGGTCGGCCTGTTCGAGCTCGGCGCCGCGGCGCTGGCAATGTACGTCCTCATGCCGGCGGAACTCGGCATCGACCTCGCGCGGCTGATGGCGGTCTTCATTGCCGCGACCTTGCTTGGATTTGCCAGCCATGCCCCGGCGGGCATCGGCCTGTTCGATGCGACGATCCTGCTCGGCCTGGGCGGCGTTGACCAGGAGCGCCTGCTGGCGGCGCTGCTGATCTTCCGTGCGCTCTATCATCTGCTGCCGTTCGTGCTCGCCCTCGCCGTGTTCGGCAGCGTCGAACTCTCGCGATCCTGCCGGAGATCGTCGCCCGTGTCAGACCGGCGAGTTCAGCTTCAGCCCGATCATGCCGGTGATGATCAGCGTGAGGCAGAACAGCCGCGTCGGATCCGCCGGCTCGCTGTAGAGGATCATGCCGGCGAGAATGCTCCCGGCCGCGCCGATCCCGGTCCATACCGCATAGGCGGTGCCAAACGGCAGTGAGCGCAGCGCGAGCGACATCATCGCGAAGCTGAGCAGAATGGCGATCACGGTGGCGACGCTGGGCCAGAAGCGCGTCAGGCCGTCGGAATGCTTCAGGCCGAGCGCCCAGATGATCTCGAGAGCTCCCGCCGCGAACAGAGCAAGCCAGCCGTTCATGAGGGCCGCGCACCCAATGGCGTGGCATCACCCACGGATCCGAGGCCGACCTCGCGAAGCCGCGGATCGCCTGCATCCAGCAGTCCGGCCATTTCGTCATCTCCGCGCCGGTCGAACCTGCCGTCCATCTGCATGGTTTGCGCGACGCGCATATGACAGCTGCGAGCGCCACGCAGTCATCGGCGTGCGTCGGGTCTATCTCTCCTCCATCATCGTGAATACGAATCCCGTCAGCGTTGCGCCGACAGCAAAGGACAGCGTCAACACACCGACGAAGATCACGAACGTCACATGCGGATCGAGACTGTGGGCGATCAGGGTCGAGACGCCGAACGCATCCAGTTGGATCAGCGCGAAGGCGAAGCCGAGCCCCATGGCGATGCCCATGAAGGTGTGGGAGGCCAGCTCGATCAGCATGGCCAGATTGACCGCTGCGCTGCGTCGTTTGGGCGCCATGGGCTCGGACTCCATGCCTATGGCCATGAACGCTGGAACGGCAAACGTTGTTCCTGTGCCGGCTGGCAAAGCCGATTGCCAAACCGAGCCGACAGCGGCTACGGATGACCGAGGTTCGGCCGCGGAAGAACAAGGGCTCGAACGGCCCGCAACGGCGCCGGCGCGGCCGGGCGGCGCGGCGTCGCGCAATCCGACAGGGAGGATGACAACCCATGACGAACGCCATTCGTTTCCACAAGACCGGCGGTCCCGAGGTCCTCGCTTGGGAGCAGATCGAGGTCGGCAAGCCCGGCCCCGGCGAGGCGCGCATCCGCCATACGGCGGTCGGGCTCAACTTCATCGACATCTACAATCGCTCCGGGCTCTATCCGGTCCAGCTTCCGAGCGGACTGGGCAGCGAGGGCGCCGGTGTGATCGAGGAGCTGGGCGAAGGGGTGACGGACCTGAAGGTGGGCGACCGCGTCGCCTACGGCTCGTCGCCGCTCGGCGCCTATTCAGAGGCGCGGCTGATGCCGGCCGCGCTGCTGCTGAAGCTGCCCGATGACATCGATGACAAGACCGCCGCGGCGATGATGCTCAAGGGCCTGACCGCCCAGTACCTGATCCGGCAGACCTACCGCGTCAAGGCGGGCGAGACCATCCTGCTGCATGCCGCCGCCGGCGGTGTGGGCCTCATCCTCGGCCAGTGGGCCAAGCATCTCGGCGTTCACGTCATCGGCACCGTATCCAGCGATGACAAGGCGCAGCTGGCCAGGGCGCATGGCTGCGAGCATACCATCATCTATACGCGCGAGGACTTCGTCGCGCGCGTCGGCGAGATCACCGGCGGCAAGAAGGTGCCTGTCGTCTATGACTCCGTCGGCAAGGACACCTTCCTGAAGTCGCTCGATTGCCTCGCGCCCCTCGGCTACGCCGTGCTGTTTGGCCAGTCCTCGGGCGCCGTCGATCCGCTCAATCTCGGGCTGCTCGCGCAAAAGGGCTCGCTGTTCGTGACCCGGCCGACGCTGTTCACCTACGCGGCCAAGCGTGAGAGCCTGGTCGCGATGGCCAACGAGCTGTTCGACGTGGTCAAGTCGGGCGCGGTGAAGATCGAGGTCAATCAGACCTATCCGCTCAAGGACGCGGCCCGGGCACACGCCGATCTCGCGGCGCGCAAGACGACCGGCTCGACCGTCTTTCTGGTCTGATCCGACGTGCCCTTCCGGGGGGGGCCTGCTGCAGGTGCCGGCTCACCTGTTTCGTCGTCGCCGCACCATGTGGCACGGGCCGGCGCAGTCCGGTCAAACCTGCTCGTGCTTGCGCAGATCGCGAAGGTGATCGAACTGGACCGCCTGCAGGTCGGCGTCCCGCCCATCGATCTCGGGCAGGGCGGCTTCGGACATGATATCGGCCGTGACGTCCGCAACCGACCGGTCGACGATCTCGTGGATGAAGCTGACGTTCGAATATTCCCCCGACGCGATACGCGCAACGACGTCGCGCCGGGTCATTTCAGGATCGACCACGGCCTCGCGTCCGCGCCGGCCGTAGTCGATCATCACGACGAAATACTGCATGGAGCGCCGGTTCGCCTTCGGCTGACTGTGATGCTCCATTATTTCTTTAAATCAGAATTTTGTCAAGGCTGATTCGGTCCACCCTCGCCTCAGCCGACTCCATCCTCCGCCTGCGCGGCCATGACCACACCGGCATCGGCCGCAGAAATAGTCCAGGCGATGTGACGTGGCGTGCGGAAGCATGTTCCCGCACGCCATGAGGACCGCGTGATCGCCCATCACTGCACGTTGAACGTCGCGCCGGGACATTCGGTGGTCACGCTGATGGGGATCCCCTGCGCCGCCGCCGCGGTCGGCTTCGGCTTCGCAACCACCTTCCAGCGGCCGGGCTTGTTCAGCCAATATCTGTGCCTCGATGTCGCAATGCGGCGCTCGGTATAGGTCGTGCCCTTCCAGATCAAGGGGCCCTTCGGCTTCGGTGCCGCGACCTCATGCCACGGTCCGAACTCGCCGAAGTCCATGAACCACAGATGCCATTCGAGCTTCTGATATTCATGATGGGACGCGACCACCTCGACGATGGGGCGGCCGTTCAGCCACGACACCTCGTCCTCGAGTGGCTTGATCTGCTGGCAACGGGTATGCAACGGCTCCTGAACGCGAAGCAGATCGTCTCGCTGGCTTTGCGTGAGCATCGCCGAGGTGACGGGCAGTCCCACGTTCGGATCATCGGCCGGATATGAGCAGATCGGCACCGTCGGCGGCCCCTGGCCCGTCCAGGGATTGTTGCTGCAATAGACTCGCCTCGTCACCGACGAAATGCCGGTGGTCGCCGTTTCCTCCGCCTTTCCGGTTTCCCGGTCCCAGACACCGCTGAACGTCGTCTTTTGATTCGGCGGACAGGCCACGGTCTTGTGGGCCGTCCACCAGTGCGAAACCTCGAATTCATAGTACGAGTAGCGCGGCTCTGGATACAGCACGGCTCTGACGCTGGTCAGCGCGTGGTGCGCTTCGCACGCCGTTCCATAGGTATCCAGCCAGCACACGAGGTGGAAGTTTTCGTTCGGCCAGCATCCCGCACGCGCCGACGACGTAAAGCCGAGTGCGGCGATCACCAAGGTAAAGGCAAGAAGATATCTCCGCATGGCGTTTCCCATGATGGCGTTTCCCCATGTCCCGCCTGTGCAGCCACAGGTTGACGATGAGTTTGCTCCGGCGCGGCGCCTGGTCCTTGATCGGGATCAATCCGCTTGCGCGACGTCGGCAACGTCGGCCGGATATCGGCGATGAGGCGACGGCGCAGCAGGTCCGGCTCGCTGGCGGGCGCGTGTATCGTCGGGGCGGGTCCCCGCTTGGAGCCGAGATAGCGGAAGACCAGCCTGTCCCACCGCCGCCTCCGAATGCCGACTGCTACGTCCATGGCGATGAGCTGCGGGTCGAGGACTGATCCGGGCGCCGGGCGCGGCTGGTGGCAAGGCGTCATGCCCGTCGGGCAAATCAGGGTCGATGCGCCCGCACGATGGTCCGTTCATGGCATTCGATCGCCTGCAGACGATGTGTGCGGAAACGCTTGTTTTGGGCGAGGCTTCAACGCATTGCCCCGGTCTGGCCCGCCGGGCCGAAAAATTCTTCTTTCTCTTTTTCAGAATTCATGATTGTCTACGCGCATCCCGCCTCATGGAGAGGGGCGTATCGCGGTCGTCACGACACGTGGAGGCGGGGAGTGATGGGCGAGCCGGTTTGCAGCGTGGTCATTCGCGCCGACGAACAACACCGGCTCGTACGGTCAAGTCGCGTGGTCCTGATACTCCGATGCCGGTATCAAGCCTGCGCCGGCGCTGACAGCGCCGCGTGGGTGACGGTGACCAACAAGCCCGGCGCACCGGGGAGAACGCGAAGCAGCCGTGAAAACCATCGCGCAGGGAGGGCCGGATCGTTCCGGCTGGACCTGTGGTACCTGCCGCCTGCGTTTTTTGAGCAGGCGGGCCACGGGCCTCAGTCGAGGTCCGGCCTTCCCTGCACCCTCTCGTTTGAAGAGGGTGAGACCACTGTATCACTCGGACGCCTGGGCGCCGCGAGGCTAAGGACGCACATCCCCATATGTCGCTCAGAATTGTTGATCACGACGGCGCCACAGGCGCGGTGCCCACCCTTCCCTGGAGGGGGCCTGGAGGGGGGATGCAGGGGGAGCGCCTCGGCGTCCCCCGCATCCGGTCTCGAGTCTTACTTGTTCGCCGCGCGGGCGCGCGACTTGGCGGCCGCCTTGGCGCGGATCCGCGAGATCTGGCCGCGTGGCAGGGTGACGAAGATCTCGCCGATCCAGTCCAGCTTGACCCCCACGATCGGCTTGGCGTTGAAGCTCTTCAGATTGACCACGGACGGCGATTTGCCGCGTTCGATCGTCTTCAGGTAACGCTCGCCGGACTTGAGGCGTACCACCGCCTCCTCGCCGTAGAAGCTCGACAGCGGGTGGCGCTGCTCGCGGTAGACCACGATCACGTCGCCATTCTCATATTTCGGCAGCATCGAATCACCGGAGACCTCGAAGGCGATGGTCTCCTCGGAGATCGGGAAGGGCAGGGCGACCTCGCCGAGGCCCTCGACCGGCACCTGCTCGTAATCCGGCTCGATCACCGAGCCGGCGCCGACCCGTCCCATGACGGGGACCGAATTGAGCTCGAGATACTCCGTAATGAGCGGAATCTCGGCCGCCTTGATCAGGCGCTGGCCGCCGAGGATCTCGGAGACCGCGCCCGGCCGCACGCCCATGGCGCGGGCCAACCCTCCTTTCGTCTTTCCTGGCTTCTCGAGTGCACGCTCGATCATGGCGACGTCCAACATGGCTTTGACCTCTTTTGCGAATCTCGGAAGGGATTATATGTTTCGAATAATCAGAACTCAAGCTTGACTTTTTGTTCGGAATATCGGAAGATTTGGCCGTCGGGTGAGCCGGCGGGTCCGGCGGCCCCGACCCAGAAGGAAGAGGCGAGAATGCAATCCACCGATTGGCCAGACCAACATTCCAAAATGCTGTGCGAGCTTCATGCCCAGGGGCGGTCCTATGCCGAGATCGCGCGCGCCCTCAATGCGCAGTTCGGAACCGCCTATACGCGGAACGCGACGCTTGGCCGCGGCAAGCGGATCGGGCTGGTGGCGCCGGGCAGGCCGAAAGCCGCTCGATCCGAGCCCCGGCCGATGTCCGCGGCGACCCGAACCCGGCGGCGAAGCCCGGACGCGGCGGCGTGGCCGATGCCGTCCCCGCCGAAGCCTGCCGCGCCGGTCAGGCTGCGCTGCGTCGGCCTCAGCCCGCGCCTGCTGTCCCTCGACCAGCTCGAACGCAACGATTGCCGCTACCCCTATGGAGGCGACCGGGACGACGATCCCATCACCTTCTGCGGTCATCCGCGCCAGCCCGGCTCCTGCTACTGCACGCCGCATTACCATCTCACGCGGCTTCCGCCCGAGGAGACCGCCGTGCGCTCCGCCGGCCCTTTGATCCTGCGGCTGGTCGCCGCCGCGTAGAGCGCGGCAAACCCGACCCGAACTGACCCCATCCATTTTCCGGAGACGAGACATGGCGCGCCCCAGACGCAGCAAGCCCCATCGCATGTCCAAGACCCACGACCGGAGAGCTCACGACCTGCCGCGAAATGCAGACGTGATTCCCGTAGAGATCGACGATCCGCTGGCGCTCGAGCCCGGCGAAAAGATCGTCGCGTTGCGATCGGTCCGCAGCGACCCGCTCGGCCGGCTGCACGCGCACAAGCAGCTGGATGACGCCCAATACCGGGCCGGACGGGCGTTCCAGAATGATTGGGAGCGGGCCGAGCGGGGCCCGCAGGCGATCGATCCCTCGCGCGAGCACGTCGACGGCGCCCGTGGGCGCGAGCCGGTCACCGAAGGCCAGAGGCAGGCGGTGCTGCGGCTCAACCGCGCCGAGCGCGAGCTCGGCGCCGACGGGGCGGCGATCACCCATGACGTCCTGGTGCACGGCCTGACCATGGAGCAGATCGGACACAAGCGGGGGCTCGCCAGCCAGCGCTGGAATGATTATTTCGCCCGGCGCTTCAAGGAGTGCCTGGACCGGCTGGCCGTGGTCTACGGGTTTTCCACCGACAGGATCGCCAGGAAATGCGATGGGGCCGTGCGATCGGACCGTCGGGGCGAGAGCTAACGGCCGGCACGACCGGCGCTCGTGCCGTCGTCGACGGGTACGAGCGCCGGTCGGACAATCGTTTTCCCTCAGGGATGCGGCGTCACGACATAAGTGGTGCTGTAGGGCTCGACGCGCAGCGAGGCATGCGACAGCAAACCGATCTTGGCCGAAGGCGTCATCTGCAGCTCGCCGTTCGGGCCGCGATGAACGTTGTACTGCCAGGCCGCGAGGTCGCCTTTCTGCGCCAGTGCGCGCGCAACGGCGCTGGCATCGCTGCCGCCGATCGTCGCCAACTCGTCGCTATTGAGACCGATGACGATCTCGTCCTTGACGGTCACCACCTTGAACAGCGAGGTCGCGCTGTCGCCGGCCTTCGCCATCGAGGCAGCGAGCGACAGTGTGGCGACGGCGATGAAGATCGGGCGTGTCAGTCTGGAAGGCATGAGGACTCCTGTTGCCGATGGCATGATGGACGGCGTCGGTGTGCAGCCATTGGTTCCCGACGGGCGGCCATCGGTTCGCAGAAATCGATGCGGCGGTGGGTTGAACCAGGGGGCGTGACGTCGCGTCTAAGCGCGATTGCGGGATGCGTACGTGCCGCCTGATGGCCGGGTTGGTCCTGAGTTGACACAGGTCAAGCTGCACGCCCGGGCATGTTGTATCTGGGAACGAGTGAAGTGAAGGGTGATGCCATGTTCAGCGGGAAATATCGATCTCCTTCGGCCGGTGGAAAAATCGCGATTGCGGCCGTCGCGGCCATCGCCGTGGTGGCGAGCGCGCCGGCGCCAGCCCATGCGCGGCCGGCGGGTCCGGCCAACAAGTCGGCGGTCGCGACGGCGACAACCGGCGATTTGACCGATCTCAGCGCTCGCCGGCGCTATCGCCGCGTCTACAGGGGCAATCCAGCCGCCGGCTTGGCCATCATGGGGGCAATGATCGGCACCATCGGCGCAATCGCCGCGCATCAGCACGACGACTACTATTACTATGGGCCCGGCTATTATCCCGGACCCGGCTATTACGGGCCGCCGCGGGTGTACTACGCACCGCGGCCATATTATGTTCGCCCGTATTACGGCCCGCCCGGTTACTACTACAGTCCGTACTGACGTGACGCGGCGCTCCGTCCATGTTGCGGTGTCGGCTCAGAAGCCGCCGGCGCTGAAACGGAGCGGCTGCACGACGTCGTACGCCGCCTTGCTGATCGGGACCGCATAGTCGACCGTGAGCGGTCCGAATGGCGATGCCCAGGTCATGCCGACGCCGACCGAGGAGCGCAGCACGTTCCTGTTTGCCACCTGGACATTCTGGGTCGGGCCGCGATAGCCGAACACGGTTCCTGCGTCGACGAAGGCCGATGCACGCAGGCCGTATTCCTGCGGCAATCCAGGAATGTTGCCCTGCAGCTCCGCCGTGGTCGCCCAAAACAGGCTGCCGCCGACATTGTCCATCGTCGATCCCGGCGTCAGATCGCGCGGCCCAAAGCCGCCCGGCGCGAAGCCGCGCACCATGGTGGGACCGCCGAAGAAGCTGTTGAGCAGCGGCGCCTGCTGGCCGCCCCATCCGGTGATATAGCCGCCTTGCGCGCGCACCATGCCGGTCAGGTCGCTGTTGATGGACCGATAGTAGCGGACGTCGCCCGTGGTCCGCAAAAAGCGAACGTCGCCGCCGAGGCCGGCGAGATCCTGCGTCAACTGTGAGCGAATGCCGCTGGTCGGCGTCTTGTTGTTGTCGAGGGTGCTGTAGGTGACGGTATTGCCGAGCGAGGACACCGTCTGCCGTCCGGCCGCGACCGCCTGGCGGACCGGGAGGGACACCGCCGCCGGCGAGATCCCCGGCGCGAGCACCACCCTTTGGTCGTAGAGCGAATAGCGCCACAGCATGGCAGTCTGCTCGCTGACCGGCATGCCCAGGGTGAGGGCACCGCCATAGGTATTGCTGCCGAAGGATTGGAACGTGCTGACCATGCTCTGTCGCGCGAACAGCTCCATGCCAGGTGTCGTTCGACCGAGGGCGTAGGGCGAGGTGAAGGACAGGCTGGCGCCGCGCGCGAACTGGCCGTAGGTGAAGGTGGCCTGCGCAGTGTTGCCGGTGCCGAGCACGTTGCGGTCACCGATCTTCACCTCGGCGAGCAATCCGTCCGTGGACGAATAGCCGCCCGAGACGTTGAAGTCGCCGGTCGCCTGATCGACTGCCTCGACATCCAGCACCACGCGATCCCTGGCCGAGCCCGGCCGCGTCGAGATCTTGACGGTCTTGAAGTAGTTGAGGTTGCGCAGGCGACGTTCGGCGCGGTCGATCAGCGTCCTGTTGTAGGCGTCGCCTTCGCTGACGTCGAACTCGCGCCGGATCACGTCGTCGCGCGTGCGCGTGTTGCCGTGGATCTCGATGCGCTCGACATAGCTGCGTCGTCCCTGCTCGATCTGGAAGGTGACGTCGGCCAGCCGATCCTGCGCATGCCGATTGATCCTGGGCTCGACCTGCGCAAACGGAAAGCCGAGCTTGCCAAGTTCAGCCGCCAGGACTTCGGAGGTCTTGTCGATCTTGCTCTGGTCGAACGTGTCGCCCTGCTGCACCAGCAAGGATGTGCGCAGGCGGTCGCACGCCAGCCCCTGCACGTTGCAGGAGACGTCGACTGCAGCGAATTCATAAAGTCCGCCTTCCTCGATCGCAAAGATGAGGTTGTAGCCGCTATTTGTCGCGTCATAGTCGACGCTCACATTGGAAACCTCGGCATCGGCGTAGCCGTGGTTACGATAATATTGTCGCAGCAGCTCGCGGTCCTCGTTGACGCGATCTGCGTCGTAGACGTTGCCGCCGGTCACGAAGCTCAGCACGTTGGTGGCCGAGGTCTTGATCACCGCGTGCAATTGTCGGGCGCCATAGGCGCGATTGCCTGTGAAGTTGATCGCCCTGACCGGCGTCTTCTTGCCTTCGGTGATGGTGAAGACGAGATCGACGCGGTCGTTGCCGCGATCGATGATCTCCGGGACGACGCGGATGTCGTCGCGTCCAGCGCGATGGTACGCCTGGATGATGCGGGCGACGTCGCCCTGGACGGTTGCGCGCTGCAGGCCGGCTCGCGGCTTTGATAGCACCGCGCCCGTGAGCTCCGCATCCTTCACCTTCTTGTTACCTTCGAAGGCGACGCGATCGAGCACTTTTGCTTCGGAGACGCGGACCACCGTCCGTCCGTCGGCGCGGCTGATCTTCACGTCGTCGAACAGCCCGGTCGCAACCAGCGCCTTCAGGCCGGCGTCGAGCGCGGCGGCGTCGTAGCGCCCGTTGGCGTCAGTGTGGAAATAGGATCGCACGGTGTCGGCATCGACGCGCCGATTGCCCTGTACTGCAAGGGCTTCGGCCGCCACTGCCGGCGGCGCGGACGTCACCACCAACAGCGTCGCAACGATCAATGCGACATGTCGCGATCTGCTGTCTCCACGGTGACGGCTGTCTCGGGCGGTCAACATGCGCGCATCTGCCTGCTCGTCATGCCGGGATGCAAGAGCCGGTGGGCGGCCAAATCATGTCGAAGCCGTGGAGACTTGGCGGTCTGCGATCACGCCTGCGAAGGGTGACCGGCGGGGAATCGAGCGCGGCCGCAGAATTGACGCAGAGTCGATTCAAACGGCGTGCAGCATCGTCCTCATCCGTACGCGCCAGCAGATGCTGATGCGGCGAACGTTTGTCGGGAGCAGACCATGCGCGCGATCGCCTTGGCCCTCATCGCTTGCACTTTCGTTCAATCAGCCCTTGCTGCTGCGGTCGTCCCAGAGATCGACCCACGCGCGTCGCTCGGTGTCGTCCAGAATTGGATCTACAACTATCGCACCAAACCCGACTACGCCCATGTGCCGGCGGCGGTGCGGGTGCTGTTTCACTCGCAGACGTTCAAGGAGCCGGAGAACGCGGGCATCTATCTCGGCTTCATTGCGGGGGCGATCGGCTCCAATCCCGCCAAGGCCGAACAGCTCGTCAACAGCTTCTTTCCCGTGCCTCCCGAGGAGGAGTGGGTGGTCGTGCGGGCCATCGCCTATTCGGGTCTGCCGGACTGGCGCAATCTCATGCGCAAGGTCGCGCCGAAGATGCCGGGCCGCCGCGTGATGATCGACGGTTATCTCAGCGGCGCACAGCCGACCTTGATGGACATCCCATTGGAGGAATCGAAGCCTGGCGTGATGGACAAGCTGCGTGGCGCATTGACGCAGAATCCGTTCAAGAAGGAGGAGCGCAAGCTCGACACGCGGCTCAGCTACGCGACCCACCAGGATCTGCTCGACATCCTCTGGGGTTATTACTTCGCGACCGGCTCGCGCGTGCCGATCCAGCGCATCGTGCAGATGCTGCCATGGTCGAAGAGCCGCGACACGGTCGACAAGCTGACCGTCGGTAGCATGGCGCGCTATACGCTTGCCAGCTACTCGGTGCGCGATGCCAGCCTGCGCGACTATCTCCGGGAGGAGCTGGCGCGGCAGTCGGGACCGGTCAAGGAGCCGCTCAGGGAGGTGGTTGAGGCCGCCGATACGGTGCAGCTCGGCGCCGTCCGCAAGGATGCCGTCGCCGCGGTCGAGGAGCTGAAGACCAAGGGCTCTGACGCCCGGCGCAACATGGATTTCTGGGGACAGCTCGGCGTCGGTGCCCTTGCGCTCGGCTGCGTCTCGGCTGCGGCGCTGGGGCAGGTCGCCGTCGGCATCCCCTGCGTGATCGGCGGCTCGGCCTCGCAGGGCCTGCTCTCGTTCTGGGAGAAGCAGCAATAGGGTGCGCCGTGGAAAGGCGCGGTTCTTGAGAGGGTGAAAGTCCCTTCCGGCAAATGTCGTTCCAGCCGGTAGCAATC